>NZ_JBIBHU010000014.1:0-217081 GCF_042957205.1 Kitasatospora sp. NPDC008115 | reverse complement strand
CAGCGAACGGCACCGCACCGCCGGAGCGCAGCGAACGGCACCGCACCGCCGGAGCACAGCGAACGGCACCGCCGGAGCACAGCGAACGGCACCGCACCGCCGGAGCACAGCGAACGGCACCGCACCGCCGGAGCACAGCGAACGGCACCGCCGGAGCACAGCGAACGGCACCGCACCGCCGGAGCACAGCGAACGGCACCGCACCGCCGGAGCACAGCGAACGGCACCGCCGGAGCACAGCGAACGGCACCGCCGGAGCACAGCGAACGGCACGGGCCAGCGTGTCAGCGGGCCGCCGGGCGGTGCTGACGGCGCGGTCGGGTGGCGAGGCTGTGGCGGCGGGCGGGCGCCGGGGGCGGTGTGAGGGTGCGCCAGGCGCGTGTGGCCACGGTGGCTGCGATCAGGGCGAGGGTGCCGAGGGCGGCCGTGGCGGTGGGGAGGCCGGCGGTGGCGCCGAGCCGGCCGGCCAGTGGGTAGGCGAGCAGCCAGCAGCCGTGCGAGAGCGAGAACTGGGCCGCGAAGACGGCGGGCAGGTCGGCCGGCGGCACGGCGGAGCGCAGCAGGCGTCCGCCCGGGGTGAGGATCAGCGAGCCCGCCGCGCCCAGCCCGGCCCACAGGGCGAGCAGCGCGGGCCAGCGCCATCCGCCGCCGTCCGCCGCCCGCCCCGCCGCGGTGACCACCGCCAGCACGGCGAGCAGTCCCGCGACCGCGAACGCGGCGGGCAGCATCACAGCCCGGTCCGCCACCCGGTCCAGCATCCGGGGCAGCAGCAGCGCGACCGCCATCGACCCGGCCCCGTACGCGCCGAGCGCGAGCGGCACGTCGCCCGCGGAGCGGCCCAGCCCGTCGCGGACGTAGACGACGGTGTTGACGATCACCGTCGCCCCGCCGGCGGCGACGGCGAGGTCCAGGGCGAGCAGTGCCCGCAGCCGCGGCACGGAGAGGAAGAGCCGGATCCCGGCCAGCGATCGCGCCGCGACCGGCCGCACCCCGGCCAGCCCGCCTTCCTTGAGCACCCCACCACCCGGCAGGACCACCGACACGACCAGCACCGCCGAGGCCAGGAAGCCGGTCACCGTCCCCCAGAACAGCCAGCGGTAGCCGACCAGCGCCAGCAGCCCGGCGGCCAGGGCCGGGCTGACCAGGCTCTCGGTGTCGTAGGCGAGCCGGGAGAGGGACAGTGCCCGGGTGTAGTCGCGCTCCTCGGGCAGCACCTCGGGGATCACCGACTGGAACGCCGGTGTGAAGGTCGCCGAGGCCGCCTGCAAGACGAAGATCAGCAGATAGACCTGCCACACCGATCCGACGAACGGCAGCCCGAGCGCCACCCCGGCGCGCGCCAGGTCGGCGGCGACCAGCAGGCGCCGGCGCGGGATCCGGTGCGCCAGCGCGGCGACGACCGGGGCGATCCCCACGTAGGCGACCATCTTGATCGCCAGCGCGGTGCCCAGTACCGAGCCGGCGTCGGGCCCGGCGAGGTCGTAGGCGAGCAGGCCCAGCGCCACGGTGGCCAGGCCGGTGCCGGCGAGGGCGACCACCTGGGCGGTGAACAGGTGCCGGTAGGTGCGGTTGCGGAGCACGGAGAGCAACGGGGACTCCGTTCGGACGCGGCGCGGCGGCCGGGGCGTCCCGTGCGGGCGCCACCCCTCCAGAATAGGCCAACGTGTGCATACGTGTGCACGCATTGACTAAAAAGAAGCCGCCCCGCCCCGAACCGGGCGAGGCGGCGGCGCACCGCGCTCAGTCGTGCGGCGGCAGCCCGCTGATCTGGTGGTCGGCCACGTTCAGCGCCTCGTGGACCAACCGCCGCAGGTGCCCGTGCCGCAGCGCGTACACCACCCGCCGGCCGTCCTTGCGGGTCGACACCAGCCCGGCCAGCCGCAGCTTGCCGAGGTGCTGGCTCACCGACGGGCGGGCCGCTCCGGCGGCCTCGGTCAGCGTGGTCACGTCCGCCTCCCCCTCGCTCAGCCGCTGGAGCAGCGCGAGCCGGGTGCGGTCGGCGAGCAGGGCGAGGATGCCGGCGGCCACGTCCAGCCGTTCGTCCGCGCCGGACTGCTGCGAGGCATGTGCACCTGATACCTGGAGGCTCCCGCTCATGGCCTCATCGTAGAGGGCGCGCGACCGCCGTTCACCCGCCCGACATCGCGCGGTTCACGCCCCCTGCCGGAAGCCCGCCGCCGCAATGAGCCCGCCGGATCCCTCGACGGCGAACCCGACAGCGGCACCGTCCACTTCACCCCGCAGGACCCCGGCTTCCGACACCAGCCGCTCGGCCTCGGCGCGCACGGGGCCCGCGACGAGTCGCTCTTCTGGCTCGTGCCGGCCGGCGGGGCCGACGCCTTCGGCCGCGCCGTCCGCCTCGTTCGGACGCGGGCAGGCTCCCCTCCGGCACGCGCAGCGGCGACCGCATCACCGAGGGCGTCGAGGTCGACGACCTCGCCTCGATCACCGCGTACCAGGTGCCGCTGCTCAGGTTGTTCGGCCCCGCGCCGGACCGCTTCCCGGCGTACCCGGCGGGCGAGGGCGGGCAGTTCCACGTGCCCGAGCGGGAGAAGGCGATCCGCGGGCTGCGGCACCTGGTGGGGTCGACGGCGGCACCGTCCGGATGGCCCCCGATGGCACCGCGCCGCCCGCCCGTTGAGCGCAGCAGCGGGCGGGCGGCGCGGGCGGCAGGCCGCGTCAGGTCAGCACGTCGTAGGTGTAGACGGCGGTCGAGTCGAGGACGGACTCGGGCGTGGCGGAGGAGCCGAGCGGGGAGACGATCGGGTCCTTGAGCCGGTGGCCCTCCAGCACCGCCGGGGCGGACTGGTCGGGCAGGTAGTGCCGCCCGTTGCGCCGCATCCAGCCCTCCCAGAGCCGGTCGACGTTGCAGTGGTGCAGGTAGAACGCCGGGTCGTTGGGCGAGGAGGCCAGGCCCATGTCGCGGCCGATGTAGACGTGCACCAGGTTGTGCAGGCCGAAGGGGTTGAACCCCTCCAGGCGGTTGCGGAAGCCCTCCGAGTCGACGTCCCACGGCGCGAAGTCGTAGACGGCGAGGTTGGGGTTGCCGGTCACCGGGTCGGTGTCGTACGCGGCCTCGACCTCCTCGGCGCTCGGCACGTTGGGCGCGTCGCGGCCGAGGGCCCGGCGCAGGCCGCGCGGCGGGTGGCGGTTGATCAGCGTGAGCGAGGAGTTGACGTCGATCCGGACCCGGAAGGCGTCGGGGTCGTTCGGGTTGGCCGGGTCGACGCCGAACGGTCCGTCCTTGACCGGCACACCGCTGCCGCCCATGCAGGTCGGCTGCCAGAAGTCGCTGTCCGACGGCAGGTCGAGCACCGAGTCCGCCGTCCAGTCCCAGTAGGGCAGGCCGAAGGACGTGTCGCCCAGCACGCGTTGGAGGTTGGCCTCCAGCAGGCCGAGCATCACCCGGTGCCAGGGCAGGAAGATCGGGCCGCGGTGGGCCGCGTTGCGGATGTTGGCGTCGCCGCCGGGCGGGACGGCGGTGCGCATCGCCAGCACGTGCCAGATCACGAAGAGGTCGTAGGTGCGGACGGGTTCGGCCGGGCCGGCGATGCCGAAGTCGGCGGTGGTGAAGGTGCTGTGCTCGCGCTTGAGCAGGTTGACGCCGGAGGTGTAGGCGTCGCGGACGGCGGTGTCGGTGAGGATGTTCCTGCGGACGACGGCGGCCATCTCAGCCACCTCCGTGCTCGTGGTCGTGGTCATGGTCGTGACCGCCGTGGCCGCCCCCGCCGTGACCGCCGTGGCCGCCTTCACCGTGTCCGCCCTGGCCGCCCTGATCGGTGAACTCGTCGGGATAGTTGTCGATCACCGCCTTCACGGCGTCCAGCGCCGAGAGGAACCGGTACGCGGGCAGCGCGTGGCAGTGCACGTTGCCGTCCGGGTCCACCCCGAGGTGCGCGCCGATCGGGTGGCCGTCCACGGTGATCTCGTAAGTCGTGGTGACGACGATCCGGTGACCGTCGTACATCGTCGTGCGGACCGTCCGCGCGGGCCCCGCGTGATGGGCGGCCGGCGGGCGCGGCAGGCTGCTGAGGTATCCGCCGAGCCTCGTCGGGGTGGCGGCAGCGGCCAGGCCTTCTGGGTCCATGGCTATCTCCCGGGCTACGGGCGGCCCCGGGCGTGCCCCGGGGCACGGACCTCCCGTCTCCCACCGTCCCGCAGAACGGGCCCGCGCGCGCGGCGAGGCCGCTCCCGGCGTTCAGTTCTCCCGCAGGTCCGCGATCCGCCGGATCTTGCCGACCGAGCGCTCCAGGCTGTACGGGTCCACCACTTCGGCCTCCACGCTCACGCCCACCCCGTCCTTGACGCCCCGCACGATCGCCGCGGCGGCCGCTTCGCGCTGCTCGGGGGCGGCGTCCGGACGCGCCTCGACCCGCACCGTCATGTGGTCCAGCCGGCCCCGGCGGGTCAGCCGGAGCTGGAAGTGCGGCGCGACGGCCGGCACCCGCAGCAGGACCTCCTCGATCTGGGTCGGGAAGACGTTGACACCACGCAGGATGATCATGTCGTCGCTACGCCCCGTCACCCTGGCCATCCGGCGGAAGGCGGGGCGGGCGGTGCCCGGCAGCAGGCGGGTGAGGTCGCGGGTGCGGTAGCGGATCACCGGCAGCGCCTCCTTGGTGAGCGAGGTGAACACGAGTTCGCCGCTCGCGCCGTCCGCCAGCACCTCGTCCGTCAGCGGGTCCACCACCTCCGGGTAGAAGTGGTCCTCCCAGATGTGCAGGCCGTCCTTGGTCTCCACGCACTCCTGGGCGACGCCGGGCCCCATCACCTCGGAGAGGCCGTATATGTCGACCGCGTGCAGGTCCATCCGCCGCTCGATCTCGGCGCGCATCCCCTCCGTCCACGGCTCGGCGCCGAAGATGCCGACCCGCAGCGAGGTGGTGCGCGGGTCGACGCCCTGCCGCTCGAACTCGTCGAGCAGGGTGAGCAGGTAGGACGGGGTGACCATGATGATCTCGGGGCGGAGGTCCTGGATCAGCTGGACCTGGCGGGCCGTCATGCCGCCGGACGCCGGGACGACCGTGCAGCCGGCGCGTTCGGCGCCCGCGTGCGCGCCCAGTCCGCCGGTGAACAGGCCGTAGCCGTAGGCGATGTGCACCGTGTGGCCGGGCCGGCCGCCGGCCGCCCGGATCGAGCGGGCCACCACGTCGGCCCACACGTCGAGGTCGCGCTCGGTGTAGCCGACCACGGTGGGGCGGCCGGTGGTGCCGCTGGAGGCGTGGATCCGGCGGACCTCCTCCCTCGGGACGGCGAACATGCCGTACGGGTAAGTGTCGCGCAGGTCGGCCTTGGTGGTGAAGGGGAAGCGCGCGAGGTCGGCGAGGGTGCGGCAGTCCTCGGGGGTGACGCCGGCCGCGTCGAACTTGCGGCGGTACGGCTCGACGTTGGCGTAGGCGTGGCGCAGCGTGGCCCGCAGGTGCTTGAGCTGGTGCGCGCGCAACTCCTCGCGGGTCATCCGCTCGCCGGCGTCCAGCAGCCCGTCCGGCGGCGCCTCGCCGAGGCGTGTCGGCGCCCCCGCGCCGCTCCCGGTCGTCCCTCCACCGCTCATCGCGCCTCCCTCCAGGCGTACCGACCTCTCCGACCCCGTCGGCTCGGCCGGCTCGGCCGACCGATCATTCGGTTGCCTCTCGACGGGGCCAAGTAATCCAGTACCCGAACCACCTGTCAAGGCTCGACGCGCGCCAACCCTTGTCCTTCGTCAGGTCCGATCTCTGCCGAACGGCAGATGGCAGCGTCCCGCCGATCGGGGAGGCTCATCGACGTCACCAACCGTCCATGACGTCACCAACCGCCCACGCACCGGCCGGAAGAGCAGAACCCATGAGCCGACCCGCAGTCCGACCCGCAGTCCGCCCCGATCCCCGCCCCACCGACCCGCCCATCCTCGAACTGACCGGCGTCAGCAAGGTCTACCGGGGCGGCAAGCGCGCCGTCGACGGCCTCTCGCTGCGGCTCGGCCCCGGGCTGCTCGGCCTGCTCGGGCCGAACGGCGCGGGCAAGTCCTCCCTGATGCGCATCGTCGCCACCGTCACCCGGCCCACCGCCGGCCGCCTCACCTACCGGGGTGCCGACGCGCTCGCCCGGCCCGAGCCGCTCCGGCGCGAACTCGGCTTCCTCCCGCAGGACTTCGGCGTCCATCCACAGCTCACCGCGCGCGAGTTCCTCGCCTACCTGGCCGCCGCCAAGGGGCTGTCCGCCCGCTCGGCGCGGGCCCGGATCGACGAGTTGCTCGTGCTGGTGAACCTGACCGAGGCGGTGCGGCGGCCGCTCGGCGCGTACTCCGGCGGCATGCTGCGCCGGGTCGGCATCGCCCAGGCGCTGCTCGGCGATCCGCGCGTCATCGTCGTCGACGAGCCCACCGCCGGGCTCGACCCGGAGGAGCGGGTGCGCTTCCGCAACCTGCTCAGCGCGCTCGCCGAGGACCGGGTGGTGCTGCTGTCCACCCACATCGTCTCGGACGTCGAGTCGGTGGCCGGGGACATCGCGGTGGTCGCCGGCGGGCGGCTGCTGCGCCGGGGCAGCCCGGAGGAGCTGCTGGGCGGCCAGGCCGGCCGGGTGTGGGAGGTCCTGGTCGACCCGGGAGCGGTGGCCGCCGTGCAGGCCCGGTACGTGGTGAGCCGGATGGTGCGCACGGGGGACGGGCGGGTGCGGCTGCGGCTGCTCGCAGACGGTCCGCCGTTCGCCGGGGCGGTGCCGGTCGCGCCCGACCTGGAGGACGCCTACCTGGGCCTGGTCCGGCCCGCCGCCGCTTCCGCCGCTTCCGCCGCCGCGCACGTCCGTCCGGAGGTGCGGCGATGAGCGCGAGCACCCTCGCCACGGCCCGCCCGACAAACGCCGTCCCGGCCCGCGCCGGGGTGCTCGCCCGGCTCGCCCGGCTCTGGCGGCTCGCCCTCGGCGACTTCCGGGACCGGGTCCGCCGCCCCGCCTACGCGGTGACGCTG
This sequence comes from Kitasatospora sp. NPDC008115, assembly GCF_042957205.1. Classification (NCBI taxonomy): domain Bacteria; kingdom Bacillati; phylum Actinomycetota; class Actinomycetes; order Kitasatosporales; family Streptomycetaceae; genus Kitasatospora; species Kitasatospora sp. NPDC008115. The sequence continues at coordinate 210,137 of NZ_JBIBHU010000014.1, read as the reverse complement.
CTGGCCGCCGTCGGCCTCGGCCTGCTCGCCGTGCCGCCCACCGACGGGCACTGGGCGATCCTCGCGCTGGGCCGCTTCCGGGGCGAGTACAACAGCGCCTACGTCGGCACCGCAACCGCCCTGGCCGGGGCCCTCTGGCTCACCCTCGGCGGGTTCTACGTGGTCCGCAAGGGGCTCGGGCGCGACGAGGAGACCGGCGTCGGCCGGATCCTCGCCGCGACGCCGCTGCGGACCGCCGAGCTGCTGCTCGCGAAGTTCCTCGGCAACCTGCTGGTCCTGGCGTCGATGCTCGGCGTGCTCGCGCTGACCGCGCCCGCCCTGCAACTGGTCCGGGGCGAGGACCGCGCCCTGGACCCGGCCGCCCTGCTGACGCCCTTCCTGGTGCTGACGCTGCCGCTGCTCGCGGCGACGGCCGCGCTGGCCGTCCTGTTCGAGACGGTGCCGCTGCTGCGCGGCGGGCTGGGCAACGTCCTCTGGGCCCTCTGCGCCCCGGTGCTGCTGATCGCCGGAGAGAAGCCCGGCGCCCCGCTCGGCGGGCTGGGCCTCGGTCCGGCGGCCGCCTCCCTGCGCGACGCGCTGGCCGCGCGCGGCGTCGACCTGGGCAGCGACGAGTTCAGCCTCGGCCTGACCAGGGTGGACACCCCGCTGGAGGCCTTCCGCTGGGACGGCGCGGGCCTGGACGGCGGCTTCCTCGTCCAGCGGCTGCTGCTGGTGCTGCTCGCGGTGGCCCTGGCCGCGCTGCCCGCGCTCTGGTTCACCCGCTTCGACCCGGCGCGCGGCGCGTCGTCCGAACGGCGGATGCCGACGGGCGGCGGCGAGGCGGCTCCGGTGCCGTCCGCGCCCCCGGTCCTCCCGATCCTCCCGCTCCTCCCGCTCACCCTGCCCGCCCCCGTCGCGGTACGGCCCGGGCGCGGCCCCGGCTTCGGCCGGCTGCTGTTCGGGGAGGCGCGGATCCTGTTCGCCGACGCCTCGCGCTGGTGGTGGCTCGTGGCCGCCGGGCTGGTCGCGGCCGGCCTCGCCGTCCCGCCGGACGCCGGCGCGGGGGCCCTGCTGCCCGCCGCCTGGATCTGGCCGGTACTGCTCTGGTCCCGCCTCGGCAGCCGCTCGGCCGAGTACGGGCTGGAGTCCCTGCTCGGCGCCTACCCGGCCGCCCGCGCCCGGCTGCTCGCCGAATGGACCGCCGGGGTGCTGCTCACCGCCCTGCTCGGCGCGGGGGTCCTGGTCCGGCTGGCCGCGGCCGGCGACACCGCCGGTGTGGCCGCCTGGTCGGCCGGCGCCCTGTTCATCCCCTCCCTGGCCCTCGCCCTCGGCACCCTCTCCCGCACCCACCGCCTCTTCCAGGCGCTCTACCTGCCGCTCTGGTACCTGGTGGTGAACCAGGTCGCCGCCGTCGACTTCATGGGCGCCGTCCACCGCGACGGCCGGCTCGCCGGTCCCTCCCCGGTCCTCGTCACCGCCCTGACCCTGGCCCTGCTCGCCACCACGCTCCTCACCACCTCCGCCCGCCGCACCCTCCGCGATTGACCCCGCTCACCAGTCGGCGGCGATCCGATCGGCGACCGCGAAGCGGGCCTCACAGGAAGGACAGGTCCCATGACCGAAGACGTGGGTCAGCACATGGGCGACCTCGCGCTGCCCGTCGGCGAGCGCGAGGCCGTGAAGGCGCCGGCCGATGCCGTCCAGGGCGGCGGGGTCCGCCGGACGCAGGGGCCGCGTCTCGACGGCGCCGTCGGAGAGCGCGTAGTCGTCGGCGGCCGAGAAGAACCCGCGCTCGCCGAGGGCGATGAACAGATCGGCCTCGCAGTCCGGGCAGGCGACCTGGTACTCCTCGTTGGCGATCCCCCAGGCCAGCTCCTCACTCCAGCCGGGAACGCCTTCGAGGCCCAGCATGGCTCCCAGGAGGTGAACGTAGTCGTCGGCGTCCGCGCCGCCCCGAAGGTGCCGGTTCGCCGCCGCCAGCAGGTCCTCCGCCTCCGTCGCGAACTCCGCCCGAACACCGCCCGCGTCCGCCTGCCCGGCCCCGCCCAGAATCGCGCCGGCCAGCAGCACGGCCTGAACCTCCTGCTCCCGCTCCCCGCACCCGGCCCGTTCGGCCAGCCACGGCAGAGCCGCGAAGCTCGCCGGGTAGACGCTCCCCTGGTGGCACAGCGCCGCCCACAGGTCACTCCAGAGTTCCGCGGTCGGCGCCGAGCCGATCCGCGCCAGCAGATCCGGAATGTCGTCGGCGGGACCGTAGGCATGGCTGAGTCGGGACCAGTCCGTCATGCCCGCATCCAACCAGCCCGGCGCACTCCCGCCACCACGCGGGGCACCGCCCCCGGGCAGGGCGCAGGGACGGCGAGAAGGCCGGCCACCCGAAGACCGTGGCCACGGTGGTGGCCACCATCAGCACCGCGCCCACACGCCGTTCCGCCGGCCGCCCCCGGGAGGGCAGGCGCGGGAAGTCGGCCGGTCCGACTTCCCATACTAGGACTACGCCAGGACCACGCCGCGAGCGGGCACCCTGCCGGCACGGCCCCACCGAATCGGCCCCACTCGCGGGGGGACTGTCCCGGCTTCCTGCGCCGGGAGCCGCTCGCGTCGGCGCCCGGACGTTGGGCGCGATCCCGGCTCGGGACTCGGCGGCCGACGCGCAGGCCGACCGAACCGCCAGGACATGTGCGTCTGCGGCGCGGGAAGTCGGCCGAGCCGACTTCCTGCGCGCGGCCGGCGACCGCCCGGTCGCCCCGCCGGGTGCGGGGCCGGTCAGCCGCGGCGCTTGGGGCGGCCGCGGCGGGGCGGGGTGGAGCCGGTGCTGCGGGGGCGGGGGGTTCCCGTCGTGCGGCGCGGGGTGGGGCGGCCGGTGGTGGTGCGCTGCTGCTTGGCCGGGGCAGCCGAGGCGGCGGGGGCGGCGGCGCTCTGGCCGCGGCCTCGGGAGCTGTTGACCGTCCGGCCGCGGACGATGCCGATGAACTCCTCCACCAGGTCCGTGGTCCGGTCCTCCAGCCAGGACAGCGCGACCCGCGACTGCGGGGCGTCCGTCATCGGCCGGTAGGTGAGGTCGCGCCGGTGGTGCAGACGGGCCAGCGACTGCGGGACGAGCAGGACGCCGACCCCGGCCGCGACCAGTTCGATCGCGTCCGCCGTGGTCGCCGGCCGCTCGATGGCGGGGCGGCCGGGCAGCTCCTCCCATGCGAGCGTGTCGTCGAGGGGGTGGAAGACCACGTCGTCGGCGAGGTCCTCCAGGGTGACCTCCTCGGCCGCGGCCAGCCAGTGGTCCTTGGGGAACACCACCACCGTCGTCTCGGTGTACAGCGGGATGGCGCTCAGACCGGTCCGGTCGACCGGCAGCCGCACCAGGCCCGCGTCCGCGTCGCCCGCCCGCAGCGTCGGCTCGCCGTCCGCGGCTTCCACCGCGACCAGGGCGAGCGGAACGTCCGGCAGCCGCTCCGACCAGACGCGCGCCCACTTGCCCGGGGTCACGCCCGGGACGTAGGCCAGCCGGAACGAGGGTGTCACCTGCATCTCTGTCACCCGACCAAGGCTACCGACCGTGACGGCGGGCGTCGGCCGCTCGCTTACCCTGGTGACCATGACATCGCTCAAGCAGAAGACCACGCAGACCATGAAGCCGGCGACGGCGGCGAAGAAGCTCGGGGTCTACCTCGGCGCCACCCCCGCCGACTTCCAGTCGGGCGTGATCTCCCGCGAGGAGCTCACCGCCCTGCAGACCGAGCCGCCGCAGTGGCTGCAGGACCTGCGCCGCAACGGCCCGCACCCGCGTTCCGTGGTGGCCGCGCGACTCGGCGTCTCGACGTCCGGCCTGGCGCGTGGCGGCATCACGGAGGCGCTCACCACCGAGCAGATCGAGGAGCTGCGGGACGAGAACCCGGAGTGGCTCCAGCGTGAGCGCACGATCCAGGGCGAGGTCCGCAAGGAGACCGCCCGGGTCAAGGAGAAGCACGAGAAGGAGGAGAAGCAGCGCAAGCAGGCCGCCGCCGCCGCGGAGCGCCAGCAGGCCCGCTGACCTGCAGCTTCACCTCTTTTTCGAATACGAATTCACCTCGGCCCCCCGGCGTCCTCGCCGGGGGGCCGTCGGCTGTCCGGAGCGGGGGCCACCCGGGTGGTGACGCGGGGCCGCCCGGGTGACCCCGTCGACGTGTCGGCGTCGGGACGGCGCCCCCGGCGTGCGTCGGTGGGAACGCGCCGCTCCCAGCGGCACACGCCCGTGTCCCCGGACCTGAGAGCCGCCGATGCCCCCCACCGCGCACCTGCGCCGCCTGCTTCCCACCGCCGCCTGCACGCTGGCCGCCGCCGTCCTCGCCGCCCCCGCGGCGCACGCCGCGCCACCGGGCCAGGGAGGTGGGGCGGGCACCGGTCGGGGGGCCGTGGTCGACTGGGACCGGGTGGCCGCCTGCGAGAGCAGCGGGAACTGGCACATCAACACCGGCAACGGCTACTTCGGCGGCCTCCAGTTCGACCAGCCGACCTGGCGGGCGAACGGCGGCCTCGCCTACGCGCCGCGCGCCGACCTCGCCAGCCGCGAGCAGCAGATCGCCGTCGCCGACACGCTCGCCGGCCGCCGCGGGCTCGCCCCGTGGCCGGTCTGCGGCGCCCGCGCCGCCCGCGGCTCCGAGCGGCCACCGGTCAGCACCCGTCCGGCCCGCAAGGCGCCTCCCGTCGCCAAGGAGGCGCCCGTCGCCAAGGAGACACCCGTCGACGAGGAGGAGACCACGGCCACCACGCCCGCCGCGCCTGCGCCCGCCGGCGCGGACGGCGGCGCCGAGGGGAGCGTCGGGGCCGGCACCTGGACGGTGCGCCAGGACGACACCCTGGAGAGCATCGCCGAGCAGCTTCGGCTCCACGGCGGCTGGCCCGCGCTCTACGAGCGGAACCGCGCCGTGCTCGGCGAGGACCCGGACCTCATCCAGCCCGGCCAGGAACTGGTCCTGCCGCTCTGACACCGCCCCCGGCCCGCCCCGAACCGCGGCCGCCCTCAGCCCACCGTGGGCTGCCAGGGCCCGCGCTCGGGGCGGGCCTCCGTCGTCGAGCCGTCCGGCCACGGCGGCATGGTGACGGCGACGATCCGCAGCGGGCCGGGGCTGTCCTCGTCGGCGCGGAACTGGAAGGCCGTCCCCAGCGGCACCGAGACCGCCGTCCCCGCCCGCAGCACGTCGACGCTCTCCCGGCCGGACTGCCGCCTCCAGATCCGCCCGCTGCCACCCGTGACGTGCCAGAGCTCTTGCACGGTGCGGTGCGAGACCGCGCGCGTCACCTCACCGGGGGCGAGTTCGAAGACGGCCTGGCTGCCGAGGCCGTCCAGCGCCAGCAGCGGCCGGACGACGGCCCCGTCCGGGGCGAGGACGACCGGGGCGTCCCCGGTCTCCGTGGTGCGGAACGGCTGCTCGCCCATGCGAAACCCGACCCCTCCCGTCTCCGGCAGGCCCCCACCCGCCCCTCCCCGCCGATGGGACCACACCCCCGCCCGTCCCGCCAGGGCGCGTCCCGGGCCGCGGCGGACGGCCGGCGACAGGCCGCGCGGCCGTCCGGGACCACGAAGGAGACGGCCTCCGTCAGCCGCCGGTGCCGTCCCGCCGCACGGCCACGCCGGCTGCCGCAAGGTGCTCGCCGAACCGGTCGGCCGGCCCACCGGCCAGGACGACCCGCTCGCCGCCGGAGCCGCCGCCCGGCCGGAGATCGGCACGATCCTCCAGGGCTGCTCCCCCGCCGAACTGACGTGCCGATAATCGCTTGCCTTCCGGCGGCGAACCTGGTTGCAATGTCCGGCATGATCACGGGCCTCGGCACCCTGCGGTCCGGGCCTGTCGCCACCGACTCGCCACCGACTCGCCACCCGGGAGAGGCCGACGCATGAGCACGTCACCATCGCGACCCGAAGCGACCCTGCCCGAAGGGCCGCCCGTCCGGATCGGCGCCCTCGTCCCGCTCACCCGGCCCGGCTGGGCCGAGGCGGGCCGGCACCTGCTCGCCGGACTCCAACTGGCCGCCGAGGAGGTGAACGCGGCCGGCGGCATCGCCGGACGTCCGCTCGCGCTGGAGGTGCGGGACACCGCCGCCGACCCCGGGCGGGCCGCGGCCGCCGTCGACGAACTCGCCGCCCTGGGGGTGGCGGCCCTGGCCGGCGAGTACCACAGCGTCGTCGCCCGCGGCGCCGCCGCCCGGGCCGACGCCCTGGGGCTGCCGTTCCTCTGTTCCTCGGCGGTCCTGGACGCGCTCACCGACCGGCCGACGGACCTGGTCGCGCGCCTCGCCCCGGCGCAGTCGCACGGCTGGCGGATCTACGCGGACTTCCTGCTCGACGCCGGACACCGCCGGATCGCCGTGGCGGCCGAGCCCAGCGTCTACTGGGCGTCCGGGACCCGCATCCTCCGGGACCACCTCGCCGCACACGACGGCACCCTCGTCGAACTCGACGCACGCGCACTCGCCCCCGCCGAGCTGACCGACGCCCTCGCCGACAGCGGTGTGACGGCCCTCCTCCTGCTGGTCGGCCACCCGGACCCGGCCGTGCCGATCGTCCGCGCCGTCCGCCGCGACCCACGCCTCGCCGGACTGCTGATCGGCGCCCCGGCCGGGCAACCGGAGTTCACCGAGTGGCGGACGCTCCTGGGCGAGGACGGCGCCGCCGTCCCGTTCCTGCGCTACCTGCCCGAGCACCTCGGCCCACTCGGCACCCGCGTCGGAGCAACCCTGCGCGAGCGGCTGGCCGAGGCACCCTCCTTCGTCGCCTTCGAGGGCTACGACACGATCACCGTCCTCGCCGAACTCCTCCGCTCCCCGGACATGGACTGGGCGCGCATCTCGACGGAGGGCACCCGCGGACCGATCCGCTTCTCCCGCACACCGGGCATCAGCGTCCGGCAGTGGGCCTGGCCCCCGGTCCAGGTCGTCGACCGGAACCCGGCGGACCTCGACAACTTCCGGGTCCTTCGCACCGGTTGAACCAACCCACGCACCGCGGCCCAACGCCCTGGAGGACCGGCCGACCCTCGACGCCCCACCCGATCCAGCAGCACCGGACCGCCGGGGCCGCGGCGGGTGGGCGTAGGCTCGGTGGGTGTCCTCGACCCTCCTCCCCGCGCTGGTCAGTCTGCACGACCGGGTGGTGCTCGCCGAACGGTTCGGCCGTGACCCGGAGTTGCACCTCTTCGAACTCGGTGATCTGGACGAGCCGTTCTGGTCGCACACCGCCTGGTACACCGCCTCGGCGGACGGCCCGGTGGCGCTGTTGTACGCGGTCGGGGAGGTGCCCACCCTGCTCGGCCTGGCCCGGCCCGAGCAGGCCGACGGGCTGGCCGGACTGTTGCGGGCGATGCGGCCGGTGCTGCCCCGTCGGCTGCTCGCGCACCTCACCGGCGGCGGAGTGGACGCCCTCGCGCCCGAGTACCGCGTCGAGCAGCGGACGGCGATGCTGCGGATGGCGCTCACCGACCGCGCCGCCCTCGCGCCTCACCTCGGGCGCGGCGTCGGCCCGGTCGCCACGCTCGGCGCGGCGGACCTGCCGGACCTGCTCGCGCTGTTCGCCGCCGGGTACCCCGGGAACTGGTTCGACGAGCGGATGCTGGCCACCGGCCCGTACGTCGGCGTCCGCGACGACGCGGGCCGGCTGGTCGCCACGGCCGGGGTGCACGTCTCCTCCCCCGCGCGGCGGGTGGCGGTGATCGGCAACGTCACCACCCACCCGGACGCCCGCGGCCGGGGCCTCGCCGCCGCCTGCACGGCCCGCCTCTGCGAACTCCTCACCGAGGACGGCACCGACCACATCGGCCTGAACGTCCGCGCCGACCACCCCACCGCCCTCACCCTCTACCGGCGCCTGGGCTTCACCACCGTCACCCCGTACGACGAGGCAGTCCTGACTGCGATCTGACGCCCCGGCGCGGAAAGTCGGCCCGCCCGACTTTCCACTCCGCGCGGTGACGAAGAAGGAGGGCAGCCCCGCACCCGGAGCGGGAGGTCGGACCCGCCGGCTTCCTGTGCCGAGGGTCGCCGGGGATGGTCACGGTGACGCGGCGTGCGGGAGTCTGCGCTGGAGTGGGAAGTCGGACCGGCCGACTTCCCACTCCGAGGTGGTCAGCGGGTGAGGGGCCAGGTGAGGGGCCAGGTGAGGGTGGTGGTGAGGTGGGGGCGGAGGGTGGGGTCGAGGACGGCGGGGGTGGGGTCGGTGGCGGTGGCGGTGAGGGTGTGGGGGCGGCCGGGCGGGCCGGGGAGGGGGACGGTGGCGAGGTTGACCGTCGTGCGGCCGCGCAGCTGGGGGAGGTCGCGGCCGTCCAGCGACCAGGTGAGGGTGGTACCGGCGACCGGGAGGTCGACGGTGAGGCGGTCGGCGCGGGTGAGCGGGGTACCGGCCGGGGTGGGGCTGGTGAGGGCGGCGGCGTGCCGGTAGAAGCCGGCGATCATCGCCTCCCGCCCGGGCAGGTTGAACTCCCGCCCCAGCGAACGCATGATCGAGTTCTCGGTGGGCCGGTACAGCCCCTTGGGGTAGTAGCCGCCGCCCTCGTAGCCGCCGACCACTCCCCCGTCGGGTGAGGTGCGGCCGAGCCAGCGGTACCACTTGGCGTGGTCGCGGGCCAGCCGGCCGGCGGAGTGCGTGCTGATGTTGGGCTCGCCCGGTTCGCCCTCCTCCGCCGGGTAGGTGTCGGTGCCGTCGTAGAAGTACTCGTCGGCGAGCTTGCCCAGCGAATGGCCGGTCTCGTGTACGGCGATCTGGCCGGCCTTCTGGTTGCCGCCCGCCACGGTGGCGATGCCGTCGTAGCCGAGCGGGGAGGCGACGTTGTAGCCGGCGCCGCCGTACTTGGCGGTGTTGGCGACGACGAGGACGAGGTCGGCCTGCGGCGCCTTGGCCGCGTAGGCCTCGACGGCCGAGGTGTCGACGCAGAGCAGGCGTTCGATGTCCTCGCACCAGAAGTAGGAGCCGAGGGCGGTGTCGCGGACGGTGTCGCGGTCCGGGTCGCCGGTGATGCCGGACTCGGCGGAGACGGTGGCGACCGCCCAGACGTTGAACAGGCCGCGGTAGGCGGCGTAGGGCTCGACGGCGCTCAGCTCGCGCCACTTGGCGGCGGCGTCGGTGCGGAACCTCTCCTGCTCGGCGGCGGTGTAGCCGTCGGCGATGACGACGACGTCGACCTTGCCCGCCGGGTCGCCGCCGCGCAGGATCGGGGTGACCTCGCCGTCCCCGGGGGCGGGTGCGAGTGCGGGCCGACCGCCGGTCAGGTACGGGGAGGCGGCGGGCGCGGTGGCCCGGCCGATCGAGCCGTCCTCGCCGAACACCTCGACGCCGTGCCGGGCGCCGGACGGAGGGGCGGCGACGGCCGGGGCGCTGCCGAGGGCGGCGAGCGCGAGGGCGCCGGTCAGGATGAGCGGGCCGAACCTGCGATGGCGGCGCACGGGCGTTGCTCCTCTGCGGGCTGGCGATCGGGCGGCCATGTTAGGCACCTGACAACCCGTCGGCACAACCCGTCGGCACAACCCCTCAGCCGACGTGCACGCGCGGACGGCGCGAGCGGTCCGGTTCGGCCTCGCGGAGCACTTCGCGGGTGACCGGCGCCACCTCGCCCTGGCCGAACAGGAAGAACCGCAGGAACTGGGCGAACGGGTTGCCCTCGGTCCACTCGAAGTAGATGTGCGGCTGCTGGCCGGTGCGGTCGCGGACGGTGAGGAGCAGCGCGGCGAGCGCGTTGGGCACGCCGGAGCTCTCCAGGCTGAGCACCCGGTAGCGCTCGTGCAGGACCTCGCCGTGCACGGTGAGCACCGCCTCGAACTCGGACGGGTCACGGACCGTCACCTCGACGAAGACCAGGTCGTCCTCGGCGGGGATGTCGTTGTCCGTGCGGATCTGGCGCTTCTTCGCCTGGTACTGGGCGAGGTCGCGGCTGTCCGGCTCGTTGGCGATCAGCCGCAGCGGCCGGTGGGTGTAGTCCCGCACGAAGCGCTCGGCGGCGGCGTCGAAGACGATGTCGGTGACCCGCAGTTCGAAGGCGCGCTTGAGGCGGGAGAGGAAGGAGACCAGCATGATGGCCGCGATGAAGCAGGCGCCGATCTTCACGCCGTCGGGGCGTTCGGCGATGTTGAGGGCGGTGGTGTAGAGGAAGACGGCCGCGATGAGCGCGAAGCCGATGGTCCAGCCGTGCTGGCGGGCGGCGCGGGCCGCGATGGTGACGGCGATGGCGGCGGAGCTGATCAGCACCAGGACGCCGGTGGCGTAGGCGCCGCCCTGGGCGTCCACGCTCGCGTCGAAGATCCAGGTGACCAGGAAGGCGATCAGGGTGAGCACGATGACCATCGGCCGCACCGCCTTCGCCCAGTGCGGGGCCATGCCGTAGCGGGGCAGGTAGCGCGGCAGCAGGTTGAGCATGCCGGCCATCGCGGAGGCGCCGGCGAACCAGAGGATGGCGATGGTGGAGAGGTCGTAGACGCTGCCGAAGGTGTTGCCGAGGTACTCGTGGGCCAGGTAGGCGAGCGCCCGGCCGTTGGCCTGGCCGCCCTTCTCGAAGGCCTCCTCGGGGATCAGCAGGGTGGTGATGAGGCTGGTGGTGATCAGGAAGACGCTCATGATCAGGGCGGCGGTGGTGAGCAGCTTGCGGGCACCGCGGATCCGGCCTTCGGGGTGGTCCTCGGTGTCGCCCGGGTCGCCCTCGATGTGCGGCATGACGGCGACGCCGGTCTCGAAGCCGGAGAGGCCGAGCGCCAGTTTGGGGAAGGTCACCAGGGCGACGCCGACCATGGCGACGACGTTGCCGTGCTCGGCGGTGAGCGCGTCGGCCCAGTCCCCGACCACGTGCGGGGACTTGAGGACCTCGTAGAAGCCGGTGACGACGACCACCACGTTGAGCGAGAGGTAGATCCCGACCAGGAGGACGGCGAGCCCGATCGCCTCGCTGAAGCCCTTGAGGAAGACGCCGCCGAGCAGGGCGATCAGCACCAGGGTGATCGGGACCTGGCGGCCGGTCAGGGCGTCGTGCAGATGGGGGTTCTCGACCAGGTGGGCGGTGGCGTCCGCGGCGGACAGGGTGATGGTGATCATGAAGTCGGTGGCGGCGAAGCCCAGCAGGGCGAGGACGAAGAGCTTGCCCTGCCAGAACGAGAGCAGGCGTTCCAGCATCGCGATCGAGCCCTCGCCGTGCGGGCTCTCCCGGGCCACCCGGCGGTAGACGGGCAGGGCGCCGCAGAGGGTGACCACGACCAGCACGACGGTGGCCACCGGGGAGAGCAGGCCGGCGGCCAGGGCGGCGATGCCGGGCTGGTAGCCGAGGGTGGAGAAGTAGTCGAGGCCGGTCAGGCACATCACCCGCCACCACGGGCGGGCCTGTTCGGCGGGGGCCTGGGCGTGCGGGCCGGGGTGCTGCTTGACGCGGTCGGAGAGGCCTTCCAGCAGCCAGGCGCGCAGTCGCCGGCCGCCCCCCGGGGTGCGCGCGCCCGGGCCGTCCGCACCCGAGTCCGTACCCGAGGAAGCCACCCTGCACCCCTTGTCCACGGCCCGTGGCCGTCCGGCCGACGGCAGGGCGACAGGCTATGCGGCCGGGCCGCCGACCTGCGGGAACGCCTCGGCGGAGTCCCCTCATCGGACCAGTCGGGACGGCGGGGCGGACGACGGGGGGCGACGAAGAACGACGGGGCGACGACGGCGGGACGACGGCGCGGGACACGCGGAAGCCCCCGGAACCGGGTGGTTCCGGGGGCTCGGGCGGCCGGACGGACCGGGACGCGGACGACCGGTCAGCGGAAGGTGCGCAGCCGCAGGCTGTTGCCGACCACGAAGACCGAGGAGAAGGCCATCGCCGCGCCGGCGATCATCGGGTTGAGCAGTCCGGCCGCGGCCAGCGGCAGGGCGGCGACGTTGTAGCCGAAGGCCCAGAACAGGTTGCCCTTGATGGTGCGGAGGGTCTTGCGGGAGAGCCGGATGGCGTCGGCGGCCGAGCGCAGGTCGCCCCGGACCAGGGTGAGGTCGGCGGCCTCGATGGCGGCGTCGGTGCCGGTGCCCATGGCCAGGCCGAGGTCGGCCTGGGCGAGCGCGGCGGCGTCGTTGACGCCGTCGCCGACCATCGCGACGACCCTGCCCTCGCCCTGCAGCCGCTGGACGACGGCGACCTTGTCCTGCGGCAGCACCTCGGCGATCACGTCCTCGGCCGGGATGCCGACCTCGGCGGCGACGGCCTCGGCGACCGCCCGGTTGTCGCCGGTGAGCAGCACCGGCCGCAGACCGAGCCCGCGCAGTTCGGCGATCGCCTCGGCGCTGGTGGGCTTGACCGCGTCGGCGACCTCCAGGACGGCCCGCGCCTCGCCGTCCCAGCCGACCGCGACGGCGGTGCGGCCCGCGGCCTCGGCGGCGCGCTTGGCCTCGGCGAGCGCGGCGGGCAGGTGCTGCGACCACTCGGCGAGCAGCGACTCGCGTCCGGCGATCACCGCGTGGCCGTCGACGACGCCCTGGACGCCGAGGCCGGGGACGTTCTCGAAGCCCTCGACGGCGGGCAGGGTGCCGAGGCGCTCGGCGGCGGCTGCGGCGATGGCGGCGGCGATCGGGTGCTCGGAGGCGTGCTCGACGGCGCCGGCCAGCCGCAGTGCCTCCTCCTCGGTGACGCCCTCGGCGGTGCGGACGGCGAGCAGTGCCATGCTGCCGGTGGTGACGGTGCCGGTCTTGTCCAGGACGACGGTGTCGACGCGGCGGGTGTTCTCCAGTACCTCCGGGCCCTTGATCAGGATGCCGAGTTGGGCGCCGCGGCCGGTGCCGACGAGCAGGGCGGTCGGGGTGGCCAGGCCGAGGGCGCAGGGGCAGGCGATGATCAGCACGGCGACGGCGGCGGTGAAGGCGGCGGTCCAGCCCTCGCCGGTGCCGAGCCAGTAGCCGAGGGTGGCCAGGGCCAGGGCGATGACGATCGGCACGAAGACGGCGGAGATCCGGTCGGCGAGCCGCTGGGCGGCGGCCTTGCCGCTCTGGGCGTCCTCGACCAGCCTGGCCATCCGGGAGAGCTGGGTGTCGGCGCCGACCCGGGTGGCCCGGACGACCAGCCGGCCGCCGGCGTTGACGGTGGCGCCGGTGACGGCGTCGCCTGCGCCGACCTCGACGGGCACGGACTCGCCGGTGAGCATCGAGGCGTCGACGGCGGAGGCGCCCTCGGCCACCACGCCGTCGGTGGCGATCTTCTCGCCGGGGCGGACCACGAACAGTTCGCCGACGGTCAGCTCGGCGACCGGGACGCGGACCTCGGCGCCGCCGCGCAGCACGGTGACGTCCTTGGCGCCGAGTTCCAGCAGCGCCTTGAGCGCGGCGCCCGCGGTGCGCTTGGAGCGGGCCTCGAAGTAGCGGCCGGCCAGGATGAAGGCGGTGACGCCGGCGGCGGCCTCCAGGTAGATGTTGGAGGAGCCGTCGCTGCGGGCGATGGTGAACTCGAAGCCGTGCCGCATGCCGGGCATCCCGGCGTGGCCGAAGAACAGCGCCCACAGCGACCAGAGGAACGCGGCGCCGGTGCCGAGCGAGACCAGGGTGTCCATGGTCGCGGCGCCGTGCCGGGCGTTGGTCCAGGCGGCCTTGTGGAAGGGCCAGGCGGCGTAGGTGACGACGGGGGCGGCGAGGGTGAGCGAGAGCCACTGCCAGTTGTCGAACTGGAGGGCGGGGACCATCGCCATCGCGATGACCGGGACGGCCAGGGCGAGCGCGGTGATCAGCCGTTGGCGCAGCGGGGCGAGTTCGTCGGCGGACCCGGCGGGCTCTCCCTCGGAGGCGCTCTCGGTCATCGCGGGGCGAGGTACGGCGGCGGTGTAGCCGGTGGCCTCGACGGTGGCGATGAGGTCGGCGACCTCGATCGCGCCGGTGACGCTCACCCTGGCCTTCTCGGTGGCGTAGTTGACGGTGGCGGTGACCCCGTCCATGCGGTTGAGCTTCTTCTCGATCCGGGCGGCGCACGAGGCGCAGGTCATGCCGCCGATCTGGAGTTCCACCTCGGTGGAGGCGGGCGCCTGGGTGGTCATCTGGGCTCCTCGTGGGTCGTCGGTGGGGCGGTGGAGCGGGTGGGCGGGTTCGAGCCCTGGGGCCCGATACCCCTGGGGGGTTCGGGGAGAGCGCCGGCCGGGGTGCCGGGCCCCGGGCCCGCCGGGCGGGTCAGGCCCGGCCGGTGAGCTCGTAGCCGGCGTCGTCGACGGCGGCGCGCAGGGCCGCCTCGTCCGGCTCCGCCTCGGCGGAGACGGTGACCAGGCCGGCCGCGACGTCGACGCGTACGGCGGTGACGCCGGGGAGGGCGGAGACCGCCTTGCCGACGGCCTGCTCGCAGTGGCCGCAGGTCATCCCGGCGACGGCGTAGACGGTGGTGACTGCGGCGGGGTCGACGGTGACGGTCGCATCGGTGGAGCAGGTGCCGTCGGTGGAGCAGCAGGACATGGGGTCCTCCGTGAGTAGCGGCTTCGCGATACCCGGAGGGGGTATCGCCTTGCAGTGATTCCATTTATACCCCTGGGGGGTATGCCGCGCAACCCTCGGACCCAGAGGGCCATCCTTGACTCCATACCCCCTAGGGGTATCTAATCGAGGCGTCGGAGGACGGATCGACGACCAACGGGAGACCCCTGATGAACGGCTACCACCACGAGAAGGACCAGGTGCAGCGCAGGCTGCGGCGGGTCGAGGGCCAGATCCGCGGACTGCAGCGGATGGTCGACTCGGACAGCTACTGCATCGAGGTGCTCACCCAGATCTCGGCCGTCACCAAGGCGCTCCAGTCGGTCGCGCTCCAGCTGCTCGACGACCACCTCGGGCACTGCGTCCAGGACGCCATCGCCAAGGGCGGCGCCGAGGCGGACGCCAAGGTCGCCGAGGCCTCGCAGGCGATCGCCCGCCTGATGCGGGCCTGACCCGCCCGCTCCCGCCCCACCCCCGCCCCTACTCACACCCACGCCCGCGCCCGCGCACCGAGGAGTCCGCCATGAACACCGCCCTGAAGATCGCCGCCTTCGCCACCGGGGTCACCGCCGTCTTCGGCGCCGCGTACGGCGCCGGCCACCTCACCGGCGACGGGACGCCCGCCCCGCGCCCCGCGGGCGCCGCGCACGCCGGGCACACCCCGGCCGCCGCCGGGACGGCCGCGGCGGCCGGGTCACCGGCCGAACAGCTCCCCGGCGGGCTCCAGGTCTCCGAGCGCGGCTACACCCTCGCCCTGGAGAACCCCTTCGTCACCGCCGGCGCCCCGGCCGAGCTGCGGTTCCGCATCCTCGGCGCCGACGGCGGCCCGGTCACCGGGTACCGGCCCGCGCACGAGAAGGAACTGCACCTGATCGTCGCCCCGCGCGACCTCTCCACCTTCCAGCACCTGCACCCGGTCCGCGCCGCCGACGGCACCTGGAGCGCGCCGGTCGCCCTGCCGGCCGCCGGGGAGTACCGGGTGTTCGCCGACTTCACCCCGGCCGGCGCCGCCGAGGGCCTGACCCTGGGCGCCGACCTGCACGCCGCCGGCGAGCTGCGCCCCGCCCCGCTGCCGCGGACCGGACGGACCGTCACCGTCGACGGCTACACGGTCACCCTGGACGGCGAGCTCACCCCGGGCCGGGCCGGGCAGCTGACGCTGAACGTCGCCCGGGACGGGCGGCCCGTCACCGACCTCCAGCCGTACCTCGGCGCGGCCGGTCACCTGGTCGCGCTGCGCGCCGGCGACCTCGCCTACCTGCACGTCCACCCCGACGGGCACCTGCCCGAGGGGGCCGCCACGGCCGGCGGTCCGGCCATCACCTTCACCACCACGGCGCCCAGCGGCGGCGAGTACCGGCTCTTCCTGGACTTCCGGCACGAGGGCGCCGTGCACACCGCCGCGTTCACCCTCCCGGTGGGCGGGACTCCGGCGGCCGCGCCGACCGCCGAGGCTCCGGCAGCGAGCGCCGAGACTCCGGCACCGACGACCGCCGAGGCTCAGGCACCGACCCCCGCACCCACCGGGCACGGCGACGGCGGCCACCAGCACTGAGGCCGCCCGGACAAACGGAACGGGCCCCGCCCCGGAGGAGATCCCCCGGTGCGGGGCCCGCTGCGCCGCCGGCCCGCTCAGCCGAAGTAGCCGAGCGCTCCCACCGCGCACAGTCCGCCGGCGCCCATGAACACCGGCATCAGCACCTTCAGCTCCACCCAGCTGCCGGCCCGGAAGCGCATCGCCTTCGGCGGGCCCAGCGGGTACCAGCGCCTGCGGCCGATCGGGATCGGCCACAGCACCGGGCAGCCCGAGACGGTCAGCGCGTCGCCCAGGCAGTGCACCAGCGCGCCGAGGGTGATCGGCAGGCCGATCCACAGGTACTCCTGCCCCGGCTGGTCGAACAGCCAGAGCGAGCCGTTGCCCGGCTTGTCCAGCACACCGGTGATCAGCCAGGTGGAGGCCGCGCCGAGCAGCCAGACCAGCACGTCGCTGGAGACCCTGGCCTGGCGCCAGAGCAGCCCCTCGATCGCCAGCACCATGTGCACGAAGAGCACCACCAGCACGCCCCACCGTCCGCCGTACACGGTGA
This sequence comes from Kitasatospora sp. NPDC008115, assembly GCF_042957205.1. Taxonomy (NCBI): domain Bacteria; kingdom Bacillati; phylum Actinomycetota; class Actinomycetes; order Kitasatosporales; family Streptomycetaceae; genus Kitasatospora; species Kitasatospora sp. NPDC008115. The sequence continues at coordinate 193,661 of NZ_JBIBHU010000014.1, read as the reverse complement.
CGGCCGAGGCACCGGCGCCGCACAGCACCGCCCAGAGCCAGGTGTGGGTCAGCGTGCGGTGGCCGCCGGAGCGGCGCGGGTCGTGCCGGCTGCGGGTCGCCCGGTAGACGGCGTAGGAGAGGTTGTCGATCACCTCGCAGAGGACCCGCGACACCGGGCCGAACGCCCGGGATATGGTCGCCGCCTTGTGGTCGAGGTCGGGCGCCAGCGCGGCGCCCGCGCAGATTAGCGCCCCCGTCAGCAGCACCGGCCAGGGCATCGGTTCACCCATGGCCTCCGCGATCGCCCCCACGCCCAGCCACGCCGCCGCGCCGGACAGCGAATGCGCCGGTCCCATCATCTTCTCGGCTCCCGCCCTCGTCCCGAACCGCCCATCGCGAGGGCTTCGCGAGGGCCTGACGGGGCGGCAGCATAGTCGCCCATGATCGAGAAGATCCGGAGTCATGAATTCACTCGAATGGCGGATGGGATTCCTACGGCGAGGGGAGGCTGCCGGGCAGGCGTGCTGACGGGTCGTCACCCCTGAGGATGGATTCGCCGCCCGGGCGCGTCGCGGGCGCCCCCGGCGCGCGTCCGGCGGCCCTCGCCGGAAAGTGGCCCGGGAATCCGGCCCTGGACCGGCCCTGCCCGGTGGTCCGCCACGACCCTTCACCCGGCCGGGCCGCTCGACACCGGCTGGGCCCGGTCCGGGTCTGCAGCGCGGCCGCCGAACAGCACGGCGCCGAACAGCACGGCGCCGAGCTGCTCCGCGACGACCGGGAGGCCGACGGCCGGCTCCTCCCGGAGGAGCCGGCCCAGGCCGCGCACTCCACCGGGTGGGGCGAGGCGCTGCGGCGCAGCCACCGCGCGGGCATGGACCCGGTCGGCGCGGACGTCGGCGCCCCGACCACCGTCCACGTCGACGGCGCCGCGTTCTGCGGGCCGGTGCTCCACGCGGCCCCGCGCGGGGAGGTGGCCGTCCGGGTCTTCGACGGCGTCCGGCTGCCGGCCGGGCACCCGGCGTTCTTCGAGCTCAGCCGGACCCGCACCGGGTCGCCGGACTTCAGCCGAGCGGACGCCGGGGGTCGCCGGACGCCGCACCGCGCCACCGCGGCCAGGACAGCGCGGTGAACGCGCGCAGCAGCCACTCCGCCGGCCCGTACGGGTGCCGGGCCAGCCACCAGCGGCAGCCCGCGGCCTGCGCCGCGAACAGCGCGACGCCGATCAGCGCCACCCCGGCCGGCGCCACCCGCCCGACCAGCCCGGCCCCGACGCCGGTGAACAGCAGCACACAGACCAGCGACTGCGTCAGGTAGTTGGTGAGCGTCATCCGCCCGGGCGGCGCCAGCACCGCCACCAGCCGCCGCCCGTGCCGTCCGGCGGCCAGCCGCAGCACGGTGGCCGCGTACGCCGCGGCCAGCACCGGCGCGGTGGCCACGTCCACCCCGAGCGCGAACACCTCGGCCGCGGGGCCGGGGTGGGTGAGCGCCGACCACGTGTAGACGCCCGCGCCGAGCAGCCCGAGCGGGAAGCCGACCGCCTGGAGCCGGCGCAGCGTCCGGTCGTGGCGGGCGAGGTCGGCCAGCGCCCGGTGCCGGCCGGCCGCCAGGCCGATCAGGAAGGCCGCGAGGGCCGCCGGGGCCTGGAAGAACACCAGCAGGAACAGCACGTCCGGCAGCTGGTCGAGGTGCGCCCCGACCACCGACCCGAACCCGCCGCGCAGCGCCTCGGTGGCCCGCTGCGCGTCGGCCGCGGCGACCGCCGGGTCCCCGCCGTCGGCGCCCCGCAGGGCGAGGGCGAGCAGCAGGTAGGCGGTGGCGGTGACCGCGAAGAGGGCGACGGCCGTGCGTACCGCGGTGCGCGGCCGGATCCGGTGCAGGGCGAGCAGGACCAGCCCGAGCACCGCGTAGGTGGTGAGGATGTCGCCGGGGAAGAGCAGGACGGCGTGCAGCACCCCGAGCGCGAACAGGCCGGCCAGGCGCCGCAGGAAGCGCGGGGTGAAGCGGGCGCCGCGCCGTTCGGCGGAGTCGAGTTGCAGGGTGAAGCCGTAGCCGAAGAGGAACGAGAACAGCAGGAAGAACTTGGCCTCGAACAGCAGCGCCACCACGGCCCGTACGCCGGTGTCGAGCGGCGAGCCGAAGCCGGGCTCGTCGACGCCGGTGCCGTGGAAGGCGGAGGCGAGGTAGGTGATGTTGACGGTCAGGATGCCGAACAGCGCGAAGCCGCGCAGCGCGTCGACGTCCGCGAGCCGTGCCGGACCGGTTCCCGCCCGGTCCGGCGCGGCGGCGGTGGCCGCCGCGGGTCGGGTCTGCTCCATGGGATCCCCTCCAAAACTATCGTCATGGAAACTCTCGTTCCGAGCATGAACGTTATATGCTCGATAGTGCAAGTCCCGAGCGAGACGAGAGGGGCGCACCGCCATGGGGATCGAGGACGGGAACGCCGGCGACGGCGGTCCGACGCTGCTGCGCGGGGTGCCGGCCGGCGCCGAGGCGCGGGTCGCCGCGCTCTACTGGGAGGCCTTCGGCCGCAAGCTCGGCCCGGCGCTCGACCCGCCCGAGGCCGGCCGCGCCTTCATCGCCGAACACCTGCACCACGACCGGGGGATCGTCGCCGTGCACGGCGGGGAGGTCGTCGGCGTGGCGGGCTACCGGCTCGGCGGGCGCGGCCTGACCGGCGGCGACCTCGGCGACGTGCTCGCCGCCTACGGCCTGTTCCGCAGCCTCCCCCGGCTCGCCGTCCTGGCCCTGTTCGAGCGCAGGCCCGAGCCGGGCGAGCTGGTCATGGACGGCATCGCCGTGGACGCCCGGCGGCGCGGCCTGGGCACCGGCGGGCTGCTGCTCACCGAGGTCGCGGCCGTCGCCGCCGAGCACGGCTGCCACCGCGTCCGGCTCGACGTCATCGACGTCAACCCGCGTGCCCGCGCCCTCTACGAGCGCCACGGCTTCACGGCCGCCCGCACCGAGCGGACCCCGTACCTGCGCACCCTGCTGGGCTTCGGTGCCGTCACCACCATGCACCGCCCGGTCACCCCGGCCGACGCCCGCGGCTGACCACCGTCGCCCACCCCGCCGGAAGGCCGGGACCGCGGGCGCGGTGTCGCGTCGTGGGACCGTCGGCGGCGGGCCCGTGCTGCCGTGCGCCCCGGCATGTGCTGCCGTGCCCCCTTCCGGAGCCGGGTGGTGGCCGTCAAGATGGTCCGCGCCCTGCTGGGCCGGAAGCGGGGCGAAGGAGTCCGGACGAGCGGGCGGGGGTAACGGGGGCAATGGCAGAGGTCTTCATCGCGGTCGGGAACGGCGCGCACGGGGACGGGAACGGGGACGGGAACGGGGGCACGGACAGGGGCCCGGGCAGGGGCGCGGACGTCCACGGGCTCGCGCGCTGGCTGGCCGGCGAGCCGGCCCTGCGCGGCCGGGTGCGGCACGCCCGCAGCGGGCCGCCCGTCGCGGGCGCCATGGGGACGGTGAGCGATCTGCTGATCGCCGTACTGGAACCGGGCGGCGCGGTCACGGTCCTGGTCGGGTCGGTGGTCGCCTGGGTCCGCGGCCGCCGGGAGCGGCGGACCGTCACGCTCAGACGGGCCGACGGCGTCGAGGTGACCGTCGCCTCCGACCGGGTCGGCCGGCTCGACCCGGAGGAACTGGCCGCCCTGGTCCGCGCCGTCGCCGAGGCGATCGAGCCGAGCGGCGCGGACGCCCCCGAGGTACCGGCAGACCCGGCCGACCCCGCGGACGCCGACGAGCCCGACCGGCGCCGGGCCCGGCCCCACCACCGCCCGGGCGACCGGCCGGAGGGACCGTGAACGGCTCCCCGCCAGGCCTGGGGGCGCTGCCCGGCGCCCACGCGATCCTGGTCGGCACCGGCCGGCACGGGCCGCGCTCCCGCCTGGAGCCGCTGCCCGCCGTCGACACCACGCTCGACGACCTTGAGGCCGCGCTCCGCGAGGTCTGCGGACTGCCCGCCGCCCGGATCCACCGGGTGCGCCCCGAGGCCGACCAGACCGAGGTGCTCGCCACCGTCGAACGGGTGGTCGCCAAGGCCTCCGGCGCGGTCGCCCTCTACTACGTCGGCCACGGCCTGCTCGGCCCCAACGACGAGCTCTACCTGGCCACCTGGCACGTGCGCACCGAGCACGAGGTCGCCCACGCGGTGGCCTACCGCACCGTCCGCGACCTGCTCGGCCAGGCCCGCGGCGGCAGCATCGTGGTGCTGGACTGCTGCTACTCCGGGCGGGCCGCCGTCCCCTTCGGCCACCCCGACCGGGACCCGTTCGCCCGGCTCTGGCCGGTCGGCAGCTTCCTGCTCACCTCGGCGAACAACTTCGGGCAGTCCTTCGCCCCGCCCGGCGCCCGGCACACCCGGTTCAGCGGACGGCTGCTGAGGGTCCTCACCGAGGGCGATCCCGAGGGGGCGCCGGCGCTGACCATGGACGGCCTGCACGCCGTCCTCGCCCGGCAGGCCGAGCACGAGGCGGTCCGCCCGCGCGGGCACAGCGAGGGCGACATGGGCACCCTCGCCATCGCGCCCAACCTCGCCTACCGGCCGGCCGCCGACGGACGGCGCGAGCCGCCCGGCAACGTGCCCTGCCCCTATCCCGGCATGCGGCCCTTCCGGCTGAAGGAGAGCCGCTACTTCTCCGGCCGCGCCGACCTGATCGAGCACCTGCTCGACCTGGTCTGCGACCGGCGCACGCCCGGACCGACCGTGCTGGTCGGCGCCTCCGGGGCCGGCAAGTCGTCACTGCTGCGCGCCGGCCTGCTGGCCGGCCTCGCCGACCGGCACGGCCGGGGTGCGGCGGACGTGCCGTGGCCGGCCCTGGAGGTGGCCGCCCCCGGCCCCGCGCCGATGACCACCCTCACCCGCCAGTGGGCCCGGCTCACCGGCCGGACCGCCGAGGACGTGCAGGCGGCCTTCGCGGCCGGCCGCTTCCCGGCCCCGCTGCCCGGGCACTCCCCCTGCGGGCTGCTGGTGGTCGACCAGTTCGAGGAGGTGTTCACCCGCTGCGAGGACGAGCGCCAACGGGACCGCTTCATCGACCTGCTCTGCCGCCCGGACGTCCCCGGCCGGCCCGAGACCGTGCTCGCCCTGCGGGCGGACGCCTACGGCCACGCGCTCGCCCACCCCGACCTCGCCGCCGCGCTGGACCGCAACCAGCTGTCGGTCGAGCCGCTGAAGGGCGCGGCGCTGCGCGAGGCGGTCGAGCTGCCCGCCGGGGAGGCCGGGCTGACCCTGGAGAACGGCCTGGTCGACCGGCTGCTGCACGACCTGAGGCAGGGCGGCGGCAGCCACGAGCCGGTCGAGGGCCTGCCGTTCCTCGCCCACGCCCTGCACGAGACCTGGCAGCGGCGCAGCGGCGCCGTCCTCACCCTGGCCGGCTACCAGGACACCCGGGGCATCTGGCACGCGGTCGCCAACACCGGCGACAAACTGCACGAGCGCCTCGACGCCGCCGGGCGGGCCGCGCTGCGCGACGTGCTGCTGCGCCTGGTGCACCTGGACGCCGACGGCGGGGCGCGGCGGCGCACCGCCGACCTGCCCGCGCTGCTGGAGGGCAGGCCGCCGGAGGAGCGGCGGGCGCTGCGGGACGTGATCGAGGCGCTCGACCGCTCCCGGCTGGTCACCCGGTCGGAGAACGGAGCGCAGATCTCCCACGAGGCGCTGCTGCGCGGCTGGCCGCTGCTGGGCCGCTGGATCCGCGAGTCGCGGGTGGACCTGTTGCGCCACCAGGAGATCGCCGAGTGCGCCGCCGCCTGGGTGGCGGACGGGCGCCGCGCCGAGGGCCTGCTGGCCGGGGAGCGGCTGGAGCGCCTCCTGATGGCGCCCGCCGAGGGTCCCGGCCTGCCGCTGGCCCCCGTCGAGCGGGAGTTCCTGGACACCAGCCAGGCCACCGAGCGCCGCGCACGCCTGCGGCACCGGCGGCGGCGCGCGCTGGCCTTCGCGCTCGCGCTGGCCGTCACGGCGGGCGGGACGGTGGGCGTGGTGCGGGTGGTGGGGGCGCGGACCGAGCGGGAACGCCGGCAGGCCGCGGTCGCCGCCTCGCAGCGGCTGGCCGAGCAGGCCGACGCGCTGCGCGCCGAGAACCCGGGCGAGGCCCTGGACCTGAGCCTGGCCGCCTACCGCACCGCCGCCACCCCCGAGGCGCGCGGCGCGCTGCTGGCCTCCGCCCTCCAGCCGGTGCAGGCCCGCCTCACCGGCCACACGGCGTTCGTGCTCGGCCTGGCCTTCAACCGGAGCGGTCGCACCCTGGCCAGCGCCGCCGCCGACAACAGCGTGCGGATCTGGAACACCGCGGACCGCTACCACCCGTCCCCCGGTGAGGTGCTGGAGGCCCGGGGGAACGCGGCGCTCGCCTGGCACCCGGACGGCAACCACCTGTTGGTGCACACCCCGGCGGACCTGTCGGTGTGGGACCTCACGGACCCCTCGCGCCCGACGCTGCTCTCCCGGACCGCCGCCGACGCGGGCCCGGTCAAGGCCCTGTCGGTGAGCGCCGACGGGACGGCCCTCGCGGTGGCGGCCGCCGGCGGGCTGCGGCTGTGGGACCTGAGCGACCTGTCCCGACCCGGCCCCCTCGCCCCCGACCGGGCCGGCCCGGGGGCCCAGGGCGAGTCGGTCGACTCCGTCTCCTTCCACCCGGACGGCCGCACGCTCGCCCTGACGGTGTCCGGCGGACGCGTGCGGATCCTCGACGTCGCGGACCGGGCGCACCCGGGCCTGCTCGCCGAGCCCGCCGACGCCGCCGCGCAGGCCGTGGCCTTCAGCCCGGACGGCCGCCGGCTGGCCGGCGGCGGGGGCGGCGGGCTGCACCTGTGGGAAACCACCGACCCGGCGCGGCCGGCCGCGCTGCCCGATCCGGCGCCCGGCCAGGAGACCCAGCCGTCGCTCTCCTTCCCCGAGCGGAACGCGGTGCTGGCCACCGTGTCCCACCGGGGGCGCCTGAGGCTCACCGCGGTCGACGACCAGCCCCCCGCCGTGCGGGAGGTCCCCGGCGGCTCCGGCCTGCTGGCCGCCGCGTACGCGCCCGACGGCCGCACGGTCGCCGCCGGCGACGAGAACGGCGTCGTCACGCTCTGGAACCCGCCGGTGCAGAGCCTGCCCGAGTTCCTCACCGGCTCGCTGGACGTGGGGGAACCGGTGTTCTCCCCCGACGGCCGCTACGGGGTGGGCCGCTCCGGCACCATCTGGAAGATCGACCGCGACGGCCCGCCGGTCCCCGCCGGGTCGGTGCCGGGGGCCACCGGCGAGGTCCGCTTCCTCCAGGGCCGCGACGTGCTGGTCGGCATGGCCGGCCCCGGGGTGCTGCGGCTCTGGTCCTTCGCCGACGGAACGGCGCGCCCGGCGGGCGGGATCTCCGTCCCCGGGGCGCTCGCGGGCCGCCCGGTCGTCGGGGCGAGCCCGGGCAGCACGCTGATCGCCGTGTACAACGGCACGCCGCCGACCGTCTACCTGTGGGACATCCAGCAGGTCCACCATCCGGTGCAGGTGGCCGACATCACCGACCAGTACCCCAACACCGACACCGGACTGACGCTGTTCGGCGCGAACGGCCGGCGGCTGGCCGTCACCCACAACACCCAGTTCCGGATCCTGGACCTCACCGACCCGGCGAACCCGCGGCAGCTGTCGCTGGTCCGGGGACAGCGGATGAGCATGGACACCAGCGGCGACAACTGGCTGATCGTCAGCCGCGAGGTGATCGCGGGCGAGGGCTCCCACCGGCCGAACACCGCCTGGACGCCGGACGAGGACGGCACGGCCACCCGGCTCGCCGCCGGCCCCCGGCTCGGCGACACCGCCCGCTTCACCCGCGATCGGACCATCGCCGCACTGTCCGACCTCGGGCAGCCGTTCCTCGCCGCGCTGGACAGCCCCGGCAAGCGGTACGCCCTGCCCGGCGGGCTGAGCAAGATGACCTCGCTGGCCGTCGCCCCGGGCGCCGGGCTGCTGGCCGCCTGGGCGCCGGCGGACCCGGCCGGGGCGCCGCTCGCGCTCTGGCGCCTCCCGGCCGCCGGCGCCCCGCCCGGGAGCGCCGAGCTGATCGCGCAGACCCGCCTCGACCGGTCCGGCCTCGTCCTGGAGGGGTTCCGGCCGGGCGACGGCGCGCTGCTGCTCGGACTGCCGTCGAGCCCGCTGGCGCTGCTGGGCGGCGAGAGCGTCCTGGTGCCGTCCGACTTCGACCGGCTCCGCGCGGGCCTCTGCGCGGTCCGCACGATCCGCTACGCCCGGGCCGAGTGGGAGAACACCTTCTCGGACCTGCCCTACGCGGACCCCTGCGGCTGAGCGGAGCGGTCAGCCGAGCCGCTCGCCGTAGACGTGGTCGACCGCGAGGATCATGAGGACGCGCCGGTCGGCGACCATCACGGCGCGGTACTCCTCCCAGTCCGGGTGCTCGCCGGCGGCGCGCCGGTAGTAGTCGACCAGCACGTCCACCTCCGGTCCTGCGGGGTCGGCCGACGGGCCGACCACGGTGACCGTGCCCTCGGCGGTGGCCCAGGACCGGCCGTCGGCGCTGGTGACCTCCAGGGCGGCGCGCGGGTCGCGGCGCAGGTTGGCCGTCTTGGCGCGGCCCTCCGTCATCGAGACGTAGAGCCGCTCGGCGGCCCGGTCGTAGTACGGCATCACGGGCGAGAGCTGGGGCCGCCCGTCGGACTTGATCGTGGCGAGCACGCCGAGGCGGCTCGCGGCGAGCAGGGTGCGGGGATCGAAGGTCGTCGTCATGGCGGTCATTCTGCGGCAGCCTCCCCGGCGGCGGGGGCCGGCCGGCGGAACTGCTCGACCAGCGCGGCGTAGCTCGCGCCGCCCTGCCCGGCCGCCAGCGCACGGCCCGCCAGGGTCCGGACCAGGTCCGGGAGTTCGGTGCTCACCCCGAGGGCCGCGCTCTCCTCGGCGAGGTGGTCCATGGCGGCGATGTGGGTCTCCAGGGTGGCGTCGTCGGCCGGGTAGGTGCCGGCGTCGATCTGGCCGGCGTAGTCGGCCAGCCAGCCGGCCACCGTCACCGTCGAGCGCGCCGCGAGCGGGGCGAAGGCCGACGCGTCGACGCCCGCCGCGCCGAGCAGCGCGGCGCCGTGCAGGAAGCCGTTCAGCACGCTCCACATCAGCCCGAGCACGGCGGAGTCGTGCAGCGCGGCCAGGCCGTGGTCCTCGCCCAGGTGGGCGGTGGCATCGGTGGCGAGGCTGCGCAGCGCGGGCTCGTACCGCTCGAAGTCGGCGCGGGCGCCGCTGTAGAGGACGACGGCCTCGGGTGTGCCGATGGCCTGTGGCACGGCCAGGATCACGCCGTCCAGGTACCCGCCGCCGGCGGCGGCCGCCCGGGCGGCGTTCTCCCGGGCCTGGGCGGCGGTGCCGGAGGTGAGGTTGACCAGGACGCGGCCGGCGAGCAGGGCCGGGTCGGCGGCGTCGAGGCGGTCGAGCAGGTCGTGGACGGCGGTGTGGTCGGACACGCAGACCACCACCAGTGCGGCGGCCCGCACCGCCTCCTCGGGCGAGGCGGCGGTGCGGGCTCCCGCGTCGGCGAGTTCGGCGGCCTTGCCCGGGGTGCGGTTCCATACGGTGGTGGGGTGGCCCGCGCGCAGGAACGCCCCGGCCAGGGCCCGCCCCATCAGTCCGAGGCCGAGGACGGCGACGGGGGCGTCTTTCGCTGATTCGTTCGATTTATCGGTCATGACGCCATCCTGAACCTTCACATCAGTGTGAAGGTCAAGCGGCGAAGGTCAATTGACGAAAAGTCAGCCGGTTCTCCTCAGAGGTCGACGAGTTCGACGGTGAGGGCGGCGATGTCGCCCGGCTCCAGGTCCTCGGCCGTGCGGACGGCGCGCTTGACGGGCAGGACGTAGCAGCCGCGGCTGCTGTCCGGGAAGATCGACGTCTGCCAGGAACTGCCGCCGAGGGTGACCCGCACGCGCAGCGAGCCGAAGCCCCGGCGCGGGCCCGCGGCCACGTCGCGGATCTCCTCGGAGGCCTCGACGGGCAGGCTGACGAAGGTCCAGCTGTCGGCGCGCCGGGCGTCCCAGATCCAGAGCTCGGCTTCAAAATCGAACACCACGCGCCCAGCATCGCACGCGGCACTGACAACCCGGCCGTTCACGCGTCCCGTCGCGCCGGCGCTCACATCGGCAGGGAGTGCAGACGCACGGCGCCCGCGGGCCACCGCGCGCCCTCGTGCAGCGGGAACCACATCGTGCGCAGCGGCATCTCCACCGGCCCGGCGGGCTGCTCGACCTCGACGGGGCCCTCCAGCGGGCGCCAGCCGAGGCGGGCGTAGAGGCCGGCCACGTCGGGGCGGCAGAAAAGGATCGCCGCCCCCGGTCCGAGGCCGCGGGCCCGGTCCAGTGCGCCCTCCACCACCGCGCGGGCGAGTCCCCGGCCGCGCCGGTCCGCGGCGACGGCCACCCCGCCGAGCCCGACGACGTCCGTCCGCCGCCCGCCCGCCGACACCGGCAGCACCACCAGCCCGGCGTGTGCGACGAGCCGGCCGTCCGGCTCCTCCCGGATGCCGACGTGGTGCTCCTTGCGCCGCCAGGTGATCCCCCACGCGTCGACCCCGAACGGGTCCGGGGTGTCGCCGAATATCTCGGCGGGCTCGTAGCCCTCCAGGGGAACGACGTCGTTCTGATGATCGGTCATCCCCGCATGCTGCCACGCCGCACGGGGCCGGCGGGCCGGTACCCGTGCGAGCACCGGCCCGGGGCGGCGTCAGCGGACCACGTCGAGGACCTGCTTCTGCAGGCCGTTGGAGTAGACGGCGTGCTCGACCAGCCGCAGCTTCTGGGCGTCCTTGTCGGTGCCGCTGAACAGGCGCTTGCCGGCGCCGAGCAGCAGCGGGTAGACGAGGAGGTGGTAGCGGTCGATCAGGCCGGCGTCGGAGAGCGCCTGGTTGAGGGAGGCGCTGCCGTGGACGATGATCGGGCCGCCCTCGGTCTCCTTCAGGGCGGCGACCTCGTCGAGCGAGCGCAGGATGGCGGTCTCGCCCCAGTTCGCCACCAGGTCGTCCTCGGTGAGGGTGGTGGAGACGACGTACTTCGGCAGTTCCCGGTAGCGGGCGAACTCGGCCATGTCCGGCCACACCGGGCTGAAGGCCTGGTAGCTGACCCGGCCCAGCAGCATCGCGGTGGCCTCCTCCTGCTCCCGGCCCTTGATCTCGAAGGCCTCGGGGACGAACTCGACGTCCTTGAAGGTCCAGCCGGAGTTGCGGTAGCCGGGTTCACCGCCGGGGGCCTCGACGACGCCGTCGAGGGAGATGAACGCGGTGCTGATCAGGGTGCGCATGATGGTTCCTCGGTGAGCGATGAACGGTGAACGGTGAACGGTGGAGGTGCGGGGGCCGTCAGGCGAGCAGGCCGGTCAGCCATTGCTGCCAGGCGGCCTCGGCGCCCTCCGGGTGGGGGCCGAAGAGGTGGTGGAACATCAGGACCAGTCCGGCGCTGTGGTGGAAGGTGTAGAGGCCGTCGGCCGTCCGGAGCCCGAAGCGCTCGTCGTCCGCCCAGACCACCTCGCCGTCCAGCGGCGGCAGCCCGGCCGGCCCGGCGCTCGGCCGGGCGCCGACGGCGGGCGGCAGCGGCAGGCCGAGGGCGCGGGCCAGCGCCTCGCGGAGCCCGCCGGCCGGGCGCCCGGGCACCGAGGCGACGGCGAAGACGGGGGTGCCGGTGCGGCCCCGGAAGTGGGCGAGGTACTCGCCCAGGGTGTGCAGGTGGAACGGCCAGCCGCGGCGCAGCGCGTCGTACTCGTCCTCCCAGTCGTCGCCGAGCAGCCCGCTGTGGACGACGCGCAGCGAGGTGGCGGCGCCGTCGCGGCCCTCGATGAGGTACTCGAAGGCCATGAAGCGGCCGTCCTCGGCGGTGGCGGTGCGGGTGGCCAGGCGCTTGCCGGGCTCGTAGCCGGTGATCACCGCGGCCTCGCGGTGGCCGCCGATCTCCATGGCGGCGGTGCCGCCCTCGCGCGGGTCCAGCTCGTTGCGGCCCATGAACCAGGAGTCCAGGCCCGGCCCGGTGGCGATGGCCGCCCAGACCTCGTCCGGGCTCGCCGGAAGGAGGGTCTCCAGTTCGATCTCGAACGGGTGGGTCATCGCACGTTCTCCTGTCCCGGCTCGGCGCCGGTGTCCGTGGCGGGGATCTGGTGGAGCCCGGCGATCACCCGGTGGGTGCGGCCGCCGGGGGCGGACTCGTCGTGGTAGCGGCTGACCAGGACGGCCACCGCCTGGGCGAGTTCGTCGGCGAACGCGGTGCGGTCGGCCGCGGAGGCGAACCGCACCTGGGCGTCGATGCCGAAGCTGGCGACCCGCCGCCGGGCCCGGGCGGCGCCGGTGAGCAGCGTGCCCACCTCCTGCACCAGCCGGGAGCCCAGCGCCAGCAGCCACCGGGCGGAGAGCTGGTCGGGCGAGCGGGACGGGTCCGGGCTCACGGCGGCCAGCACGGCGGGCGAGATCACGTAGGAGGCGGCGGTGGCGCGGTACACCCGTTCGGTGACGTTGCCCTTGCGCCGTTCCTCGGCGAGTTCGACCAGTCCGTGCCGCTCCAGTTCCTTCAGGTGGTAGTTGACCTTCTGCCGGGGCAGGTCCAGCCGGGCGGCCAGCATGGCCGCCGAGCCGGGCTCGGCCAGGGCGGCGAGGATCCTGGCCCGGAGGGGGGCCAGGGACGCCTCGGCCGCGGCGGGTTCTTCGATCACAGCGACGTCCAGCACCCCTCCAGAGTGCTGCCGACAGGAAAATTTGTCAAGGAAAAATTATTTGTCGGCTGCGATCGGCGAACCGGGGCGGGCGGGCACCGGACGGCGGCACGGAAACGCGGCCGGGGCCCACGCTTCGCGCGTGGGCCCCGGCCGTGGATCCCGTTCCGCTAGGCCTCCAGCTGGACCTTGTCGGCCTGCATCCCCTTCTGGCCCTGGACCGCCTCGAACGACACCTTCTGGCCCTCGACGAGGGACTTGAAGCCGGTCCCCTCGATCGCCCTGAAGTGCACGAAAAGGTCGGGGCCGGACTCCGGGGTGATGAAGCCGTAGCCCTTCTCGTCGTTGAACCACTTCACGACGCCGTTCTGGCGCTCGGCCATGTCTTCTCCTTGCACGCGGGTCACGCTGACCGCGCCAGTGTCTCACGCAGCGGGGTCGGGCCTGCGCGAAGCGTAGCGGCGGCCCGGCCGTCAGCCGTCCGCGTGGAGCCGCCCGTGGACCCGCAGGTCGGCCTGGATCGCCACCTTGTCGTCGACGGTGTGCAGGATCCAGCCGACGCCCTCGCTGCGGACCGACAGGTGCTTGTTGGCGTTGACCTTCCGGTGGAAGACCGACTCCCCGCCGACCCGGAAGGCGTCGCGGACCGACACCTTCTCGTCGTTGACGTGCAGGATCCACTCGCCCCCGCTGCGGACCGACAGGCTCCCGTTGGCGTTCACCTTGCCCTCGAAGACCGACTCCCCGTGGACGGTGAGGGCGTGCTCGCCGCTCGTCGTCAGCTTCCCCCCGGCCGTCAGGTCCGCCGCGCCGACCGTGCCGCCGACCTCCAGGTTCCGCAGCGGCCGGACGTCGCCGTGCACGGTGAGGCCGCCGTCGACCACCACGTCCCGGTGGGCGTGCACCTCGTCCTCGGCCTCCAGCCGGCCGTGGACGACCGGCCGGGCCGGGCCCTCCCGCGTCTCCAGTACGTCGCCGACCGTCAGCCCGCCCTGGACGGTGAGCCGTTCCTGAGGCGGTCGGGAGGTCAGCCGGTGTGCGGGATGCGCGGCGGGCTGAAGGACCACTGCTGGGAGGCGGTCCAGTTGCAGGTGTAGATCTGCAGCTGGTTGCCGTCCTCGGCGACGCCGCCGGGCACGTCCAGGCACTTGTTGGACTGCGGGTTGATCAGGACGTCGCCCATGTAGCGGACCCAGCGCTGGGCGTTGGTGCCGTTGCAGTCCCACAGCTGGACCCTGGTGCCGTCCGTGGTGCCGCTGGAGGCGACGTCCAGACACTTGCCGAGCGCGGACAGGGTGATGCCGGTGCCGTCCGGCTGGTCGGTCGCGGTCCACCACTGGGAGTACGTGCCGTTGCAGGTGTGGATCTGCACCGGGGTCCCGTTGGCGGTGTCGCCGCCACGGACGTCCACGCACTTGCTGTTGCCGAACACGCTGATCGAGCCGGTCGTGCTCGCGGCGCTCGCCGTCCCCGGCAGGGCCGTCACCGCGATCGCGGCGGCCGCCAGCGCGCCCACCAGGTGGCTCTTGCGCAGGAGGTTCCCCATGGTTGTCCGTCCTCTCTCAAACCTTCGCGCCGGGGTGCCCCCGGCGCACAAGGAGGGACTGTTCCGCCCCCACGTGCACACCCGGTGGACGCCTACGTCAACAGCCCGTACACACGCGTCGGCCAGGGGCCGCCGGGTGTGGGCGCGGGAAAACCCGTGGACGCCGTGTGCGGTGTGCTCCAGGATGAAGCCCGACGGCCGCGGGAAGCGGCCGGGACCGGACGTAGCTCAGATGGACAGAGAGCGCTTCCTTGGTGGAGAGGTCGTAGGTTCGAGCCCTGCCGTCCGGACGCGGTACCCGTGCCGACACATCACGGGACTCGCAGGTGTAGCTCAGTTGGTAGAGCAGCGGCCTCCAAAGCCGCGTGCCGGGGGTTCGAGTCCCTCCGCCTGTGCCGGAAAGAGCGGCCGGTCGCGCCGTGGGGCCCTACCGGGTGGCATCGCAGGTCTGACAGCGGCTCACCGCGGCGCGCCTGGTGTTGCCCCCGGTGGCCCGGAGCGGGCCGGAGCCCGAGAGCCGGCGCCACGCGCCGGGCGCGGGGTCGAGCACCCAGCCGTAGACGGGCGGTCGGACGTCGGCCGGGACGATGTGCGTGCAGCCGGGCAGATGGGCCTTCCCGCTCTCGTGCACGATGATCGCGGACGGCGGCCAGCCGTCCCACTCCGCGCCGGGGGCGTCCCGGCCGGGACGCACGCGCGGGGCGCAGTCCGCGCAGTTGCTCAACTCGTGGCGGCAGTAGTCCATCCGGTCCTCACCCTGTCCGGCTCGCGGACAGGCAGTCTACGGGCGCGAGCCGGGCGGCGACGGCGGAAGGGCCCCTCGGTGGCTACGCGGACCGCGCGACAAATCGTTTGGCGGGTCACGGCGGTCGCTGCTACCTTTCCGGAAGCCGTGCGAGAGAACGAGGAGGTGGTACCCGTGAACGCAGTATCGACATGGGTGCTCCCCTCCGGGGTCACGGTCGGGCGATAGGTCGTCCGGGAGCGCCGTTTCCAGAGCTCTCCCGAAAGGCACGACCATGCGGTTCACTTCCGAGCGGCGCCTCGACGACGGCGTCCTCGAACGCGACTTCACCCTCGGCGGGATCCCCGGCATCCTGTGGACGCCCGGATCCGCGTCCGAGTCCCCGTCCGCACCGGCGCCGCTGATCCTGATCGGCGCTCCCCCGCTCGGGCTGGACAGGGTGCGCGACCGGCTGGCGGGGCGGGCCCGGTACTACGCGGCGGAGTACGGCTTCGCCGCGGCCACCATCGAACTCCCCGGGAGCGGTGAGCGGCCCCGTTGGGCCGCCGCCGAGCAGGCCCGGGCCGATCTGCGCCGGGTGATGGAGGCCGGCGAGCCGGTCACCGGCGAGATCATCGACGCCCTGGTCCTCCCGCTCGTCGAGAGGGCCGCCCCGGAGTGGCGGGCCGCTCTGGACGCGCTTCTCGCACTCCCCGGGATCGGCGGGCCGGTCGGGTACGAGGGGGGAATCATCTCGATCGGCATCCGGATGGCGGCGGTCGATCCGCGCATCGCGGCCGCCAACCTGTTCGCCGGCAGCTTCGTGCCCGCCGCCGTGTTCGAGGAGGCCCGCCGGGTCTCCGTTCCGGCGCAGGTCCTGCTGCAGTGGGACGACGAGGGCAACGACCGGCAGGCGTCCCTGGACCTGTTCGACGCCCTCGGGTCGAAGGAGAAGACGCTGCACGCCAACACAGGCGGGCACACCGGCGTCCCGCACTTCGAACTCGACGCCGGGGCCCGGTTCTTCGCCCGCCACCTGAGGTAGGCGGAGAGGGCCGGGACGGTTCCGGAGGGCCTCGGAACCGTCCCGGCATTCGGGCCTACTG
The DNA here is from genome assembly GCF_042957205.1 of Kitasatospora sp. NPDC008115. NCBI lineage: Bacteria > Bacillati > Actinomycetota > Actinomycetes > Kitasatosporales > Streptomycetaceae > Kitasatospora > Kitasatospora sp. NPDC008115. The sequence continues at coordinate 177,646 of NZ_JBIBHU010000014.1, read as the reverse complement.
CCCGGAGGCCCGAGATCGGCGGATCAGCAGAGGTGCCAGGGGCCCCAGCCGGTGGTCTTGGTGCGGCACCAGAACTGGTAGTCGCCGCTCCACGCGCCGACACTGGACGGGTTGGGCCAGGCCACGCCGTACTTGAGGTCGAGGTCGCTGCCGCCCAGGCTCACCCAGGTGCCCCAGGAACCGCCGGCCGTGGTCTGCTCCACGGTCCAGACGGCGTGGTCGGTGCCCAGCCCGGTGACCTCCTTGCGACCGTCCGCCCAGGTCACGATCGTGGTCTGGCTGCCACAGAGGAGCACACGGGAGGGCGCGCCGTAGGCGAACGTCGTGGTGCAGCCGCTGACGTTGTCGTAGTAGCCCGGAGCGGCGCCCAGTTCGAGGTCCACATAGTTGCCGGTCGTGGCGTTCGCGGGCGCGGCGAGGCCGAACAATCCGCCGACGACAGCGAAAAGGAGCGCGATCAGACGTACCTTTGTCTTCAAGGTCCCACCTGTCCATTCCATCCCCGGGGGTATCTCCTCCGGGAGGTTCGGAGTCTGTCAGAGGTCGTTCACCTTCCCGTACCCCCACAGAGGTATTTGCGGGCCCTCTCCGGCGAATTCCGGACACCATTCCAGCCAAGATGCAGCCGATCCTGTGGGCCTCGGCGCTGCACATCGTGCAGGCACCGCTGCACCAGCACCGGCCACCGGGGCGGCATTGCGCTTCCGCAACTCGCCGGACCCGATGTCGGAACAGCTGCTCGGGGCTCGGCCACTCCGGCTCGCGGTCATGTCCATATGCGGCATGACGGAAACGTCCCACGTGTTCATTCCGACTTCGATTTGCCGATCGAAGCAGGTCAAGTCCCGAAAACGTGACGAAATTCCCGGCCGCCGGGTTCTCCGCGCGCTCCTAGCACATCACCCGGGGCCGAAAACATCCCAGGTTCCTTGGATGGAAATTTCATTCGTGGGCGAGGAAGAATCCGGTGACTCGCCGGGCAGGCACGCACTGGCATGCCCCTGGCAGCCCGACCAACAGGAGGACCCCTGTGGAAGCCGTCCCACGGCGTCACCTTCGCCGTCGCCTCGCCGCACTGGCCACGCTGACCGTCACGCTCGCGGGGCTCAGCGGCATCGCCGCGGGCGCGGCACACGCCGACCCGCTCCCCCGGCCGCCGTCCGACACCTGCAACCCGAACCTGGAGACGATCTGGCAGGACGTCGTCAACGTCCGGGTCACCCCCACGATCACGCACTGGGCCGGCATCTCCATCGCACCCGGCACCACCGGCACCTTCACGGAAACGCTCTCCCAGGTCGACACCGTCAGCACCACCTACAACAACTCGGTGGAGATCACCGCGCAGGCCGGCCTGCTGTTCGCCAAGGTCTCCGCCAAGGTCGGCTTCTCGGTGCAGAAGACCAAGGCCAGCACCAGCAGTTGGTCACAGACGCTCACCCTGAACTTCAACCGGCCCGGCGAGTACGGGATGTTCAAGGGGACCCACAGGATCGAGGGCGACTTCGTCCGCTACCAGTGCGCCCGGACCGGCGCGAACACCGGCGTCTGGGTGAACACCCTGCCCGGCGGCACGAGCACCTACGAGACGTTCGACGTCGAGATCAAGGGCTCCGTCGCCTGCGACAGCACCGTGGTCCCCGGCAGCGTCCAGGAGCTGGCCCGGCGCGGGCTGACGTGCGCGTGAGCGCGGTCGCGCGCCGGGTTCGCGCGCTCGCCGCACTGGTGCCCGCCCTCGCCAGCGCCCTGCTGCTGTTCGCCGCCCCGCAGGCCTCGGCGGCCGGTTCACTGCCGGGCCCGTTCGGCACGGTGTGCGACCCGACCCTGGTCAGGTTCCAGAGCCCCTACAGCGACTGGGGCAAGCCTGCGGACCCCAGCAGCTTCCCTCGCACAAGGAAGTACGGTCCGACCTTTCTCTCCGCCCACCCCTACAAGAAGTTCGACCCGGACCGGCCGTTCCGCCGCCACCAGGCCGAACTGCTGACCGAGGATTGGGAAGGGCTCACCCGCTGGAACATCTGCCGGGGCGAGGGGCCGTCCGCCTACCTCACCACCTGGCCGAGCTTCGAGTGCCTCACCGTCACCGATCCGGTGAGCAGCCCCAACGCCGAGGTCACCGTCAACGGGTGCGTCGAGATCCAGGGCCGGGGACTCAAGTTCCTCATCCACACCAACGAAGCGGGCTGGTCGGTGATCCAGGACGAGCGCTGGGGCTACTACCTCGACGCCGTCCGGACCACCTATCGGGACGAGGTCTACGGGACGGTGTGGATCTACACCCTCAAGCTGTCCGCCGAGAGCGCCCTGGCGTTCCGGATCGTCTGACCTGCTTCGCCCCGTCGAGCAACAGCTCGACGGGGCGAAGGCACAGCAGGCTTGTGTCGCGTCGGACGGCCCGGACCCGCCGGCCTTGACCTTGTCGTAGCGGCAATGTTTAGCGTCCCGGGTCATGACCATCTCAGTGATTGACAGCGCCGCGGGCATGAGACGCGTACTGGAGGCGTCGCCCGCGGATCGAGCGGACCGGGTGCGTGACCTGTGGTCTCCCCTGGCGGGCATGTACTTCTTCGTCCCGGGCGGGGTGGACATGGCGACGGTCCACCAGCAGAACTTCGGCTTTCCGGTGAACGGCTCGGACACCGTCGACGAGCGGGTCCGCGAGGGCCTCGACGCGCTGGTGGCCGCCAACGCCTGGGAGCGTGTCGGCGCGGCCCTCCAGGAGGGCGTCGCCGCCCTCACGTCGGCGGTCCCGAAGCTGACGATTCCCGACCTTCAGGTCCTGCTTGTCCTGGGTGATCCGACGAACACGTACTTCATGACCGAAGTCGACGGCGTCTCGGGCTTCGGGGGCATCAGCGGCTACATCACCATCACCGTGTGGCCGCACCCCGTCGTCCTCGACCGGTTGGAGGCGATCGCGGTGCACGAGCTGCACCACAATGTGCGCTACTCACCGGGTGGCGTCGTGTGGGACCCCGCCACCGTCACCGTGGGCGAGCACGTCGTCTCCGAGGGCCTGGCCGACGTGTTCGCCGCCGAACTGCACGGAGAACGGGGCCACACCCACTTCGTCGGAGACCGGACCCGAACCGATGACGCCGTACTGGCGAAGGTCGCCTCAGGGCTCGGCGTCACGGGCATGGCCGACTTCGCCTCCTGGGTCCTCGGCGATGCCGCCGCGGCATTGCTCGGAGCCCGCCAGGTCGGACTGCCCACCGGTGCCGGCTACGCGGCGGGCGCCCGCCTGGTGCGCGCCTACCTCGACGCGGCCGGCACGACCGCCGCCGGCAGTGTCCACACTCCCTCGGCCGACATCCTGGAGGTCGCCCTGCCGCGTTTGGGCCTGACGCCGGACGCGCCACACTGAATCAGCCCCAGTTCTGCAACTGCTGGACCAGGTCGGCGTCGCCCTCCATCCGCAGCGAGCCGGCCGGGATGCGCATGTACATGAGCAGGGCCATCTCACTCGCCGTGCCGTAGACGGCGGCGGTGGGCTTGCTCTCGGCGGCCTCCGCCGCGGTGAGGCGGGTGAAGCGGGAACCGGCGGCGTCCACCGTCTGGCGCCAGGAGCCGGCCTCGGCTACGTGGTAGTCCATGGTGGCGGGCTCGCCCGGCCACGGGACCGTGACGGTGCAGACGGTGGCGAGGAACTCCTCGACGGCGTCGACCGCCTCGGTCGTCGGCAGCTCCTGGGGGGCGCCGGCGGCCAGCTGGGCGTCGTAGGTGTGGATCAGCGACTCCGGGACGCGGCGGCGGGCCGCGGCGGCCACGGTGTGCGGCGAGGCCAGCGGCTCCCACCAGGCCCAACAGCCCCGCTCCGGGCCGGCCTCGCGCAGAGCAGCAAGCAACTGCTCCGTCGAATCGGCCAGCCAGGCTATGAGGGCCTCGCGCTCCCTGGGCGCCGCCAGCCCGTCCTTGCTCGGCCGCTCGTCGCCCGGCGCGGTGTTCAGCACGATGTGCGCCCAGAAGCGGTCCCCCTCACTGAGGTGGTTCGCCAGGTCGTACAGCGTCCAGCCCGGGCAGGACGGGACGTCGGCGTCGAGGCTGGGGGCCTCGGCGACGGCGGCGCGGAACGCGGCGGACCGCTCGGCAATCATCCGCAGGAGGGTGGGGAAGTTGAGATGCTCAGTCACGCAGCCCTTGTATCACCCTAACCGGAACTCTCGCACTCGATTTTGGTCCCGGATGAGATGCTCTCCTACAGCGTGTCCTATGTGGTGATCGGGTCCAAGGGCTGTCCCCCAGGAAGTGGTTGATCAGGCCGGGTCGACGAGGTGGAGGCAGTGGTGGAGTGGACCGTGCACGAGCTCGCCGAGCGTGCGGGCATCAGCGGCCGCACGCTGCGCCACTACCACCGCATCGGGCTGCTCGACCCCGACCGCGTCGGGTCCAACGGTTACCGGTACTACGGACCCGACGCGGTCGCGCGGTTGCAACGGATCCTGCTGCTGAGGGACACCGGGATGCCCCTGGCCCGGATCGCGGCCGTTCTGGACGCGGAGAGCTCACCCACCGCGGAGATCGACGCCCTGCTGACACACCTGGACCAGCTCAAGGCCGATCGTCTGGCGCTGGAACGTCGCATCCAGGCGGTCGAGCACACGGTGCAGATGCGCCGTGCGGGCCTTCACCCCCCGATGGACGTGATGCTCCAGGGCTTCAACGACCACTACGAGGACGAGGTTGTCCGGCGCTGGGGACAGGAGGTTTTCGACGCCTCGAACGAGTGGTGGCATTCGAAGTCCATCGGCCAGCAACGTGACTGGAAAGCCAGGAGCGAAGCGCTTGTGCACCGCTGGTCCGCACTCCGGGAAGCGGGCGAGGCCCCGGACTCGCCCGCTTCGCAGGCCCACGCGGCTGTCCATGTGGCCTGGTTCGCCGAGATCCCCGGCACTCCGACCCACGCGGGCGACCACGAACGCTCGGCCGCCATGATCTGTGGAGTAGCCGCCATGTACGAGACCGACCCCGACTTCCACCACACCTTCGGCAGCCCCGACGCTGCCCGCCTCGCAGCCGCAGCCCTACGCATTCACGTCCAGAGGACGGGGACGGGAACGGAGACGGGGACGGGGACGACCAGCGGCTGACGGGCCTTTCCCTCCGGAAGGCAGGTCTGCTGCACATGCTTCAATCGCGGGCGGTCACTTCGCTGAGGGGCCGGCCCTGCGCTTCGGGGCGGAAGACAGTCGTCGGGAGGAATGGAACGCATGCTCGAAGTACCATCCCTGCAAGGTTCTCCGGCCGGTACTTCCCAACCTCCGCAGTGGCGTGGTCGGACGGAGACATCCCTGTAGAGAAGTCGAAGGGCAGAGGGCGATGAGTGTGACTGAGAGTTGGTCACGTGTGATGAGTCTTCTTCGGGAGCACGCGCCGGCCGATCACACGGAGCTGCCAGGGCCCGCTACGGAGCAGATGCTCGCGGCAGCCGAGGAACGGATGGGGATCTCCTTGCATGGGGACCTGCGGACCTGGCTGTTGCAGAACAATCTGGATCTGCCGGAGGAAGACGTCGACGACGACGTCATGTGCTGCGGCTTCGACGGGTTCCCCGACGAGGGAAGCTTCTTTCTGGGCATCCGGGCGATGGAGAGGCTCTACGCGAACCGCTCCACGTCCTGCGGATTCGACCCTCCGGACCAGCCGGACAGTCCGTTCTGGCGTAACGAGTGGATCCCGTTCCTGTCGGACCAGGACGGCTGGATGGGAAAGTTCATCGACGTGCGGGACGGACGCGTCGGCCGCTGGTTCGTGGGTGGCCCTACGATCACGGGCGAGTACGATTCAATGGCCCAGTACTTCGACTCCGTAGCGGAGACGCTGACGAGGATCGCCGAGGGAAGCTTCCCGGTCTGTCGGTTCACCGAAGGTCGACTTGCCTGGTCGTGAGACGGTTCCCAACTGGATGACCGTCGCACGACGCCCCAAGCAACGGGCCCCGACCGGGAAACCGGTCGGGGCCCACACAGTGAACTCGCGTCAGACTGCGCCGAACTCGCCATCCTGGACGCCGGCGACGAACGCGTGCCAGGCCGAGGCCGGGAAGACGAGGGCCGGGCCCTCGGGATCCTTGGAGTCGCGCACCGGGACGGCACCGGCGAAGCTCGCGGAAACCTCCACGCACTGACCGCCATTGTTGGAGTGCGACGACTTGAACCAGGACGCCTTCGACAAGTCAGGGTTCATGGAGTTAGCTCCCTTCGAGCCTTGTGGATCAGTGCCAGGGATGCCGCCTTGGGCAGGGCTTCCACCACCAGCTGATCGTACTCCCTCTCCCACCCCGAGACGATTTCACGCCTTCGTTCAAGGTAGCCGCGAGCAAGCGATTCGGCGTATCCGACGACCGAGCCGTCAGGTAGGTCAAGCAAGGTCACCGGCATCGTGAACGGCAGGTTCTCCCCCAATGAGAACGGTGCCACCTGAATGGTGATGTTCGGCCGAGCCGCCAGCTCCACGATGTGGTCCAACTGCTTGACCATGACGATCCGTCCGCCGATCGTGCGCACCAGACAGTCCTCGTCCAGCACCGCGTGGATCAGTGGCGGCTTCTTCCTGTCTAGCACCCGCTGACGGGCCAGCACGAACTCGACTCGCTGCTCGGCCTCGGACTGGGTGATCGCGCCCCGCTCGACTGCTGTGTACGCCAATGCCTCGGCGTACTCCTGGACCTGGAACAGGCCAGTCACGATGGTCAGCGCAAACTCGCGCAGACGGCGACACTTCGCCTCACCGTCCGCGAACTCCGGGAAGCCCTCCAGGAGGCTGGCCTTCGTATGCCGGCGCCAGAGTTCGTAGAACGTGCCTCCGGTTTCAAACACCTGGTCAGCTTTAACAGCGAAGTTCATTGTTGGAGGACGCTTCGCTCGTTCGACGTACGACACCAGGGTATTGGAGTACCCCATGCGCTTCGCCAGGGCGACCTGCGACCAGCCCTTCACCCTTCGCAGCCTGGCAAGTTCCTGACCGAAGCGAACAGCCGGAGATGACATCGCGTCAACAACGAGCTCATCCATGAACGCTGGCACCTTTCACGCGCCCAATTGGTCAACGTTCAGACCCTGGCCATCGTAAACCGGAGGGGGTCACTATGGCTACGCCCCGTGAAAGATCGGGGACCCTGCGCAACCAATGGAGCCCCCATGCCCATTTACTCCCCCACCGTCGGCGAGGTCGTCCGGGACCTCGGGCACCGCGACTTCACCGGCAAGCCCGTCGAGGCCGTCTACATGGACACCCTCGCCAAGCTCGCCTACCTCCGCCCCGAATCCGGCGGGTGCGAGTGGACCACCAAGCCCGAACACATCCAGCCCCTCGCCGAACCCCGCTTCATCAACGTCCAGCACCCCAGCCGGCCCCGCACCGCCGACGTGGCGTGAACCGCACCCTCAAGCTGGTCGCCACCGCTATCGGCGTCCCCACGCTCTCCGCCCTCGCCGCCGCGCTCGTCTGCTGGCCGATCCACGACGGGCCGCTCGGGCCGCAGTTGCTGATCTTCGGGCTTATCCTCTCGGCCGGAATCTCGGCCGGACTGCCCGCCTGCTTCACCTGGATCGCATCCGAAAGAGACTAGGAGCCTCCATGCTCAACCAGCTCCCCGCCATCCTCACCACCCCGCCCCGCCGACGCCTCGGCCACCAGGCCCTCATCCTCAACCGCGACGGCGCCCTCCTCCTCATCGGAACGGCCTACAAGTCCGGCCTCATGCTCCCCGGCGGCAGCGCCGAGGCCAACGAACTCCCCCACCTCGCCGCCCGCCGGCACACCGAGACCGAAACCGGCCTCGTCCTCCCCCTCCGCCGCATCCTCGCCACCGACTACGTCGACGCCCGGACCCTCCCCGAAGGCGTCAACTTCGTCTACTGGGGCGGCCGCCTCACCTCCGCCCAGGAAACCACCGTCGCCCGCCACCGACCCCCCGCCACCATCACCGGCGTCCACTGGCTCCACCCCGCCCAACTCCCCGACGCCATGCCCCCCGACCAGCACCGCCGCACCACCCAAGCCCTCGAAGCCCTCACCCGGGGCACCCACCTCCCCTTCCTCCTCCGCGGCATCCCCGCCGAATAGCCGGACGGCGCCGCACCTCAGCCCAGCATGGTCGCGGCGAGCACCGCGAGCGCGATCGTGCACGCCGCCGCTGTCAGCGCCCCTCGCGCTGACAGCGGTCGCGGCCGTGGCGTCCCCATCCCGACCACCCGCCGGTGAGCGGTGCGCAGGAAGCCCAGCCAGCTGAGGGCGACCAGCGGAACCACCGTCAACGGAACCTGTTTGACCGCCAGCAGCGCCGCCACCGTGTACGAGAGCGTCGTGCGCCGCCAGGCCAGCCGCGTACGCTCGGGCTGGAGTCCAGGATCGCGCCCCGCCGTGGTCACGGCCCCTCCCAGTCGAAGAGGACCACCACCACCATCGCCACCGCCACGGTCGCCACGCCCAGGCTGATCAGCGTCGGGAACCGCGAGACCGGAAGGTCCTTCCCGAGCCGCATCGCCCGCTCGCACCGCACCCAGTGGTTGACCGCCCGCAGCGCGCAGAGCACCCCCGCGACCAGCAGCGCGAGCGCCAGTCCGGCGCGCACGCCCCACGCCAGCCCCGGCAGGAACTGGTCGACGGCGAACCCGCCGCCGACCAGCGCCAGCGCCGTCCGGATCCAGGCGAGGAAGGTGCGTTCGTTGGCCAGCGAGAACCGGTAGTCGGGGGTGTCCCCCTCGTCGTGGATGCCCTGCGGCGCGAACCACAGCCGCAGGTTCCGTATGCGCTCGCTCATGGGGAGACCGTGCGGAAACCGGCGTTGGCCATGGACGAGTCCGGGGTGTTCGACGTCCGCGCCGCGTTGCGGTAGCGGTTGCAGTAGGAGTCGTGGCAGAGGAAGGACCCGCCTCGCATGACCCTCGGCGCATGCGGGCCCAACCCGGCCGGGCCGGTGGGATCGTGCACGGTCCCCGCCGCGAGGTCCCGACTGTAGGTGTCCACGGCCCACGCGTCGGCGCACCACTCCCACACATTGCCGACGGTCTGCCAGAGTCCGTAGGCGTTGGGGGCGTACGTTCGCACGGGGGCCGTGGTGAGGAAGCCGTCGTCCAGGGTGTTCTCCGTCGGGAAGGCGCCCTGCCAGATGTTCAGCGGCCAGCCCTCACCGAGTTCGTCGCCCCACGGGTAGCGCCTGCCGTCGAGTCCGCCGCGCGCGGCCGCCTCCCACTGGGCCTCGGTCGGCAGGGCGCGGCCGGCCCAGGCGCAGTAGGCCTGGGCGTCGTTCCAGGAGACGTGGACGACGGGGTGCTCCTCCAACCCGTCGATCGACGACCGCGGGCCTCCCGGATGCCGCCAGTCCGCGCCCCTGACACCACGCCACCACGGCGTCTGCGGCGGCTGCCCGAGGATGTCGCTCGGGTCGGCGGCGAGCGCGAGGTGGAAGACGGCGGAGAAGCCGAAGGTCTCCGCCTCGGTGCGGTATCCGGTCGCGGCCGCGAACTTCGCCCAGTCGGCGTTGGTGACGCTGGTCGTGTCGATGTCGAAGGCGGTGAGGGACACCGGGTGGACGGGGGTCTCCCCGTCGGCCGGTGTGCCGTCGCCGTGGGTGTCGCCCATCCGGAAGGTCTGCGCGGGGATGTGCGCCTGCGGGACGGTGTGTGCGGACGGCCCCGCCGGCTTCGGCTGCCCCGACGGGGGCGAGGGGACGGCGGGCCCGGAGACGCGCCGGGGGGCGCAGCAGCCGGTGCGGTGCTCGGGTCGGTCCATGGTGCTTCCTTGCGGGGGTGTGGGCCGAGACCGTGCCCGAGCCGGGTCGACGGCTCGGGCACGGTCTCGGCCCGGGAGGGGCGATCAGCGCTTGAACGCGGCGAGGAGGACCGCGGGGTCGAGCACGGCGGCGTCCGGCGTGTACTCGCCGTCGAGCAGCAGCCGAAGGTAGCGGCCGGCGCTGCTGAGGTACTCGCCGCCCGAGGTCGCGGCCGCCTCGACGACCTCCCGGTACGGGCGCACCCGGTCGAGGTCGAGGTAGGTGAGGGCGTTGACCGCCTCCAGGCGGGTCCACGGTGTGTCCTCCGACACCGCCACGCGGGCGAGGGCCTGGTAGGCGGCTTCATCGCCGGCCTGTCGTGCGAGGGCCTCGGCGGCGGGAACGACGACGGACGGCTCGGGGTCGGCGAGGGCCGTGCGGAGCGGGGCCGTCGCGTCGGGGGCGTCGGGGGTGAGCCGGAGGATGCCGATGGCGGCCCAACGGCGCACGGTCGCGTCGTCGTCGCCGAGGGCGGTCAGCAGTTCCGGGAGTGCACTCTCGTCCCGCTCCAGCCCCCGGTCGGCGAGGTCGAGGATCCGCTCCAGCGGGTAGGCGCCGGGGGTGCGGCTCGCGTCCCAGCCGAGGAGCGGCGAGTCCTCGGGCAGGAACCCGTTGTCGTGGCGGGCGAGGATGTGGTCGCGCAGCGCCTGGCGCAGCCCGGCCTCGACCTGGGCGTACTCGGGGCGCCCGGCCAGGTTCTCGACCTCGTCCGGGTCGGCGTCCACGTCGTAGAGCTCGACCGGGTCGGCGGGCAGCCACCACCGTTCCTGCTCGGGGGTCAGCCGTCCGGCGGTGTGCTCCGTCTCCCAGGAGCGGAAGCCGGCGGCGTTCCAGGCGAAGGCCTGGTGCTGGATCACCGGGCGGTGCGGCGTGTAGTTGCGCAGGTAGCGGAAGCGGCGGCTGCGGACGGTGCGCACCAGGCTGAAGCGTTCGTCCATCCGGCCGCGCTCGCCGAACGCCAGCGCCGGCCTGGTCGGCGCGGTCAGCGGCGGCTCCGCCATCTGCGGGGGGACGGGGAGGCCGGCGAGGGCGAGCACGGTCGGGGCGACGGACAGCGTCGAGACCGGGTCGGGGTGCCGCGATCCGGCGGGTGCCAGCCGCTCGGCCAGCCGGGGCGGGGCGGACACCAGCAGCGGCACGTGCAGGCCCTCGTCGTAGAGGTAGCGCTTGCTCCTCGGGGTGACACCGCCGTGGTCGGAGGTGAGGAGCACGACGGTGTCCTCGGCGAGGCCGTCCTCGGCCAGCTGGCCGAGCAGGCCCGCGACGAACGCGTCCAGCCGGGCGACGGCGCTGTAGTAGCGGGCGAAGTCCGCCCGCACCTCGGGGGTGTCCGGCAGGTAGCGGGGCAGGCGGATCGCTTCGAGCGGTACGGCGGGCGTCAGCGGCTCGCCGAACACCGCGGACGATCCGAACGCGCGCGCGAGGGGGGAGTTCTCGTCGAAGACCGAGGACTCGTGCGTCGGGTCGTAGTTGAACACGGCGAGGAACGGTGCTCCGGCGGGCCGGTCGCGCCAGTGCGCCGTCCGGGAGGACTCGTCCCAGATCGCGTTCGCGTCCACGTCGAGGTTGTAGTCGGTCTTGGCGTTGTTGGTGCAGTAGTACCCGGCGTCGCGGAAGAGCTCGGGGTAGGTCGCCATCCAGTCCGGGCGGGCGGCGACGGCGCGCATCCGGTCGGCGGGCGAGTGGCTCTCGGGTGCGATTCCGGTGAGCAGGGAGAAGCGCGAGGGCGCGCACACCGGGGCCGGGGAGTAGGCGCGTTCGTAGAGCACTCCGCGCGAGGCGAGGGCGTCGATGGCCGGCGTCACGGCGTGCGGGTCGCCGTAGCAGCCGAACCAGGGCGGGCAGTCCTCCGAGACGATCCAGAGGATGTTCGGCCGTTGCGCGACAGTACCCATGGCGGGCCTCCTATATCTACCGACTACTCGGTAGATATAGCAGGCCGACCAGGGATCGCGCTACAGATCCGTCCGCAGATGCCGGGTGGCCTGCTCGAAAACGTCGAGCAGGTCCATCGCGGGGCGGTGGAGCGCCTGGAGCTGCAGACCGTCCATCAGGGCGATCAGCGACGCGGCGGCGGCCTCGGGTTCGACGCCGGCGGCGATCCGGCCCCGCGCCACCTCCGAGCGCAGGTGTTCGGCGAACCGCGCGTGCGTGGTCTCGTACCGGCGCAGGAAGTACTCGTGGGCCGGGTGCTCGGGATCGGTCGCCTCCGCGGCCAGGGTCACGAAGAGCCGCATGAAGCCGGGGTCGTCGCGGTTGCGCCGCAGCACGAAGCGGCAGGCCCCGAGCGCACCCTCCGCCGCGATCGCCTCGTCGAGCTTGGCCTGCGTGAGCGCGTTGCGCTGCTCCAGCGTCGCCAGGAGGAGCTGTTCCTTGGTGGGGAAGTAGTGCAGCAGGCCCTGGATGGTCAGGCCGACCTCGTCGGCGACGGCCTTGAGGGAGCCCTGCCGGTAGCCCTGCTGGCCGAAGACGGCGATGGCCGCCTCGACGATCTGGGCGCGGCGGCGTTCCGGCGAGGTGCGCGGTGCGCGGGTCCTCGGGCGAGCGGTGGGTGCGGCATCCGTCATGGTCCGAATCGTAGTGCCGCACCCATTGTGCTACCTACCGAGTACTCGGTATATATACCGAACGCCCTCGGACCGATGAGGGCAAAGTGGGAGAAAGGTCGCATCGTCGTGGACTACGAGAGATCCGTCGCTCCAGTGGACGTGCCGGTCGGCAAGGCCGCCGGACCCGCCGCCGCCACCGAGGCGTCCGGCGCGAAGCGCGAACACCACCCCGAGAAGCTCGTCTCGGCGGGATTCCAGGCGTCACTGTTCCTCGCGTTCCTCGGCATGTGGACCGCCCTGCTGCCCGCGACCGGCATCACCCTGGCGCTCCGGGTGAACCAGATCGATCCCGACGGGAAGGCGGCCAGCCTCTCGCTGGTGCTCGGTGTCGGCGCGTTCGTCGCCCTCGTCGCGCAGAACCTGTTCGGCGCGCTGAGCGACCGCACCACCAGCCGGTTCGGCATGCGCAAGCCGTGGATCGCCTCCGGCATGGTCACCGGCGCCGCCAGCCTGCTGCTCCTCGCCTCGGCCGACAGCATCCCACTGCTGGTGCTCGCCTGGGCGCTGACTCAGCTGACCTTCAACGCCCTGATCGCCGGCCTCAACCCGGTCATCCCCGACCAGGTGCCCAAGCGGCAACTCGGCCGTGTCTCCGGGCTGATGGGCATCACCCAGGTGCTCGCCGGGGTCGGCGGCGCCTTCCTCGCGCAGCTGTTCCTGCCCAACCTCACGGCCGCCATGCTGATCCCCGGGCTGTTCATGCTGGTCTTCGTGACCGTGTTCCTGCGCGTCCTGAAAGACCGCCGGGCCGAGCGCGCGGACCTGCCGCCGTTCAGCCTGCTGACCCTGCTCAAGGCGTTCTGGACCAGCCCGCGCGAGGCCCCCGACTTCGCGCTGGCCTGGATCTCCCGGCTGATGGTCATGTTCGGCAACATGACGCTGACGAACTACCAACTGTTCTTCCTGCTCGACCGGTTCGACTACACCGAGGACACCGTCGGCCCCGCGGTGCTGCTCCTCACGGTCATCAACGCGGTCACGGCGATCCCCACCAGCATCGTCTTCGGACGGATCTCCGACCGCCTGGGCCGTCGGAAGATCTTCGTGCTGGTCTCCGCGGTCGTCCTCTCGGTCGCCCACATCGTCGCCGGCTTCGCACCGAACTTCGCGACGTTCGTCGCCTCCTCGGTGATCGCCGGCTTCGCGATGGGCGCCTATCTGTCGGTCGACCAGGCGTTGGTGGCGGAGGTGCTGCCCTCCCGCACGGACGTGGCCAAGGACATGGCCGTGCTGCACCTCGCGAACGTGCTGCCGCAGACGCTGGTGCCGGTCACCGCGCCGCTGTTCCTGATGATCGGCGGCGGGTCGAGCAACTACGCCGCGCTGTTCCTCGGCGGCGCCGTCATCGCCATCGTCGGCGCCGTCGCGAACCAGTTCATCCGATCCGTCCGCTGAGCCCGGTAGCGGACAAGGCCACGACAACCCTCAAGAGACACAACAACCCTCAAGAGAACGGAAGAGGAATCCATGACCGACACCACCGCCCCCGCCGCCGGACTGCCCGACCAGGTCCACGATCTCACCCTGGCGGAGAAGGCGTCGCTGACCAGCGGCGCGAGCTTCTGGCGCACCAAGGCCGTCGAGCGCCACGGCATACCCTCGGTCATGCTCACCGACGGCCCGCACGGCCTGCGCAAGCAGCGCGAGGGAGGCGACCACCTCGGCCTCGGCGACAGCGTCCCGGCCACCTGCTTCCCGCCCGCCGTCGGCCTCGGCTCCTCCTGGGACGCCGACCTCGCCCGCCGGGTCGGCGAGGCGCTCGGCATCGAGGCCTCGATCGAGGACGTCGCGGTGCTGCTCGGTCCCGGCATCAACATCAAGCGCTCGCCGCTGTGCGGCCGCAACTTCGAGTACCTCTCCGAGGACCCGGTCGTCTCGGGCGTGATCGGAGCCGCGCTGGTCCAGGGCGTCCAGTCCAAGGGGGTGGGGACCTCGCTCAAGCACTTCGCCGCCAACAACCAGGAGGACGACCGCATGCGGGCGTCGAGCGACGTCGACCCGCGCCCGCTGCGCGAGATCTACCTGCGCGGCTTCCAGCGCGTGGTCCAGGACGCGCAGCCGTGGACGGTGATGTGCTCGTACAACCGCATCAACGGCGTGTACGCCTCCGAGGACCCCTGGCTGCTCACCGGCGTGCTGCGTGACGAGTGGGGCTTCCAGGGCCTGGTGGTGTCGGACTGGGGCGCGGTCAACGACCGCGTCAAGGGCGTCGCGGCGGGCCTGGACCTCGAAATGCCCTCGTCGAACGGCGTGACGGACGCCCTGATCGTCGCCGCGGTCGAGGACGGCTCGCTCGACGGGAGCGTGGTCGACACCGCCGCCGGACGCGTCCTCGACCTCGTCCGCAAGGCGCGGGCGGGCGCGGGCGCCGTCGAGGGGCCGCTCGACGTCGACGCGCACCACGCCCTGGCCCGCGAGGCCGGCGGCCGCTCGATCGTGCTGCTCAAGAACGACGGAGCGCTGCTGCCGCTGGCCAGGGACGCCCGCATCGCCGTCATCGGCGAGTTCGCCGGGAAGCCGCGCTACCAGGGCGCCGGCTCCTCGCTGATCAACCCGACCCGCCTGGACAACGCGCTCGACGAGATCCGCGCGCTCTCGACCGGCGCCGTGCTCCACGCCCAGGGCTTCACGAGCGCGCTCGGGACCACGGACGCCGAGGCCGCGGCGCTGCGCGAGGAGGCGGTGGCAGCGGCGGCCGGTGCCGAGGTCGCCGTCCTCTTCCTCGGGCTTCCGGCGCGGCTGGAGTCCGAGGGGTACGACCGCGAGGACATCGACCTCCCCGCCGTCCAGCTCGAACTTCTCAACGCGGTGCTCGACGCCAACCCGAACACGGTGGTCGTCCTCTCCAACGGCGGCGTCGTGGCCCTGCCCTTCGCCGACCGCGTACCGGCCGTCCTCGAAGGCTGGCTGCTGGGCCAGGCCGGCGGCGGCGCGACCGCCGACGTGCTGTTCGGCGAGGTCAACCCGTCGGGCAAGCTCACCGAGACGATCCCGCTCCGGCTGGAGGACACCCCCGCGTTCCTGGACTTCCCGGGCGAGTTCTCGCACGTGCGGTACGGCGAGGGGCTGTTCGTCGGCTACCGCTGGTACGACGCGCGCCGGATGGCGGTGGCGTTCCCCTTCGGCCACGGCCTGTCGTACACCACCTTCGCGTACGGGGCCGCCTGCGCCGCGGTCAACGCCGCGGGCGACATTGACGTGACGGTGACGGTGACCAACACCGGCGACCGCGAGGGCCGCGAGGTGGTGCAGGTCTACACGGCGCTGCCCGGCGGCGCCGTGCAGCGCCCGGTACGGGAACTGAAGGCGTTCGCCTCGGTGAACCTCGCGCCGGGCGAGACGCGCGAGGTCGCCTTGACGGTGCGCCGCGAGGACCTCGCGTACTGGGACATCCGCGCGGACCGCTGGGTCGTGGAGGGCGGCGACTACGTCGTCGACGTCGCCGCCTCCAGCCGCGACATCCGCTCGACCACCGGCGTGGAGGTCGCCGGCGACCACGTCCTCCTGCCGCTGTCGCGTACGTCGACCCTCGGCGAGGCCCTGCGGCACCCCGTCGCCGGCCCGGTCCTCCAGGACGCACTGGGCCGGATGCTCGGCGATGTGAACGCCGCCGCGTCGGTCATGCCCGAGGGCGTCGACTTCACCAAGATGATGGAGTCCTTCCCCATCGGCCGCCTCGGCATGATGGCCGCGCTGGGCGACGGGGGCGGTGCCGGAGGCAATGCGTCGGAGCAGATCGACGGCCTGATCGCCCTCGCCAACTCCTCCGGGCAGCACGACGTGAGCTGAACCACGCGCGTCCCGGGCCTCCTCCCCCCGGCGACCCCGAAGAGGTGCCGAGCGTCACACTGAGCGACGCGGGCCGCCCGGCGGCCCGCGTCCGGCCCGGTATTGCAGGGCGAACGCCCTCCCGGCACAGGCCGAGGGCCCGTCCGATTCGGGACCTCCGCCCTGTTTTCCCCTGACCTTCGGCCCCGGGGACCCGCCCCTCGACCCGGGCAACTGTGGACGGTCGCCCGGTGGACACCCGGGCGAGCGGAACGCCGCCCCCGGCGGTCCGCCAACGACCGTCTACGCGGCGCACGGGTGCGACAGCACGCGGTGCGCTCCGGAGGACCCGAACGAATGTCCCGCACTATCGACAACGCCCCGTATACCGCCTTCCACCGCAGGCTCGCGCTCGCCTGCTCCGGTGGACCGCTGCTCGACGGGTACATCCTGAGCATCGTGGGCGTCGCCCTCATCGGCATGCGCCCCGAACTGGGGCTCTCCACCGCCGACGTCAGCCTGATCGGCGCGGCCGCGCTGGTCGGCATGTTCGTCGGCGGCGCGCTGTTCGGCGTGCTGACCGACAAGATCGGGCGGGAGGTGATGTACACCGCCGACCTGCTCGTGATGATCGTCTGCTCGGTGCTGTCCTTCTGGGTCGACGCGGTCTGGGCGATCGCCCTGCTGCGCTTCGTCCTCGGCATGGCGGTGGCCGCCGACTACCCCATCGCGACGTCCCTGCTCGCCGAGTGGCTGCCCGCCAAGCACCGCGGGCGGCTGCTCGGTCAGCAGATCATCGCCTGGTACGCCGGCGCCGTGCTCGCCTACGTGACCGGCTACCTCTTCCTCACGATCGGCGGCCCCGGCAGCTGGCGCTGGATGCTCGGCAGCTCCACCGTGCTGTGCGTGGTGTTCCTGGTGATCCGCCGCGGCTCCCCCGAGTCGCCGCGCTGGCTGGCCGCCAACGGCCGGGTCGGCGACGCCGTGCGCCTGGTCGAGCGCCACCTCGGGGTCAAGGTCGACGGCCGCGAGCTGATGCCCGAGCCCACCGCCCCCGGCGCCCCGACCGGCCTGCGGCTGCTGATGACCCCGCCCTACCGGCGGCGCACGCTCTTCTGCGGACTCTTCTTCCTCTGCCAGGTCGGCCCGCTGTTCGCGATGCTGACCTTCGGGCCGCAGCTCCTGGAGGCCTTCGGCATGCCGGGCGGCACGGTGCTGGAGACCCTCGGCACCGGCCTGATCAGCCTGGTCTTCCTGCTCGGCTGCTACCCCGCGCTGCGCCTGATCGACACCTGGGGCCGCCGTCCGGTGATCATCCGCTCCTTCGCGCTGATGATCGTCCCGCTCGCCGTGCTGGGCCTCTTCCCGGACGCCCCGGCCGCCGTCGTGGTCGTCGCGCTCTGCGCGTACGCCTTCCTGTGCGGCGGGCCGAACGTGCTCGACTGGACCTACCCCAACGAGCTGTTCCCCACCGAGGTCCGGGCCACCGCCGTCGGCGTGGCCACCTCGGTCAGCCGGATCGGCGCGGCCGTCGGCACCTATCTGCTGCCGCTGTCGCTGAGCGGCATCGGCACCGGCCCGACCATGCTGATCGCCGCCGGCGTCACCGCGTGCGGCCTGCTGGTCTCGGTGCTCTGGGCCGAGGAGACCCGCGGCACGGCGCTCGGCGCGGCCGCGGCCGTACCCGGTCCGGCGCCCCGGAAGGCCCGCACGGCCCGGCCGGCGCCGCAGCCGGTGCGCTGACACTCCCCTTGCCGCCGGGGCCGCGTCCGATCGAACGCGGCCCCGGCGGCATGCCGTGGCTACTGGCCGACGCGGCCGTCGACGCACTCGCGCAGCAGGTCCGCGTGGCCGCAGTGCCGGGCGTACTCGTCGATGATGTGCACCAGAACCTCGCGCACCGCGAGGTTCTGGCGGCCCAGGCGCCTGCCGAGGTCGTCGGAGTGGCGGGCGAGGGTGGCGTCCAAAGCGGCCTGCTCGCGCTCCAGGTCGGCGAACGCGGCGTCCACCACGGCCTGGTCGGCGACGGCCCCGTGGAAGTCGGCGTCGCGCGCGCCGTACAGCTTCGGCAGCGGCTCGCCGTCGGTGATCCAGTTGTGCCAGTCGCGCTCCACCTCGGCGAGGTGGCGGACCAGGCCGAGCAGCGACATCGTCGACGGCGGCACCGAGCGGCGCGCCAGCTGCTCCGGGTCCAGGCCGTCGCACTTCAGGCGCAGGGTGAGGCGGTAGTTGGTGATCGCCTCCCGCAGCGTCGGCAGTTCACCGTCCGGGCCCGGGCCCTCGTTGTCGCGCGGATCGTCGTCCGGGTCCATCCACATGTCGGGGTAGACGGTGGCTCTGGTCCAGCGTGCGGGTTGGTCGCTCATTGTGGACATGATCGTCCGTGCGGGGCGCGGCCGCCACCGGGTTTTTCGGGTGCGCCCGGCCGGGTGGGCCGGTAGGGTCCGCGCGTGGACGAACAAGAGGGGCACGTCGAGGAGCAGTTGACCGGCGGGAACGCCACCGCCGGCGTCGTCCGCGTCGGGGACACCGTGCGGCGACCCGTCGGCCCGTGGACGCCCGCCGTGCACGCGCTGCTGACGCACCTGTACGAGGCGGGCTTCCGGGCCGCGCCGCGCCCGCTCGGCACCGACGGGCAGGGGCGGGAGGTGCTGGGCTTCGTTCCGGGCCGGGTGGTCGGGGACGGCGAGCGGTTCGCCCTGCTGGAACCGGTGGCGCAACTGGCCCGGGTGGCCCGGCTGATCAGGGAGTTCCACGACGCCGTGGCCGGGTTCACGCCGCCGGCCGACGCGCGGTGGCAGGTGCTGATGCGGGACGACACCGAGGCGGCGGGCGAGATCATCGCCCACCAGGACCTCGCGCCGTGGAACCTGGTGATCGACGACGGTCCCGACCGGTGGGCGTTCATCGACTGGGACACCGCCGCGCCCGGCTCCCGCCTCTGGGACCTCGCCTACGCCGCGCACGGCTTCCTCCCGCTGGCCGCCGACCCCGCCGTCCGGCGCACCGACGCCGACGCCGCCGAGCGGCTGCGCGCCTTCGTCGACGCCTACGGGCTCGACGAGGACGAGCGGCGGCGACTGGTGCCGCTCCTGGGGCGGCGCACCCGGGCCATGCACGACTTCCTGCGCGAGCGGGCGGGGCGCGGCGTCCAGCCGTGGACGCGGCTGTGGCAGGAGGGGCACGGGGACACCTGGCTGGCGAACACCGGGTACATCGAGCGGCGCGAGGAGCGGTGGCTGCGGGCGCTGCTCGACTGACCTGTCACTCCCCCGGCACGCCGGGCAGGCCGGGGGTGAAGCCGTCGAGAGCCCGGCGGCACGGGCAGGTGCGGTCGACGGGCAGCGCCTCCACGGCCTTGAACAGGACGGTGCGCAGCCGGTCGACATTGCGGCCGAACACCTCCAGGACCTCCGCGTGGGTGACGCCGGCGCCGCTCTCCACGCCCGCGTCCAGGTCGGTGACGAGGTTCAACGAGGTGTAGCAGAGCCCGAGTTCGCGGGCCAGAACCGCCTCCGGGTGGCCCGTCATACCGACCGTCGACCAGCCGTTCGCGGTGAACCAGCGCGACTCGGCGCGGGTGGAGAAGCGCGGGCCCTCGATCACCACCAGCGTGCCGCCGTCCACCGGCTCCCACCCGGCCCCGCGCGCCGCGCCCAGCACCGCCGCGCGCCCCGCCGGGCAGTACGGGTCCGCCATCGGCGCGTGCACCACGCCCGGCAGCGAACCGTCCGGCAGCGGCACGCCGTCGTAGAAGGTCTGCTCCCGGGCGGCGGTGCGGTCCACGAACTGATCCGGCACCAGCAGCGTCCCCGGCCCGTACTCCGGCCGCAACCCGCCCACCGCGCACGGCCCGAGCACCTGCCGCACCCCGAGCGAGTGCAGCGCCCAGAGGTTGGCCCGGTAGTTGATCCGGTGCGGCGGAATCCCGTGCGCCCGCCCGTGCCGCGGCAGGAACGCCACCCGCCGGCCGCCGACCTCCCCGATGAACACCGAGTCGCTCGCCGCCCCGTACGGCGTGTCGACGGCCACCTCGGCCACCTCGTCGAGCAGCGCGTACAGCCCCGACCCCCCGATCACCCCGACCTCAGCCCGCTCGCCCACCCTGCCGCCCGCCTCTCGTCGAAGATCCCCGGAACGACCAGCCTAGGCTCAGCGACAGGAATCCGGGCCGGAGAAGGGAGACGGACATGAACGTGGGGCCGCTGGTGCGGGTGTGTGACGGGCCGGACGGGTTGAGCGTGTGGGGGGTGGCCGAGCCGGGGCGGTGGGGGGTGGGGGTCAACGTCATGGTGGAGGCGGGGGAGGACGTCGGGGCGGTGGATCTGGAGTTGCTCGGGGAGGTGTTGGGGCGGCTGGAGGAGGTGGTGGCGCGGGCGCGGCGGTTCGCGTGCGCCGAGTTGGGGGTGACGGAGGAGGCGGCGGCGCTGGACTCACCGGAGGTGAACGTCTACACCGACGGGTGGATGCTGCGGTTCGCCGAGGGGGAGATCGGTGAGCCGTTCGGGGTGGCGGTGTGGTTCGAGGGATTGCGGCCGGTGCGGGTGGAGGACCTGGGTGAGGCGGAGGAGGTCGGTCACTGAGCGGCGTCCCAGAGGTGGAGGGCCGCCAGGGCGGTGGTGCGGTCGGCCGGGGCGAGGAGGTAGTCGGCGACCGGGGTGAGGAGGAGGGTGGTGTGGTCGGGGGCGGGGAGCAGGCGGGCCTCGTCCCAGGTGTGGCGGATGACGGTGCGGCGCAGCAGGGTGCCGTGGCGGGCGGGCAGGCGGGGGGTGGCGGCGGCCTCGCCGCGGCGGCGGTGTTCGGGGGCGAGTTCGGGGGTGAGGGCGGTGCGGACGGCGGCGAGGGTGCCGAGCGGGAGGCGGGTGGCGGCGAGGTCGAGGAGGGCGGCGGCCTCGGGGGCGAGGCGGTAGGCGGCCAGGACGGCGGCGGTCTCGGCGGGTTCGAAGGGCTGGTGGCCGAGACAGCCGAGGTCGAGGAGGGTGAGCGGGTCGAGGTCCGTGCCCACGGGTGTGTGCAGGTGGGCCTCGGCGAGGGCGATCAGGCACTCGACGTGGTCGTCCGCGACGAGGTAGGGGCGGACGGGGACGGTGGCGCGGTCGCCGGGGAGGGCGGCGGTGGTGAGGTGGACGCGGTACCAGGGGTCGAGCAGCGGGTCCTCGGCGGGCCAGCGGACGGTGACGGCGGTGTGGTGCGGGCGCTCGCCGAGGAGGGTGACGTCGATGGTCTCCACGGGGTGGTCGGTGACCAGGCGGATGACGGCCTGCCAGAGCGCGGCCTCGCCCGGGGCGACCAGGTCCAGGGAGGCCTGCGGCCGGAGCAGGCCGGCCGGGTAGTAGCCGGCCAGCGGGAGGCCGTGGATGGCCCGGACGCCGGTGGAGCGGGCGAGGTCCCCGGCGAGCCGGGCGTAGAGGTCGGCGCGGGTGCGGGCGCGGCGCAGTTCGGCGCGGGCGGGCTCGCCCATCCGGACGTCGTCACGGGCGAGGGCGGAGAGCACGAGGTGGGGCAGGTGACGGCTGCCGCGGGCGCGGTGGAGCAGTTCGGCCGGCCCGTCGGCCGGGTCGACGTCGAGCAGGTTGTACAGCAAAGCGGTGTTCACGGACGTCCGCCTCCGAAGGTATCGTCATGGCGCCCGACGCCTCCGACGGCCGAGGGCGGGGCGATCACGGCCGGTTACCGGGGGCACCCGGCCGCGGGAGGTGAAGGAGGGGCGGACCGGACCGTCTCCGGCGGGCCCCGGCACGGTGATTCTGGCCGGTCGGGTTCAACGCGCGGTCACCACAGGCTCAACGAAGCCTCGACACCGCGTGTGACCTGGTGGTTGATTACGTCACACAGAAGCTGACATGTGCACGAGCGGGGCGGGCACTGTCCTGGGCAGCAGGGGGCAGGATGGGCGATCTCCGTTTTTCCTTACTGGGTCTGATGCGGGCTCACCGCGGCGCGACGGCGCTCAAGGTGGGCAGCCCGCAGCAGCAGGCGATGCTCGCCGTGCTGCTCCTGCGGCCCGGTCATGCGGCGAGCGCCACGGATCTGATCGCGGCGCTGTGGGGCGAGGAGCCGCCGAGCGCGGCGATGACCACCGTGCGGACGTACGCGTGGCGGTGGCGCAAGGTGCTGGACGCGGCGCAGCCGGCGGAGGCCGGTGGGGCCGGGGACGGGGAGAAGGCGCCGGGCAGCGTCCTGGTGTCGATGGGCGACGGCTACCGGCTGGTGCTGCCCAAGCTCGCGGTGGACGCGGCGCAGGCGGAGGCGCTGGCCGCCGAGGCGGAACGGACCGCCAGGGCCGAGCCGCTGCGCGCCCGCGACCTGCTCAACCAGGCGCTGGAGCTGTGGCAGGGCGAGCCGCTGGCCGGGATACCCGGGCCGTTCGCGGAGCGGCACCGGCAGCGGCTGGAGGAGCTGCGGCTGACGCTGCTGGAGGAGCGGATCGGCCTGGACCTGGCGCTGGGCCGCTACTCGCGGTGCATCCCCGAGCTGACCGCGCTGACCACCGAGCACCCGCTGCACGAGCGGGCGTACGGGCTGCTGATGCGGGCGCTGTACCAGGCCGGGCGGCAGGCGGACGCGCTGGCGGTGTTCCGGGGCGTGCGGCAGCTGTTCCTGGCGGAGCTGGGGGTGGGGCCGGGCGCGGAGCTGGAGCAGTTGCACCGCCGGATCCTGGAGGGTGACCCGGCGCTGGCCGCGCCGCAGGCGCCGGGCGGCGCCGCGCCCGCACCGGGTCCCGCCCCGGTCGCGGCCGAGGGTGCGGGCGGGGAGCGCGCGCCGGCGGCGGACGGCGGGGACGGCGCGAGCGGCAGGGACGGCGGGGACGGCGACGACGGGCCCCGGTCCGGACGGGCCGCCCGTCCGTCCGGCGCGCCGCCGCGGCCGGCCCAGCTGCCGCCGGACGCCGCCGACTTCACCGGCCGCACGGCGCCGGTGCGGGTGCTGTGCGAGGCGCTGGCCGCGCCCCCGGAGGACGGCGGGGCGCCGGGCCGTCCGCAGCAGGCGCTGGTGGTGGCGACCGTGGTCGGGATGGGCGGGGTCGGCAAGACGGCGCTGGCGCTGCACGTGGCGCACCGCGTCCGGGAGGCCTACCCGGACGGCCAGCTGTACGCGGACCTGCGCGGCTCGGACCCGGTGCCGGCCGATCCGGAGGCGGTGCTGAGCGGCTTCCTGGTGGCGCTCGGGGTGCCGGCGGACGCGGTGCCGGACGGCCTGGACGCGCGCTCGGCGCTGTTCCGGTCGGTGGTGGACGGCCGGCGGCTGCTGCTGGTGCTCGACAACGCCAAGGACGCGGCGCAGATCCGGCCGCTGCTGCCGGGGGCGGTCGGCTGCGCGGTGCTCACCACCGGCCGGACCAGACCGGCCGGGCTGCCCGCGACCGTGCAGGTCGACCTGGACGTGTTCCAGCCGGACGAGGCGCTGGACCTGCTCGGCCGCACGATCGGCGCGCAGCGGCTGGCCGCCGAACCGGACGCCGCGCGGGAGCTGGTGGTGGCCTGCGGGCACCTGCCGCTGGCGGTGCGGATCGTGGCCGCCCGGCTGGCGGCGCGGCCGGGCTGGACGGTGGAGACGCTCAGCCGCCGGCTGCAGGTGGAGCGGCGGCGGATCGACGAGCTGCGGATCGGCGACCTCGCGGTGGCGGCGGCCTTCGAACTGAGCTACCGCCAGCTGACGGACGACCAGTCGCGGGCGTTCCGGCTGGTGGCCTCGGTGGACGGGCCGGACATCGGGCTGCCGGCGGCGGCGGCGCTGCTGGACCTCGACGAGTACGACGCCGAGGACCTGCTGGAGGCGCTGGTGGACGTGGCGATGGTGGAGTCGCCGTTCCCGGGGCGCTACCGGTACCACGACCTGCTGCGGGCGTTCGCGCGCCGGCGGCCGGCGGAAGGGCCGGGAGCCGGCGCGGGGACGGGAGCCGGCGCGGGGACGGGCGCGGGAACAGCCGGGGGAACAGGCGCGGGGACGGGCGGCGCGGCGGACGGCGGGGAGGCGGTGGCGGCCCGGGACCGGTTGCTGGACCACCTGCTGGCCACCGCCTGCACCGCCTTCCAGCACGCCGTGCCGGGCGACCCGGCGGCGGGCGCGCTCGGTCCGGCGCACTCCCCCGGTGTCCCGTTGTCCGGCCGGGACGCCGCCCGCGAGTGGGCGTCCGTCGAGGGGACGGGCGCGGTGGCGCTGGCGGCGCAGGTGGCCGCGGACACCGCCGCCGGGCGGGGGCCGGCGCTGCGCGCGGCGATCGACCTGCTGATCGCGCTCACCCCGTTCGTGCTCACCCCGCCGAGCCGTCAGCTCGCCGCGACGGCCGACGCGCTGGCCGAGGCGGCCGCCCGGGACGGCGACGTCCGGGCGGAGGGGCGGGCGCACTTCCTGCGCGGCAACGTCGCGCTGGCGGCGACCCGGCTGGACGCGGCCGAGGCGGCGTCCCGGCGGGCGGTGGAGGCGGCCCGCGCGGCCGAGGACTCGGTGGTGCTGCGGCAGGCGCTCAACGACCTGGGGCTGATCTGCCAGTTCCTGAGCCGCTACGACGAGGCGGTGGACCACTACGACGAGGCGCTGCTGCTGGCCAACCGGCTCGGGCACCGCTCCGGCGCGCTGGTGACGACGGTGAACGCGGCGCTGGCGCGGGTGCGCAGCGGCCGGGCGGACGAGGCGGTGACGATCTGCCACGAGGCGCTGGCCGGGCTGCGGACCCGGCAGGACGACGCGGGCCGGGCGTACACGCTGTACGTGCTGGGGCTGGCGCTGCACGCGCTGGGGCGGCACGAGGAGGCGGTGACCTGGTTCGGCGAGTGCCTGGCGGTGTCGGTGTCGGCCGGGCTGCGGGACCGGGCGGCGCACGCGCGCTACCGGCTGGCGGACAGTCTGCGCGAGCTGGGTCGGGCGGACGAGGCGCTGGAGCACGCGGAGCAGGCGCTGGCGCTCTGCGTGGAGCTGGGGGCCGAGCGGGACCAGGCGCAGGCGCTGGTGGTGCTGGGCTGTGCGCTGGCGGACCTCGGGCGCGGGGCCGAGGCGGGGGCGCGGCTGCGGGAGGCGTACGCGATCTTCCGGCGGCTGGGCCTTCCGGAGGCCGCCGAGGTGGCGGGCCTGCTGGCGGAGCCGGCGTTCGCGCTGGTGGATCCGTGAGGTCGGTTCGAGCGGGGGGCAGAAACGGTTCTGCGCGGGGCCGTCGGTGCTGCCGGGGCTCAGGAGCCGGTGCTGTTCCAGTCCGAGTGGCCGCTGCCGTCGGTCGGGGTGGGGGTCGGGGTGGGGGTCGGGGTCGGCGTGGCGGTGGGAGCGGTGGTGCCGGCGCCCGTGCCGGTCGCCGCGCCGTCGGCCATCGCGGTGCCGGCCGCGCCGAGGGCGAGCAGGGTGCCGAGGCCGAGGCCCGCGACCGCCAGGCCGATCCGGGCGGTACCGATCGTCGAACGCTTCGCCATGACTGCTCCTCGGGTCGTCCTCCCCGGTGGGAGGGGTTCCTCCTGTTGACGTGATCAGCATGGCAAGGGGCGTTCAACGGCCGATCGACGCAAGAGCAGCGTGCGTCGATCGGCCGCGTTGATCGGGGTGCCCGGTGCGTGGCGGTCCCCGTCCGCGCAGGTCAGAGGGCCTCGCGGAGCTCCAGGGTGCAGCACTTCACGCTGCCGCCGCCCTTGAGCAGCTCGGACAGGTCCATCCCGATCGGGCGGAAGCCGCGCTCGCGCAGCCTGGCCGCGACCCCGGTGGCCGGCTCCGGGAGCACCACGTTCAGCCCGTCGCTGGCCACGTTGAGCCCGAACGCCTCGGCGTCCTCCTCCCCCACCAGCACGGCATCCGGGAAGAGCCGGCGCAGCACCGCCCGGCTGCCGGCCGAGAACGCGCCCGGGTAGTACATGATCTGGTCGCCGTCGAGCACGCTGAGCGCGGTGTCCAGGTGGTAGAAGCGCGGGTCGACGAGGTCCAGCCCGATCACCGGGCGGCCGAGGAACTCCTGCGCCTCGGCGTGGCCGGCCGAGACGCTGCGAAAGCCCCGGCCGGCCAGCAGGTAGCGGTCGGTGAGCAGCAGGTCGCCCTCGCCCTCGTTGACGTGCACCGGGTCGTGGGTGGTGAAGCCGCGGGCCCGGAACCACTCCAGGTACGCCGGGCCCTCGGCGGCCCGCTCGGCGTTGCGGAACCGGGCGCCGAGCACCCGGCCGTCGACGACGGTGGCGCCGTTCGCCGCGTACACCATGTCGGGCAGGCCGGGCAGCGGGTCGATCAGGTCGACGCGGTGGCCGAGTTCGACGTACAGCTCGTACAGGCGCTCCCACTGGGCGACCGCGAGAGCGGTGTCGACGGGCTTGGCCGGGTCCATCCACGGGTTGATCGCGTAGCCGACCTCGAAGTGGGTCGGACGGCACATCAGGTAGCGGCGGGGGCGGGCGGTGCGGGTCATGGCGGGCTCCGGGAGGGTGAGGGTGGGAGGAGCGGCTTCAGGAGGCGGCGGTTCAGGCGGCGGGGCGCTCGGGGAAGTCGCGCATCGCGCGCAGCGGGCTGCTCAGCAGGACGGCCCCGGCCGAGAGCAGCACGCTCGCCATGATCCAGATGGTGGTGCGGGCGCCGAGCACCTCGCCCAGCCAGCCGCCGAGCAGGGCGCCGACCGGAATGGCGCTGAAGTTGACGGTGGAGGCGCTGGCCCGGATCCGGCCGATCATCGCGGGCGGGCAGTAGGACTGGTAGAAGCTGCCCGCCAGGACGTTCCCGGCGACCACCCCGCAGACCGCGACCGACCAGGCGAGCGCGCTCACCGCGAGCGGCAGCCGGGCGCCGGCCATCGGCAGCAGCAGGATGAACGGGGCGGCGACCAGTTCGCACAGCAGCAGTCCGCGGGCGGTGCCGAAGCGGCGGGCGATCCGCCCGGCGAGGGCGGCCCCGGCCAGGCCGCCGACCGAGACCACCGCGAAGACGGCGCCGATGCCGCCGGGCGAGACCCCGACGCTGCGGACCAGGAAGACCGTCTGCACGGCCTGGATGCCGTTGAGGCCGAGGTTGCCGACCGCGCCGAACAGGGCCAGGGTGCGCAGGTAGGGGTCGCCCGCCAGGAAGCGCACGCCCTCGCCGATCTCGCGCAGGATGCCGCGCCGCTCGGACACCGGCGGCGGTGTCTCCTTCACCCGGATGGTGCCCACGCAGAGCGCCGACACCAGGTAGGTGACCGCGTCGGCGAGCAGCCCGCTGGCCGCGCCGAACACCTGGGAGAGCACGCCCGCCAGGCCGGGGCCGGCGATCTCCGCCGCCGAGTCCCCGGACCGCAGCTTGACGTTGGCCTCCAGCAGGTCGTCCTTGGCGACCAGGGCGGGCAGCACCGCGCCGTACGCGGTGGAGAAGAACACCTTCACCGCGCCGGCCAGCAGGGCGACCGCGATCAGCTGGGCCATGGTCAGCGCGTCGAACCAGCCGGCCACCGGCACGCTGACGAACAGCAGGAGCAGCAGCACGTCGCAGACCAGCATGACCTTCAGCCGGGGCCAGCGGTCCACCCAGGCACCGGCCAGCAGGCCGAGGAAGAGCCACGGGACCCACGCGGAGGCGGTCAGCACGCCGACCATGAACGGCGAGGCGTTGAGGGTCACCACCGCCACCAGGGCGAGGGCGACGTTGCCGACGGCGGTGCCGAGGCCGCTGGTCGTCTCGCCGACCCAGAGCTTGCGGAAGTCCGCCTGCCCCCACAGGCCCCAGCGCCCGCGGCGGGGGCCGTCGTCCAGTACGGGCGGCTCGACCGGGACGGTACTCGTGGTCATCGCGGGTCACTCTCCAGCGTGTGGGCCAGCACGGCGGCGATCCGTGCGAGGGGCTCGGGGCGGGTCAGGGCTCCGTGTGCGCAGTCGATCCGGTGGGCGGTGACGGGGCCGGTCAGGTACGGGGCCCAGGCGGACTCGTACGGCCAGTCGGCGGGCTTGTCGGCGGTGGCGCCGATGAAGACGGCCGGGCCCCGGTAGTGGCCGGGCACGTGCTCGGCCATCAGCTTGCGGTGGTGTTCGAAGACGTCCGGCAGGAGGGCGGCGGCCTCACCGAGCAGGGCGGTCAGCTCGGCCTGGCCGCGGCCGTCGGCCGGGTCGTAGCCGAGCGAGGCGAGCAGTTCGGCGAGGGTCTCCACCGGGTCGTCGCAGGCCCGGTGCTCCTCGGCGACCGCGCCGGCCGGGAGGCCGTCGAGCAGGGCGAGCAGGGCGACCTCCTGGCCCGCCGCCTGGAGCTGGACGGCCATCTCCTGGGCGACCACCGCGCCGAAGGACCAGCCGAGCAGGTGGTAGGGGCCCTGCGGGCGGACGGCGCGGATCTCCCGCACGTAGTCCGCGGCGATCTCGGTGACGGCGGCCGGTGAGCCGCCGCGCAGGCCGCGGGCCTGGAGGCCGAACACCGGGCGCCGCGGGTCGAGGTGGCGCAGCAGGCCGGAGTAGACCCAGCTGATGCCGGCGGCGGGGTGGACACAGAACAGCGGGGCCCCGGTGCCGGCGGCGCGCAGCGGGAGCAGGACCTCCAGGGCGTCCGGGCGCTCCCCTTCGGCGCGGTCCAGGCGGCGGGCGAGCCCGGCCGGGGTCGGGGCCTCGAAGACGTCCCGGATGCCGAGTTCGGCGCCGAGGACGGTGCGGACGCGGCCGAGCAGCTTCATGGCGAGCAGCGAGTGGCCGCCGAGGTCGAAGAAGCCGTCGTCGACGGTGACCGCGGGGACGCCGAGGACGTCGGCGAAGAGGCGGCAGAGCACCTCCTCGCGCGGGGTGCGGGGTGCGCGGCCGGCGGGCGAGGCGGTGAGGTCGGGGGCCGGCAGGGCGCGCCGGTCGACCTTGCCGCTGCCGGTCAGCGGGAAGGCGTCGAGCACGACGACCGCCGCCGGGACCATGTAGCCGGGCAGCGACTCGGCCACGAAGGCGCGCAGTTCGGCGGGGTCGGGCGCGGTGGCGCCGTCCTTGACCACGTAGGCGACCAGGCGGGGGCCGGCCGGGCCGTCCTCGCGGGCGGTCACGGTGGCGGCCAGGACGGCGGGGTGGCGGGTGAGCACGTGCTCGATCTCGCCGGGTTCGATGCGGAAGCCGCGGATCTTGACCTGGTGGTCGGTGCGGCCGAGGTAGTCGAGGCCGCCGTCGCGGGTGCGGCGGACCAGGTCACCGGTGCGGTACATCCGGCCGCCCTGGGTGAACGGGTCGGCGACGAAGCGCTCGGCGGTCAGGGCGGCCCGGCCGAGGTAGCCGCGGGCCAGGCCCGCGCCGGCCAGGTAGAGCTCGCCGGGCACGCCCGCCGGGACGGGGTTCAGGTGCTCGTCGAGCACGTGGGCGCGGGTGCCGCGCACGGTGCGGCCGAGGGAGGGGCGGTCGGTGGCGGCGAAGGGGTGGGTGAGGGCGTCGACGGTGGACTCGGTGGGGCCGTAGAGGTTGCGGGCCGTGGTGTGCGGGGCGGCCTCGCGCAGCCTGGTCCACAGGGTCTGGCCGACCGCCTCGCCGCCGAGGAGCAGCAGCCCCGGGGCGGCCTCGCCGTCCAGCAGGCCTTCGGCGACGAGCTGTTCGGCGTAGCTCGGGGTGATGCCGAGGGTGTCGATCCGGGCGGTGCGGACGTGGCGGACCAGGGCGGTGGCGTCGCGGCGCAGGTCGTCGCCGATCAGGTGCAGTTCGTGGCCGGCGATCATCCAGAGCAGGCCGTCCCAGGAGGCGTCGAAGCAGAGCGAGGCGGTGAGTGCGACGCTCAGCGGGCCGTGGGCCGGCTCATCGAACGTCTCGGCCCGGTGGTGGGCCAGCAGGGCGGCGATCGAACCGTGGGTCACCACCACGCCCTTGGGGCGGCCGGTGGAGCCTGAGGTGTAGATGACGTAGGCGGCGTCGGCCGGGTCGGGAGCGGCGGCCGGGGCCGGGGCCGGTACCGGGCTCGGATCGCCGGGCTCGTCGGGGTGCACCGGCAGGGTCGGCAGGCCGGCGAGCAGTTCCGGCAGCGGCCAGCCGTCCCCGGTGACCACCAGGGCGGGCGCGGCGTCGGCGAGCATCGCCGCCGTCCGGTCGGCCGGGTACTCGGCGTCCAGCGGGAGCGAGGCGGCGCCGGACTTGAGGACGGCGAGCAGGGCGACCACCGTCTCCGCCGAGCGCGGCAGGGCCAGGGCGACCACCGCGTCCGGTCCGGCGCCGGCCGCGCGCAGCCGGGCGGCGAGGTGCTCGGCGCGGGCGTCCAGTTCGGCGAAGCCGAGCCGGGTTTCGCCGAAGACCAGGGCGGTCGCCCCGGGGGTCGCCGCCACCTGCGCGGCGAAGGCGGCCGGGAGCAGCGGGACCTCGGCGGGCACCTCCACTACGGCGGGGAGGAGTTCGGCGCGCTCGCGGTCGTCGAGCAGGTCGATCCGGCCGATCGGCCGGTCCGGGTCCGCCACGACGGCGGTCAGCAGCCGGCCGAAGCGGGCGGCGATCGCCTCCACGGTCTCCCGGTCGAACAGGTCGGTGGCGTAGTCGATCGCGCACTCCAGACCGGCCGGGGCGCCGTCGGCGTCGAAGGACTCCCCCATGCCGATGGAGAGGTCGAACTTGGCGACGTGGCCGCCGACCGGTTCGACCGTGGCCGACAGGCCGGCCAGGTCGAGCGGGGCGTCGCCGCCGGTGGCGCCCTGGCCGGCGCCCTCCAGCAGCAGCATCACCTGGAACAGCGGGTGGCGGGCCAGCGAGCGGGCCGGGTTGAGCTCCTCGACCAGCCGCTCGAACGGCACGTCCTGGTGGGCGTGGGCGTCCAGCTGGGTCTCCCGGACCCGGCGCAGCAACTCGGTGAAGGCCGGGTCGCCGGAACTGTCGGTGCGCAGGACGATCGTGTTGACGAAGAAGCCGACCAGGTCGTCCAGCGCCTCGTCCGTGCGGCCGGCCACCACCGAGCCGATCGGCACATCGGTGCCGGCGCCGAGGCGGGTGAGCAGCGCGGCGAGCCCGGCTTGCAGGGCCATGAACATCGTCACCCGGTGATCGCGCGCCAACCGGGCCAGGCCGCCGTGGAGTTCGACGCCGAGCGGCAGGACGACGCGGTCGCCGCGGTGGGAGCTGTCGGCGCGCCGGGGGCGGTCGACGGGCAGCGCGATCTCCTCCGGCAGGCCCGCCAGGGTCTCGCGCCAGTAGGCGAGTTGGCGGGCGGCCGGGCTCTGCGGGTCGGTCTCGTCGCCGAGCAGGTCGCGCTGCCAGAGCGCGTAGTCGGCGTACTGGACGGGCAGCGGGCGCCGGTCGGTCGCGGTGCCGTCGCGGTGGGCGGCGTAGGCGGCGGCGAGGTCGTGCAGCAGCGGCTCCATCGACCGGCCGTCACCGGCGATGTGGTGCAGGACGAGGAGCAGCAGGTGGTCACCGGTGCCGTCGCCCGCCGGGAGCAGGTGGGCGCGGAGCGGCAGGTCGGCGGCGAGGTCGAAGGGCAGGTCCGCGTACCCGGCCAGCGCGGCCGCGGGGTCGGCGGGCGCGGTGGTGAGGTGCTCGAACGGGACGCGGGCCTCCTGGGCCGGGACGATCCGCTGGTACGGCTCGCCGTCCTGCTCGGCGATCACCGTGCGCAGGCTCTCGTGCCGGGCGACCAGGCCGGCCAGCGCGGCGGCCAGCGCCGCGGGGTCGAGCGGGCCGGCGATCCGCAGGGCCAGCGGCAGGTTGTAGAGGGAGCCGGGGCCCTCCATCCGGTCGATCAGCCAGAGCCGGCGCTGGGCGAAGGAGAGCGGCAGGCGGTCGGGGCGCTCGCCCGGGGTGAGGGCGGGGCGGGCCTCGGCGCCGCCGTCCAGCCGCTGGGCGAGGCCGGCGACGGTCGGGGCCTCGAAGACGTCCCGGATGCCGAGTTCGGCCCCGAGGGTGGTCCGGACCCGGCCGGCCAGCTTCATGGCCAGCAGCGAGTGGCCGCCGAGGGCGAAGAAGTCGTCGTCGATCGAGACCCGGTCCACTCCGAGGACCTCGCCGAACAGGCCGCAGAGCAGTTCCTCGCGGGTGGTGCGGGCCGCGCGGCCGCCGGTGGACAGGGTGAGGTCGGGGGCGGGCAGGGCGTTGCGGTCGATCTTGCCGCTGCCGGTCAGCGGGAGGGCGGCGAGCGGGACGACGGCGGCCGGGACCATGTGGGCGGGCAGCCGGTCGGCGGCGAACCGGCGGAGTTCCTGGGCGAGTTCGGGGCCGCACGCGGCGCCGGTGGCGCAGTGGGCGACCAGTCGGCGGTCCCCGTCGGCGCTCTCGTGGACGGTGACGACGGCCTGGCGGACGGCCTCGTGGCGGGCCAGGGCCTGCTCGATCTCGCCGAGCTCGATGCGGAAGCCGCGGATCTTGACCTGGTGGTCGGTGCGGCCCAGGTAGTCGAGACCGCCGTCGCGGGTGCGGCGGACCAGGTCGCCGGTGCGGTACATCCGGGCGCCGGGCGTGAACGGGTCGGCGACGAAGCGCTCGGCGGTCAGGGCGGCCCGGCCGAGGTAGCCGCGGGCCAGTCCCGCGCCGGCCAGGTAGAGCTCACCGGGCACGCCCGCCGGGACGGGGTTCAGGTGCTCGTCGAGCACGTGGGCGCGGGTGCCGAGCACGGTGTGGCCCAGCGAGGGGCGCTCGGAGTCGGCGTAGGACTGGAGCAGGGTGTCGACGGTGGCCTCGGTGGGGCCGTAGAGGTTGTGGCCGGTGGTGTGCGGGGCGGCCTCGCGCAGCCTGGTCCACAGGGCCTGGCCGACCGCCTCGCCGCCGAGGAGCAGCACCCGCGGGGCCGCGGGGCCGTCCAGCAGGCCTTCGGCGACGAGCTGTTCGGCGTAGCTCGGGGTGACGTTGACGACGCCGATGCCGGCGGTGCGGACGTGGCGGACCAGGGCGGTGGCGTCGCGGCGCAGGTCGTCGCCGATCAGGTGCAGTTCGTGGCCGGCGATCATCCAGAGCAGGCCGTCCCAGGAGGCGTCGAAGCAGAGCGAGGCGGTGAGTGCGACGCTCAGCCGGCCGTCGGCCCGACCGTGGAACGTCTCGGCCCGGTGCTGGGCCAGCAGCGCGGCGATCGAACCGTGGGTCACCAGCACGCCCTTGGGACGGCCGGTGGATCCTGAGGTGTAGATGACGTAGGCGGCGTCGGCCGGGTCGATGCGCACGGCCGGGGCGTGGGCGGGCCGGTCGGCCCAGGCGGCGGCGTCGGCGGGCAGCACGGTCAGGCCGTCCAGCGCCTCGGGCAGCGGCCAGTCCCCGGTGCTGAGCACGACGGCCGGGCGGGCGTCGGCGAGCATGTGGGCGGTGCGCTCCAGCGGGTACTCCGCGTCCAGCGGCAGGAAGGCGGCGCCGGCCTTGAGCACGGCCAGTTGGGCGACCACGGTCTGCGCCGAGCGGGGCAGGGCGAGCGCGACCACGGACTCGGGGCCGACGCCGGCGGCCAGCAGGCCGTGCGCGAGCCGGTTGGCCCGGGCGTCCAACTCGGCGTAGCCGAGCCGGGTTTCGCCGAAGACCAGGGCGGTCGCTCCGGGTGTCGCCGCCGCCTGCGCGGCGAAGGCGTCCGGGATCAGCGGCACGTGCTCGGGCAACGGGCGGTGGCCGCCGAGGAGTTCGGCGCGCTCGCCGTCGGCGAGCAGGTCGGCCCGGCCGATCGGCTGCCCGGGGTCGGCCACCACGGCGGCCAGCAGCCGGCCGAAGCGGGCGGCGATCGCCTCCGCGGTCTCCCGGTCGAACAGGTCGGTGGCGTAGTCGACGGCGCAGTCCAGGCCGGCGGGGGCGCCGTCGGGGCCGAAGAACTCCTCCAGGGTGACGTTCAGGTCGAACTTGGCGACGCCGGTGTCCGAGGGCAGCGCCTCGACGCTCAGGCCGGGCAGCTCCAACTCGCCCTCGCCGGTGGACTGGAGGACCATCGCGACCTGGAACAGCGGGTGCCGGGCCAGCGAGCGGGCCGGGTTGAGCTCCTCGACCAGGCGCTCGAACGGCACGTCCTGGTGGGCGTAGGCACCGAGGCCGGCCTCCCGTGCCCGGCCGAGGAGTTCGGTGAAGGAGGGGTCGCCCGAAGTATCGGTGCGCAGGACCAGGGTGTTGACGAAGAAGCCGACCAGGTCGTCCAGCGCCTCGTCCGACCGGCCGGCGACCACCGAGCCGATCGGCACGTCGGTGCCGGCGCCGAGGCGGGTGAGCAGGGCGGCCAGGGCGGCCTGGCAGGTCATGAAGAGGGTGACCCGGTGCTCGCGGGACAGCGCGACCAGCGAACCGTGGAGTACCGGGTCGATCGGCAGCGCGACCCGGCCGCCGCGGTGGTCGGCGCGGGCGCCGCGCGGGCGGTCGACGGGCAGCGCGATCTCCTCCGGAAGGCCGGCCAGGGTCTCGCGCCAGTAGGCGAGTTGGCGGGCGGCGAGGCTCTGCGGGTCGGCCTCGTCGCCGAGCAGTTCGCGCTGCCAGAGCGCGTAGTCGGCGTACTGGACGGCGAGCGGGGCGCGGACGGGCGGCTCGCCGCCCAGGCGCAGGGTGTAGGCCTCGGCGAGGTCGCGCAGCAGCGGGCCCATCGACCAGCCGTCGCCGACGATGTGGTGCAGCGCGACGACCAGCACGTGGTCGTCCCCGGCGACCCGCAGCAGGGTGACCCGGACGGGCGGTTCGGCGGCCAGGTCGAACGGGCGGCGGGCGGCGCGGTCGACCTCGGCCTCGACGGACTCCGGCGCGCAGTCGAGGAGTTCGACCGGCACGGCGGCGGGGAGGATCCGCTGGTGGGGCTCGCCGTCGTGCTCGGCGATCACGGTGCGCAGGCTCTCGTGCCGGGCGGCGAGGTCGGTCAGGGCGGCGGTGAGCGCGTCCAGGTCGAGTTCGCCGGTCAGGCGCAGCGCGAGCGGCATGTTGTAGAGGGCGCTGGGGCCCTCCATCCGGTCGATCAGCCAGAGCCGCTGCTGGGCGAAGGAGAGCGGTGGGCGCTCCGGGCGCTCGCCGGCGGTGAGCGCGGGCCGGGCGTCGGCGCCGTCCAGGCGCTCGGCCAGGCCGGCGACGGTCGGGGCCTCGAAGACGTCCCGGATGCCGAGTTCGGCGCCGAGGGTGGCGCGGACCCGGCTGAGCAGCCGGGTGGCGAGCAGCGAGTGGCCGCCGAGGGTGAAGAAGTCGTCGTCGATCGAGACGGCGCCGGGCAGGCCGAGGACGTCGGCGAACAGGCCGCAGAGGATCTCCTCGCGGGCGGTGCGGGCGGGCCGGCCGCCGGCGGTCGCGGTGAAGTCGGGGGCGGGCAGGGCGGCCCGGTCGAGCTTGCCGTTGACGTTGAGCGGCAGCGCGTCCAGCGTCACGAAGGCGGCCGGGACCATGTAGTCGGGCAGGGCGGCGGCCGCGTGGGCGCGCAGCTCGGCCGGGTCGGCGGCGGTGACCAGGTAGGCGACCAGCCGGGTGCCGGCCGTGCCGTCCCGGTGCGGGAGCACGGCGGCCTGCCGCACCTGCGGGTGGGCGGCCAGGACGGTCTCGATCTCGCCGGGTTCGATCCGGAAGCCGCGTACCTTGACCTGGTGGTCGGTGCGGCCGAGGAACTCCACCGCGCCGTCGGCGCGGCGGCGGGCGAGGTCGCCGGTGCGGTACATCCGCGCGCCGTCGTCGTACGGGTCGGCGACGAAGCGCTCGGCGGTCAGCGCCGGGCGGCCGAGGTAGCCGCGGGCCAGGCCCGTGCCGCTCAGATAGAGCTCGCCGGGCACACCGACGGGTACCGGGCGCAGCCGCGCGTCGAGCAGGTGGGCCCGCAGGTTGGACAGCGGGCGGCCGATCACCGGGCGGGCCACGGTGGTGTCGAGGCGGTGGTGCAGGGCGTCGACGGTGCACTCGGTGGGTCCGTAGATGTTGAGCACGAGGGTGTCGGGGGCGGCGGACAGGGTGGTCCACAGGTGCTGGCCGCAGGCCTCGCCGCCGAGCATCAGCACGGCGGGCGGGCAGGTGGTGAGCAGGCCCTCCTCGACCAGCCGTTCGGCCTGGCCGGGGGTGACGTCGAGGACGTCGGCGCCGGTGCGGTCGAGGTACCGGACGATGGCGGCGGCGTCGCGGCGCAGGTCGTCCTCCAGCAGGTGCAGTTCCTGGCCGGCGGCCAGCCAGAGCATTCCTTCGAGGAAGGTGTCGAAGGACATCGAGGCGGTCGAGGCGAAGGCGAACCGCCGCCCGGGGTGGGCCTGTCGGGCGAGTCCGAGGGTCTCGTCGCGGTGGAAGGCGAACAGGTTGGCGAGGCCGCCGTGGCGGACCACGACGCCCTTGGGGCGGCCGGTGGAGCCCGAGGTGTAGATGACGTAGGCGGCGTGCTCGGGGCCGATCCGCACGGGCGGCTCGCCGGCGGGCCGGTCGGCCCAGGCGGCGGCGTCGGCGGGCAGCACGGTCAGGCCCTCCAGGACCTCGGGCAGCGGCCAGCCGGGGGTGCTCAGCACGGCGGCCGGGCGGGCGTCGGCCAGCATGTGGGCGAGCCGGTCGCGCGGGTAGTCGGAGTCCAGCGGCAGGTAGGCGGCGCCGGCCTTGAGCACGGCGAGCAGGGCGACGATCGACTCGGCCGAGCGGGGCACGGCGAGCGCGACCAGCGACTCGGGGCCGATGCCGGCGGCGGCGAGGCCGTGGGCGAGGCGGTTGGCGCGGGCGTTCAGCTCGGCGAAGCTCAGCCGGGTGTCGCCGAAGACCAGCGCGGTCGCCTCCGGGGTGGCGGCGGCCCGGGCGGCGAAGGCGGCCTGGAGGAGCACCTCGCCGCCGGGGCGCTCGGTGTCGTGCCAGCGGGCGAGCGCGGCGCGCCCCGCCGCGCCGAGCACGTCCAGCTCGGCGACCGGGAGGTGCGGCTGTTCGGCGGCCTGGGCGAGCAGGTGGACCAGCGCGGCGGCGAGCCGTTCGGCGGTGGCGCGGTCGAAGAGGTCGACGGCGAACTCCAGGCCGCCCGAGAGCCCGGCCGGGGTGCCGTCGGGGTGGTGGCGCTCGGAGAGGTTGAGGGTGAGGTCGAAGGGCGTGGTGGGCAGGCCGAGCGGCTCGTAGGCGGCGCGGGTGCCGGGGAAGGCGGGGCCGCCGCCGGCGGTGTTGTCGAAGGCGATCATCACCTGGAACAGCGGGTGCCGGGCCAGCGTGCGGGCCGGGTTGAGCTCCTCGACCAGGCGCTCGAACGGCACGTCCTGGTGGGCGTAGGCGGCCAGTCCGGCCTCCCGGACGCGGCCCAGCAGCTCGGCGAAGGTGGGCGCGCCGCTCAGGTCGGTGCGCAGCACCAGGGTGTTGGCGAAGAAGCCGACCAGGTCGTCCAGCGCGGTGTCCAGCCGGCCGGCCATCGGGGTGCCGATCGGCAGGTCGTCGCCGGCGCCGAAGCGGTGCAGCAGGGCGGCGTAGGCGGCCTGGAGCACCATGAACAGGGTGGCGCCGTGCTCGGCGGCCAGGGCGGTGAGCCTGGCGTGCAGGGCGGCGTCGAGTTCCAGTTCGACGGCGTCGCCGCGGTGGGTGGGCACCGGCGGGCGCGGACGGTCCAGCAGCAGCGGCAGCTCGTCGGGCAGTCCGGCCAGGGCCTCGCGCCAGTGGGCGAGCTGGCCTCCGAGCGTCGACCCGGGGTCGGTGTCCGCGCCGAGCAGCCGGTACTGCCAGAGGGTGTAGTCGGCGTACTGGACGGGCAGCGGCGGCCACTGCGGTGCGGCGCCCGCGAGGCGGGCGGAGTAGGCCTCGGCGAGGTCGCGGAACAGCGGGCGAAGCGACCAGCCGTCGCTGGCGATGTGGTGCATCACCAGGGTGAGGACGTGCTCCTCGGGACCCTCGGGGCGCAGGTAGGCGTGCAGCGGGACGTCCGTGGCCAGGTCGAAGGTGTGGTGGACGAGGTCCTGCGCGGGGCGGTCGGTGACGGTGAGCAGCGGCGCGGGCGGCGCGGGCAGCACCCGCTGGTGGGGCACGCCGTCGCGTTCGGTGAAGACGGTGCGCAGGCTCTCGTGGCGGTCGACGACGTCGCCGAGGGCGGCTTCGAGGGCGGCGGTGTCCAGCGGGCCGGTCAGCCGCAGGGCGAGGGTGACGTTGTAGGTGGCGGCGGGGCCCTCGGCCTTGCCGAGGAACCAGAGGCGGCGCTGGGCGAAGGAGACCGGCAGGTGCTCGGGGCGCGGCTCGGGGCGCAGCGCGGGGCGGGCCGGGGCGCCGGCGATCCGGGCGGCGAGGGCGGCGACGGTCGGGGCCTGGAAGAGGTCCCCGATGGCGAGTTCGGCGCCGAGTTCGGCGCGCACCCGGCCGACCAGGCGGGTGGCGAGCAGGGAATGGCCGCCGAGGGCGAAGAAGTCGTCGTCGACGGTGAGGCCGTCGAGGCCGAGGAGTTCGCCGAACAGCGCGCACAGGACCCGCTCGCGCTCGTCGCGCGGGGCGCGGCCGGTGCCGACGGCGTCGGCGGTGAGGTCGGGGGCGGGCAGGGCGCGCCGGTCGACCTTTCCGTTGGCGTTCAGCGGCAGGGCGGGCAGCACCACGACGGCGGAGGGGACCATGTAGCCGGGCAGGGTGTCGGCGGCGAACCGCTTGAGCGCGGCGGCGAGTTCGGGGCCGGCGGAGGTTTCCGTGGCGGGGTCGGCGGCGGTGTCGGGGGCGGCGGCGCAGTAGCCGACCAGCCGGGTGTCGCCGGGGCGGTCCTCGCGGGCGACCACGATGACCTGGCGGACGGCGGGGTGGCGGGAGAGCGCGGCCTCGATCTCGCCGAGTTCGATCCGGAAGCCGCGCAGCTTGACCTGGCCGTCGATCCGGCCGAGGAACTCGATCGCGCCGTCGGCCCGGCGGCGCACCAGGTCGCCGGTGCGGTACATCCGGCCGCCCTCGTCGGAGGGGTCGGCGACGAAGCGCTCGGCGGTCAGCGCGGCCCGGCGCCAGTAGCCGCGGGCCAGGCCCGCGCCGGCGATGTACAGCTCGCCGGGCACGCCGGGCGGCACCGGCCGCAGGCGGGCGTCCAGGACGTGGGCGCGCATGTTGTCCAGCGGCAGGCCGATCGGCGCCCGGGGGCCGTCCAGGTCGGCGGGCAGCAGGGGGTGGTGGGTGGCGAAGGTGGTGGCCTCGGTGGGCCCGTAGACGTGGGCGAGCAGCAGGTCCGGGCAGTGGTCGAGGACCCGGCGCATCAGGGTGCCGGACGCCGCCTCGCCGCCGGTGCAGACGGTGCGCAGGGCGCGGAAGGTCTCCGGGGCCTGCTCGGCGACCAGGTCGAACAGGGCCTTGGTGAGGAAGACGGCGGTGACGCCGTGCCGGACGGCGAGGGCGTGCAGGGCGGCGGCGTCCAGGGTGCCGGGCGGGGCGACGACGACGGTGCCGCCGTGCAGCAGCGGTGCCCACAGCTCGTAGGTGGCGGCGTCGAAGGCGTGCGGGGAGTGCAGCAGGATCCGCTCGTGCCGGCCGTCGCGCCAGCGGCGGTCGTCGGCGAGGTCGACGACGTCGCGGTGGCGGACGGCGACGCCCTTGGGGGTGCCGGTGGAGCCGGAGGTGAACATCACATAGGCCAGCCGGTCCGGGTGGACGGGCAGCGCGGGGTCGTGGTC
Organism: Kitasatospora sp. NPDC008115; assembly: GCF_042957205.1. NCBI lineage: Bacteria > Bacillati > Actinomycetota > Actinomycetes > Kitasatosporales > Streptomycetaceae > Kitasatospora > Kitasatospora sp. NPDC008115. The sequence continues at coordinate 138,153 of NZ_JBIBHU010000014.1, read as the reverse complement.
GGGCCCGTCGGCCCCGTCGCCGGGGCGGACCACGGTGGCGGTGTGCGCGAAGCCGGGCTCGGCGCGGTCGGTGAGCAGGACGGGCGCGGCGGTGTCGGCGAGCAGCGCGGCCATCCGCTCGGGCGGCAGGCTCGCGTGCATCGGCACGTAGCAGCCGCCGGCCTTGAGCACGGCGAGGGTGGCGACCACCAGGTCCACCGAGCGCTCCATCAGCAGGGCGACCGGCGACTCCGGGCCGACGCCCGCCGCGACCAGGTGGTGGGCCAGGCGGTTGGCGCGGGAGTTGAGCTCCGCGTACGTCACGGCGCCGCCGTCGTGGGCGAGGGCGACCGCGTCCGGGGTGCGGGCGGCCCGGGCCTCGAACAGGGCGGGCAGCGAGCCGGTGCGCACGGGCGCGGCGGTGGCGTTCCAGTCCCCGGCGAGGCGGGCGTGTTCCTCGGGGGCGAGGATGTCCAGGGTCCCGATCGGCGCGTGCGGGTCGGCGGCCGCGGCGGCGAGCAGCCGGCCGAAGCGCTCGAACAGCCCGGTGACGGTGGCCCGGTCGTACAGGTCGGCCGCGTACTCGACCGAACCCTCCAGGCCGGCCGGGGCGCCGTCCGGGCCGTGCCGCTCGGTGACGCCGATGTTGAGGTCGAACTTGGCGACCCGCAGGCCGAGCGGCTCGGGCGCCGACTCCAGCCCGGGCAGGCCGAGTTCGCCCTCCTCGTGGTTCTGGAGCACCAGCAGGGTCTGGAACAGCGGGTGGCGGCCGAGCGCCCGGGCCGGGTTGGCCTCCTCGACCAGCCGCTCGAACGGCACGTCCTGGTTCGCGAAGGCGTCCAGCTGGGACTCCCGTACCCGGCCGATGAGTTCGGCGAAGGACGGGTCGCCCGAGGTGTCGGTGCGCAGCACCAGGGTGTTGACGAAGAAGCCGACCAGGTCGCTCAGTGCCTCGTCGGAGCGGCCGGCCACACCGGTGCCGAGCGGGATGTCGGTGCCGGCGCCGAGCCGGGTGAACAGCGCGGCCAGGCCCGCCTGGAGCACCGCGAACAGGGTGGCGCGGTGGCCGCGGGCGAGGTCGGCCAGCGCGGCGTGCAGGGCGGGCGGGAAGGCGAACGGGACGGCGTCGGCGGCGCCGGTCGGCACGGGCGGGCGGGGGCGGTCCGCCGGCAGCTCCAGCTCCTCCGGCAGGCCGGACAGGACTCCTCTCCAGTAATCGAGTTGACGGCTCATCAGGCTGTCCGGGTCGGACTCGTCGCCGAGCAGCTCGCGCTGCCACAGGGCGTAGTCGGCGTACTGGACCGGCAGCGGCTCCCACTGCGGTTCGGCGCCGGCGAGGCGGGCGGTGTAGGCGGCGGCGAGGTCGCGCAGCAGCGGGCCGAGCGACCAGCCGTCGCCGGCGATGTGGTGCAGCACCACGAGCAGCACGTGCTCGGGGGTTCCTCCTTCGGTCGGGGTGAGCGAGAAGACCGTGACCCGGATGGGGAGTTCGGTGCTCAGGTCGAAGGTGTGGGCGGCTTCCGCGTCCCGCCGGGCCGGGTAGCCGGCCGGTGCGCACTCCACCGTCGCGAAGGCGATCGACGCCTCCTCGGACGGCAGGATGTGCTGCACCGGCACGCCATCGTCGTCCACCGGGAACACCGTGCGCAGGGCCTCGTGCCGGGCGACCACGTCCGCCGTCGCGGCGCGCAGCGCGGCGGTGTCGAGCGGGCCGCGCAGGCGGACCGCGAACGGCAGGTTGTAGAGCGCGGTCGGCCCTTCGATCTGGTCGATCAGCCACAGACGCTGTTGTGCGTACGAAACCGGGATCACGGTGCTTCCTCTGCTCACGTCACGGGCGGGTGGGGGGCGCCGTCACGCGGCGACGGCGGTGGTCGGCAGGACCGAGGGGCGGCAGTCGAGGACGTCGACCGGGCGGCCCATCGCGACGGCGATCCTCCGGTCGCCGCGGTACGGGTCGCGGCCGTGCGCGCAGAGCACGTTGTCGACCAGCATCACGTCGCCGGCCTGCCAGGTCTCCCGGACGGTGGCGGCCTCGTAGGCGGCGTTCAGCGCGTCGACGTCCTCGCGGGTGAGCGGCTCGCCGTCGCCGAAGCCGGTGTTGAACGGCAGGCCGTCCGGGCCGAACTCCTCGACCATGGCCTCCCGGATGTCCGGGTCCAGCGACCACTCGCTCCAGAAGGCCAGGTGGTTGAACCAGGCCTCCTCGCCGGTGTGCGGGTGGTGGATGGTGGCCGGGCGCAGCTGGCTGGTGCGCAGGTTGCCGTCCGCCGTCCACTCCCAGGAGATGCCGTTCTCCCGGCAGTAGCGCTCCACCTCGGCGCGGTCCTCGGTGGCGAAGGCGGTCCGCCAGCCGAGCGAGACGTAGTCCGAGTAGCTGCGCTCCAGCGTCCAGCCGGAGGTCCGGCCGCGCTCCGCCAGGTGCGGCGGCAGGGCGGCGAGGACCTTGCGGACGTCCGCCGTCGGGGTGGCGCCGCCCGCCTCCGGGGCGATCAGGCAGGCGAACAGCAGCCGGCCGGGGAAGGTCAGCGTGTAGCTGTTCTCGTTGTGCATCCGGATCGGCAGCGCGGGCGGCAGGTCGGTCGACGAGAAGACGCCGTTGCCGAAGTCGCTGCGCGGGGTGGCCTTCTCCCGGTACGGGGTGGGCTCGGGGATCAGCACGTCGCGGACGGCGGCGACGTCCTCGGTGGCGGCGACCGGCAGGCCGCGCAGGAAGATCGTGCCGTGCTCGTGCAGCGCGGCGGTCAGCTCGCCCTCGTGCGCGCGCAGCCAGGCGCAGCCCTCGGCGAGGTCGGCGACGGCCGGCACGTGGGCGAGGGCCGGACGGCCGGGGTTCAGCTCCCAGGTGACCATGGCGGCGCTCACCGGCGGTCGAGGCCGGCGACCAGCGAGGCCGGGCGGATGTCGGTCCAGTTGGCCTCGATCCAGTCCAGGCACTCCTGGCGGGGGGCCTCGCCGTGGACGGTGGTCCAGCCGGCCGGCACGTCGATCCAGACCGGCCAGAGCGAGTGCTGGTTCTCGTCGTTGACCAGGACGAGGTAGCCGGCGCTGTCGTCCTCGAACGGGTTGCTCACGGTGGTCTCCTCGATGAGGTGGTGGTCGCGGGTGGTCGTGGTGCGGTGATTCGAAGGTAGGGGCGGGGCCGGCCCGGAAGCGGCACGAGGCCCGGCAGGAGAGCGGCAGTTCCTGGACTGCCGTCCTCCTGCACGGGCCTCGATGCAGGGGTGGAGCGGGGGGGGTGGAGCGGGGGTGGCCTGGGCGGATCCTTCAGCGCGGGGTGAGCCGCACCGGGAAGCGGTCCAGGCCGAAGTTGATGATCGAGCGGTTGTACTCCGCCGGACCCGCCGGTTCGATCGACGACGCCTTCTCCAGCGCCGCCGTGAACAGCGCGCTCAGCTCGGTCTTCGCCAGCGGTGCGCCGATGCAGTAGTGGGCGCCCAGGCCGAGCGCCAGGTGCTTGTTGGGCGAGCGGTCCAGGCGGATCTCCTCCGGCGCCTCGAAGGCCTCCGGGTCCCGGTTCGCCGACCACACCCAGACCGCGACCCGGTCGCCGCGGCGGATCTGCCGCCCGGCCAGCTCGATGTCCCTGGTGGCGGTGCGCAGCGTGTGCAGCCCGACCGAGGTCCAGCGCAGCAACTCGTCCACGGCGGAGTCCATGGACACCTCGCCGCGCTGCAGCCTCCGCCACAGGTCGGGGCGGTTGACCAGGGTGTGCAGCCCCATCGCGGCGGTGTGGCGGACCGTCTGGACCCCGCCGACCACGATGTTGTCCAGGTTGAGCACGACGTCCTCGACCGGCAGCAGCCGGCCGTTCACCCGGTAGGTGGCCATCATCGAGATGAGGTCGTCGCGCGGGTCGCTGCGCCGCAGCATCACCTGGTGCAGCAGGTAGGGGATCAACTGCTGGTGCCCGGCCCGGCGTTCCTCCGGGGTGGCGCCGAGGAACGCCACGTCGCAGACCCGGACCACCATGTCGCGGTCCTGCTCCGGGACGTCCAGCAGGTCGCACATGACGGCCAGCGGCAGCGCGGAGACCACGTCGACGAGGTCCGCCTCGCCCTGCTCCACGGCCCGGTCGAACAGCTCGGCGGCCCGGTCGGCGATCGAGCGGGAGGCGCCGCGCACCCCGCCCTTGGAGAAGAACGGGTTGGCCGGGGCCCGCAGTTCACGGTGCCGGGGCGGGTCGGTGAGGGCCATCATCCGGCCCGAGCCGACCGGGACGTTGCCGACGCCGGCGCCCAGCAGCGAGCCGGACTCGGAGCTGAACACGGCCGCGTTGCGCAGCACGTCGGCCGACTCGCGGTAGGTCATCACCGACCAGATCGGCCCGTCGTCGACGGTGTCGGTGCGGTGCACGGGCGCCTCGGCGCGCAGTTCGGCGACCAGCTCCGGGGTGTCGGGGCGCGCCCACAGGGCGGGGTCGGTGAGGTCGACGGAGGTGGTGGTCACCATGGCTGCTGCTCCTCGGTGGTGGCGGGGGTGCTCAGGAGGGTGTTCAGGAGGGTGCTCAGGAGGTCGACCGGGCCGGGCCGGTCGACGGTGGCGAGCAGGTGCCCGCCGGGCAGGACGCGGTGGCCGAAGGCGCCCCGGGTGTGGGCGGCCCAGCCGGTGAGGTCGGTGGTGGCGAGCATCGGGTCGTCGGCGCCGGCCAGCGCGTGGAGCGCGGAGCCGATCGGCGCGTGCGGGCGGTGGCGGTAGGTGGCGCTCACGGCGAGGTCGGTGCGGATGCCGCCGAGGGCGAGCTCGACCAGCTCCGGATCGGCCCGGACCAGCTCCTCCAGGCCCGTCAGGCGCAGGAGTTCACCCGCGTCGAGGTCCTTGGACCCGCGATCGGTCCACTCGGCCGGGCACGGCGCCCCGGCCACCACCACCAGCTCGGGCCGCCGGTCGGCGGGCAGCGCCCGGGCCACCTCGTAGGCGAGCAGGGCGCCGAAGCTCTGCCCGTAGAAGGCGATCCGGCGGCCGGCCCCGAGGTGCGGGGCGAGGGCTTCGGCGGCGACCTCGACCAGGGCGGCGAAGTCGGCGGGCATCGGGTCCCGGCTGCGGCCGCCCCGGGCCGGCGGCCGCAGCGCCCACACCTCGGCGACGGGCGCGATGGCCCGGGCGAGCGGGGTGAAGGCGGTGGCGTCGCCCCCGGCGTGCGGGAAGCAGAACAGCCGTACGGGCGCTTCGGGTCGGGGCGCCGGGAGGAGGAACCAGTCCCCCTCCGCCCGGGGCCGCGTGGCGGGCACGGCACGGGCGGCGCGAGCCGGTGCCGGTGCCGGGCGCGGCGGGAGGGGGCCTGCGACCGGACGCGGGCGGGCGGTGATCGGCGGCCTGGCGGAGGCGGCGGGGCGAGGCTGCGCGGGCGGGGGCGCGGGCGGACGGGAGGAGGCCGGGACGGTTCCCGGACTCGCCTCCCGGGCCGGAGCGACCGGCGGCCGGGCGGCTTCGGCCTGGTGGCCCGGGCGGTCGAGCGGAGCAACCGACGAACCACCGGCCGGGACGTCGTCGGCCTGAGGGACCGGGCCACCCCGGGCCGAAGGCGCGACCGGAGCGGCCGGACCGACCGGCAGACCGTCGGCCAAGGAGGCGGCCGGGCCGGTCGGCAGCCGGCCGGCCCGGAACTCCGGGGATTCGGCCGAGGACACAGCCGCCGGGCTCCCGGCCCCGACGGCCGGGAGGCTGGTCGAAGGGGCCTGGGACGCGGCCGGAGGACCGTCAGGACTGACCTCAATCCCTGGGCCACCAGCCCCGACAGCCAACGAGGCCGACAGTCTGCCGGGCCAGGCGGCCGGATAGCCGCCGGAACCGACCTCACACGCCGGGCCACCAGCCGCCACCCCGACAATCGACGGGGCCGGCAGGCTGCCGGGCCCGGCAGCCGCAAGACCACTGGGTCGGGCCTCACTCACGGGCCCACCAGCGCCAGCGCCGACAGCCGACGCGCCCGGCGGATTGCTGGGCCGAGGAGTCGGGGGTGTGGGCGAGGTGCCGGGGCGGGGGTGCCGGCCGGCGGCCGCCGAGAGGCCAGGAAGGGAACTCTGAATCGTGGTCACCGGGAGACCGGGCGGCGGGGTACCGGGGCGGGAACCCTGCACGCCGGCCGCCGGGTGGCCGACCGACAGGGCCCCGGACCCGGGCTGCTCAGCACCGGCCACTGGGAGAACGACCGGCGGGGTACCGGGGCAGGAACCCTGCACGCCGGCCACCAGGCGACCGACCGACAGGGCCCCGGACCCAGGCTGCTCAGCACCGGCCACCGGGAGAACAACCGCCAGGGAACCCGAACGGGAACCCTGCACGCCGGCCACCAGGCGACCGACCAACGGGGCCCCGGACCCAGGCTGCTCAGCACCGGCCACCGGGAGAACAACCGCCAGGGAACCCGAACGGGAACCCTGCACGCCAGCCACCAGGCGACCGACCGACAGGGCCCCCGGCCCGGGCTGCTCAGCACCGGCCACCGGGAGAACGACCTCCAGGGAACCCGGGCAGGAACCCTGCACGCCGGCCACCGGGTCGCCGGACGGCGGGGTCCCACGGGGATGCCCGGGGCTGGTCACCGGCGGACCGGCCGGCGAAGTGCCAGGTCGGGGGCGCCTGGGTCCGGTCACCGGGAGACCGGGCGGCGGGGAGACGGGGTGGGAGCTCTGGGCGGGGGTCATCAGGAGACCGGGCGGCGGGGTCGCACGGCGCGGGTGCTCGGCTGCGGGGGTCATCGGGTGGCCGGGCGGCGGGGGGTGAGCGCGGGGCGGGCGGGGGCCGGGGTGGCGGTGGTGGCGTGGTGGACGGTGGCGGTGAAGGCGGCCAGGTCGGGGGCGTCGAGCAGGTGGCGCAACTGGAGTTCGACGTTCAGCTTGCGGCGCAGCAGGTGGACGACGCGCAGGGCGGCAAGGGAGTGGCCGCCGAGGGTGAGGAAGTCGTCGGTGGGCAGCACCTCGGGGACGCCGAGCACGGTCCGCCACACCTCGGCGACCTGCTCCGCCACTCCCCCGCCGGAGGTTTCCGGCACCGCCGCGGCCGTCGGCGCGGGCAGGGCGCGGTGGTCGACCTTGCCGTTCGGGGTGAGCGGCAGCGCGTCCAGGACGGTCACGTTGGAGGGGACCAGGTGGGCCGGGAGCGTGTGGCGCAGGGCGGCGAGGAGCGCGGCGGGGTCCGCCGAGGGGCCGGTGACGTAGGCGGCGAGCCGGGTGTCCCCGGGCGCCGGCTCGTGCACGGTGACGGCGGCGGCGGTGACCCCGTCCAGGGCGGACACCGCGTGCTCGACCTCGCCGAGTTCGATCCGGAAGCCGCGCACCTTGACCTGCCGGTCGACCCGCCCGACGTACTCCAGCAGCCCGTCCGCCGAACGCCGGGCCTGGTCGCCGGTGCGGTACATCCGCTCGCCGGGCGCGGTCGGGTCCGCGACGAACCGCCCGGCGGTCAGCCCCGGCCGCCCGGCGTAGCCGTGCGCCAGGCCGGGCCCGCCCAGGTACAGTTCGCCGACCGCGCCGGGCACGGTGACCGGGGCCAGCCGCTCGTCCAGCAGGTGCACGCGGACGCCGGGCAGCGGCGTGCCCAGGTGCGGGCCGGGGCCGGTGATCCGGGCGGCGATCGCGTCGACGGTGCACTCGGTGGGCCCGTACAGGTTGAACGCCTCGATGCCGCCGTCGGCCAGTTCGCGCCAGGTGCGCCCGGGGACGGGCTCGCCGCCCATGAACAGGCGCGGGACACGTGCGCCGCCGCCGAGCAGCGGTTCGCGGAGCAGCTGCCAGTGGGACGGCGTCAGGTCGAGGTCGGTGACGGCGTGCTCGGCGAGCAGCGCGGCCAGCCGGGCCGGGTCGGCGCGCCGGGCGTCGTCGACGAGCACCAGGGTGTCGCCCCGGCAGATCCGGATCCACTGCTGGACGGAGGCGTCGAAGGAGACGCTGGCGTTCCAGGCGACGACGGACAGCCCGGGCCGGTAGGCGCCGATGTCCTCCAGGCCGGCGGCGAGGTCGGCGACGGCGCCGTGCGGCACCTCGACGCCCTTGGGGCGGCCGGTGGAGCCGGAGGTGTAGATGACGTAGGCGGGGTCCAGCGGACGCGGGTCCGCGTCCTGGAGCGGAGCGGGCGCGGCGGCGTCCGGGCGCAGCACCACGACGCCGGCCGGGACGGGCGGCGCCGCCTCCGCGCTGACCACGGCGGTCAGGCGGGCGTCGGCGGCCATGAAGGCGATCCGCTCGGCGGGGTAGGCCGGGTCGAGCGGCACGTACGCGGCGCCGGCCCGCCAGACGGCGAGCAGGGCGACCGGCAGGTCGAGGGTGCGGGCGAGGTGGACGCCGACCCGGTCGCCGCGCCGGACGCCCGCGGCGCGCAGGGCGGCGGCCAGGGCGGCGGTGCGGCGGTCCAGGGCGGCGAAGTCGAGGCTGCCGTCGGCGGCGTGCACGGCGGGCCGGCCGGGGTGGGCGGCGACGGCGGCGCGCAGCCGGGTCAGCAGGTCGGTGGCCGTAGTGGCAGCGGCGGGGGCGATGACGGCCGGCTCCGCGAAGGTGGTCATGGCGGGGGTACTCCTCAGTGAAGGGCGGGGGGACGGTGCTCGAAGTCGGGTCAGACGCCGGCGGCCAGGCGGGCCAGGGCCGCCGCGTAGGCGTCCATGAACTCCTCCGCCGTGACGTCGTCGACCAGCGCCCGCTGGTGGTCCACGGCCAGCAGCACCCGTTGGGTGACCGGGTCCTGGATCAGCGAGGCGCCGAAGGTGAAGCTGTTCGGCTCGTGCCGGTAGGTGGGCTCGGTGCCGATCCGGCCGTCCTCGATGCGGGCCGCGCTGAGCCGGCCGAGGGCGTGGAAGCGCAGGTAGCCGAACTGGCTGTCGAGCGCGGTGTCGGCCATCATCCGGGCCAGCCGGGCGAACGGCACCCGGCGGTGCGGCATCATGTCGAGTTCCTCGCGGTGGACGTGGCGCACCAGCGCCGCCAGGTCCTCGCCGGGCTCGGCGACCAGCGGGACGGTGTTGAGGAAGAGCCCGTAGACCTCGGTGCCGCCGAGCCGCTCCAGCCGGCCGTTCATCGCCAGCCCGGTGGTGACCCGGGGCCGCCCGGTGATGCGGGCGAGGGCGTGCAGGTGGGCGGCGAGCGCGACGGACTTGACCGGGACGGCGAGCGCGTCGGCGACGGCGCGCAGCTGGCCGGGGGCGTCCGGCAGCACCCGTTCGACGGTGCGCGGCAGCTCGTGGACGTGCTCGCTGCCCGGCCAGAGCTGGCCGGTGGCGCCGTCCAGCCGCCGGTGCCAGTAGGCGAGCGAGTCCGGGTCGGCGGCGGCCGCGCGTTCGACGGCCACGAAGTCGCGGAAGGAGGTGCGCGGCGGCGGGGTGGGCGCGGAGACCGGGTCGGCGGCGAGCGCGGCGTGCCGTTCGAGGATCTCGGTGAGCAGCGAGGTGAAGCTCCAGCCGTCGAGGATCGCGTGGTGCTCGGAGACGGTCAGCTGGAAGGCGTCGGCGGCGAGGCGCTGCACGGTGATCCGGAACAGCGGGGGCGCGGTGAGGTCGAACGGCCGGTCGCGGTGGTGCTCGAAGACGGCCCGGATCGCGGCGTCCTGCTCCTGCTCGCCGCGTCCGCGCAGGTCGGCGAACTCGACGGGGGCGGGCAGCGTGCCGTGCACCAGTTGCAGCGGTTCGCCGTAGCCGGAGAGGTCGAGGCCGGTGCGCAGGACGGCGTGCCGGGCCATCGCCTCGTTGACGGAGCGGCGCAGCGCGGTCTCGTCGAGCTCGCCGGCCAGGCGGTAGGAGTTGACGTTGTGGTAGCTGTCGGTGCCGCCGGCGACCTCCATGTGGAAGACCATCGACAGCTGCATGGAGACCATCGGGTAGGCGTCGACGATGCCGGGCGGCAGTTCGGCGCGGTCCTCCGCGTCGATCAGGGCGAACGGCCGGTCGGCGCCGGGGTCGGCCCGGACGGGCCGGGCCAGCGGCAGCAGGGCGGCGACGGTGGGCGCCTTGAAGACGTCCCGCAGCGAGAGCTGCCAGCCCCGGTCGTGCAGGGCGCCGGCGAGCTGGACGGCGCGGATGGAGTCCCCGCCGAGGTGGAAGAAGTCGTCGTGGACGCCGATCCCGCCCACCCCGAGCACCTCGGTCCAGACGGCGGCGAACAGTTCCTCCTCGGGGGTGCGCGGCTCGACGTGCCGGCCGGCGCGTTCGGGGGCGGCGCGGCCGGGGGCGGGCAGCGCGGCCCGGTCGACCTTGCCGTTGACGGTGAGCGGCAGCGCGTCCAGCACGGTGACGCTCGCCGGGACCATGTACGCGGGCAGCGAGCGGCCCAGGAAGCCGCGCAGGTCCTCGGGGGCACGGCCGGTGACGTAGGCGGCGAGCCGGTCGTCGTGCACGGTGACCACGCAGGCGTCGACGTCGGGGTGGGCGGCGAGCGCGTTCTCGATCTCGCCGAGCTCGATCCGGAAGCCGCGCAGCTTGACCTGGAAGTCGGCGCGGCCGACGTACTCCAGGCCGCCGTCCGGCAGCCGCTTGGCGACGTCGCCGGTGCGGTAGAGGCGGGCGCCGGGCGGTCCCGCGGGGTCGGCGACGAAGCGGCCGGCGGTGAGGCCGGGACGGCCCCAGTAGCCGTGCGCGAGGCTGCCGCCGCCGATGTAGAGCTCGCCGGGGACGCCGGGCGGGCAGGGGCGCAGCCAGTCGTCCAGGACGGCGGCGGTGAGGTGCGGCATGGGCTCGCCGATGAGGCTGCGCCCGAAGCCGGCACCGCCCTCGGCGACGTCGTGGACCGTGACGTGGACGGTGGTCTCGGTGATGCCGTAGAGGTTGCAGAGCCGGGCGGGCGGCAGCGGGTCGAGGTCGTGCCAGCGCTGGACGACGCCCGGGTCCAGGGCCTCGCCGCCGAGCATGATCCAGCGCAGGGCGGGCAGCGCCCGGGGGCGGCGGCGCAGGGCGGGTTCGAGCTGGCGAAGCGCGGACGGGGTGAGGCACAGGTGGGTGACCCGCTGGTCGTCGAGGAGTTCGGCGAACTCCTCGGGCGAGCGGCTGGTCAGGTAGGGGACGACGAGCAGGCGGGCGCCGTGCAGCAGCGCGCCCCACAGTTCCCAGACGGTCCAGTCGAAGGCGTAGCTGTGGAAGAGCGTCCAGGTGGTGTCGGGGCCGAAGCCGAAGTGGTCGCGGCCCGAGTCGAGCAGCCGGCCGACGTGCTCGTGGGCGACGGCGACCCCCTTGGGGCGGCCGGTGGAGCCGGAGGTGAAGATCAGGTAGGCGAGGTCGCCGGGGCGGCCGACCGCGGGCGGGCGGGTGTCGGGCCGGGCGGCGATCTCGGCGGCCCTGGCGGTGAGGTCGAGGGTCTGCCAGGGGCCGGCGGGGGCGCGGTCGGGGCGGTCGGTGAGGACGGCGGTGACGGCGGTGTCGCCGAAGACCAGGGCGGCCCGGTCGGCGGGGGCGGCGAGGTCGACCGGCACGTAGGCGGCGCCGGTCTTGAGGACGGCGAGGATCGCGACCGGGACGGCGACGGTGCGCTCCAGCAGCAGGCCGACCCGGTCGCCGGGGCGGACCCCGGCGGCGCGCAGGGTGTGGGCCAACCGGTTGGCGCGGCGGTCGAGTTCGGCGTAGTCGAGGCTCTCCCGCCCGTCGCTGACCGCCGGGCGGTCGCCGTAGGCGTCGACGGCGCGCTCGAAGAGGTGGTGCAGGCAGTGGCCCCGGTCGAGCCGGGCGGGGCGGGGCTGCCGCCCGGCGGCGGGGGCGGCGGTGAGCCGGAGCACGGTGGCGTCCGGGTCGGCGAGGGCGGCGTCCAGCAGGGCCGCGTAGTCGGCGGCGAGGCGGCGGACGGTGGCGGGGTCGAAGAGGTCGGTGCTGTACTCGGCCTCGCCGCGCAGTTCACCCCCGGCGTCGTCGGCGGGTTCGAAGACGGACCAGGTCAGGTCGAACTTGCTGGTGCCGTTGGAGCGGACGGTGCGCCGGCCGGTGGCCGCGCCGAGGGCGAGCGGGGCGCGGTCCTCGCCGTGGGCGCCGAACACCACCTGGACCAGCGGCGGGTGCTGCGGGGTACGGGCGGTGCCGAGGTGGTCGACCAGCTGGTCGAAGGGCACGTCGAGGTAGCCGAAGGCGTCGAAGGCGCCGTCCTGGATGTCGGCGACCAGGGCGCGGAAGGTCGCGTCCGGGGCGAGCCTGATCCGCAGCGGCAGCAGGTTGACGAAGTAGCCGAGCAGGTCGGCGAGTTCGGGGCGCCCCCGGGTGGTGACCGGGGTGCCGACGAGCAGGTCGTCGGCACCGGTCCAGCGGTTCAGCAGCAGGGCGAAGGCGGCGAGCTGGACGGTGAACGGGGTGGCGCCCTCCTGTTCGGCGAGGGCCCGGACGCGGGCGGCGCTGCCGGGAGCGAGCGCGAAGTGCTCGGTGGCGCCGTGTTCGCCGCGCTCGGCGGGGCGCGGGCGGTCGCCGGGCAGGTCGAGCAGGGCGGGGGCGCCGTCGAGGCGGTCCTTCCAGTGGGCGAGGTGCTCCTCGTAGGAGGTGTGCCGCTCCTCCTCGGCCCAGTCGGCGTACCGGGTGGTGAGGTCGGGCAGGCCCGGTGTCCGCTGTTCGGCGAACGCCCGGTAGAACTCGGCGAGTTCGCGCTCGAAGAGCTCGGCCGACCAGCCGTCCCAGATGATGTGGTGGACGACGAACAGCAGGGTGGTGCGCTCGTCGGCGAGCCGGATCGCCTCGGCGCGCAGCAGCGGTCCGGCGGCGAGGTCGAACGGCTCGGCGGCGCGTGCGGCGATCAACTCCTCGGCGCGGCCTTCCCGTTCGCCCTCGGGGAGGGTGCGCAGGTCGGTGACGGCGAGCGGGACCGTCAGGGCGGGGTGGACGTGCTGGCGGGGGCCGTCGGGGTGCAGGGCGAAGGTGGTGCGCAGGGCCTCCTGCCGGGCGGCGACGGCGTCCAGGGCGCGGGCCAGCAGGCCGAGGTCGAGCGGGCCGGTGACGTCGTACGTCCAGGGGGTGGTGTAGGTGACGCTCCTCGGGTCCAGGCGGTCGAGGAACCAGAGGCCGCGCTGGAGGCCGGAGACGGGTGCGGTGCGGGCCGGAGCGGCCAGGGCATCGGCGGACGGGGGCACGGCCTCGCTCCCTTCTGTGCGGGCGGTGGCGGGGTGGACGGTCGCGGGGTGGGCGGTGGCGGGGTGGACGGTCGCGGGGTGGGCGGTGGCGGGGTGGACGGTCGCGGGGTGGGCGGTGGCGGGGTGGACGGTCGCGGGCCGGGCGGCCATCACGAGGCCAGCCGTTCGGCGATGGCGCCCACGGTGCGGCCGCGGAACACCACGTGCGGCGGGACCCGGGTGCCGGTCTGCTGCGAGAGCTTCATCGCGACCCGTACGGCCGCCAGCGAATTGCCGCCGATCCGGAAGAAGTTGGCATCCGGACCGAGGTCCTCGGGCAGGTCCAGGACGGCCCGCACGGCGTCGGCGACCAGCCGCTGGTGCGGGGAGAGCGCGTCGGCCGGTGCGGCGGCGCGGCGCCCGGCGGGGGCCGGCAGCGCCCTGCGGTCGACCTTGCCGTTGGGGTTGAGCGGCAGCGCCTCCAGCACGTCGACGGTGGCGGGCACCATGTGCTCGGGCAGCAGGGCGGCCAGGTGGTCCAGCAGCGCCTCCGGGGCGGGGGCGGCCGTGCCCGCGTCGAGAGTGACGTAGGCGGCGAGCCGGTGGTCGCCGGGGGCGGGCGTGTGGACGGCGACGGCGGCCTCGCGGACGGCGGGGTGGCGGGTCAGCGCGTCCTCGATCTCGCCCGGCTCGACCCGGAAGCCGCGGACCTTGATCTGGTCGTCGATCCGGCCGGTGATCTCCAGCAGGCCGTCCGGGCGCCGGTGGCCGAGGTCGCCGGTGCGGTAGAGCCGCTCGCCGGGGGCGCCGAACGGGGCGGCGACGAAGCGTTCGGCGGTCAGCGCGGGCCGGCCGACGTAGCCGTGGGCGAGGCCACCGCCGGACGCGTACAGCTCGCCGGTGGCGCCGTCGGGCACGGGCCGCAGCAGCTCGTCGAGGACGTGGACGGCCTTGCCGTGCAGCGGGCGGCCGATCGGGATGGCGGCGCCGGCGGCGTCCTCGGGGGTGGCGCGGTGGCAGGTGGTGAGGCCGAGGCTCTCCACCGGGCCGTAGCCGTTGGCGACGACCAGGTCCGGGTACTGGCCGAGCGCCTTGCCGACATGGGTGACGGAGGCGCGCTCACCGGCCGTGAAGGCCACCTTGAGGTCGTCGTAGGTCTCCGGGAACTCCTCCAGCAGGAAGTTGAACAGGCTGGCCGAGAGCTGGAGCTGGGTGACGCCGTGGCGCCGGGTCAGCTCGGCGATGGCCTGCGGGTCGGGCCGCTGGCCGGGCTGGAGCACGCAGACGCCGCCGAAGGCCAGCGCACCGTACAGCTCCAGGGCGAAGGCGTCCCAGGAGACCGGGGAGCACTGCAGCCAGACCTCCTCGGGGCCGAAGCGGGCGTAGTCCTGGCCGAGGTAGGTGGTGGTGAGCGCGCGGTGCGGGACGGCGACGCCCTTGGGGCGGCCGGTGGAGCCGGAGGTGAACATCACGCAGGCGAGATCGTCGCCGGTGACCGGCACGCCCGGGTCGTGGCCGGGGCGGACGGCGATCGCGGCGGCCTGCGCGTCCAGGTCGAGATGGCGCCCGACGGGGAACGGCGGGCTCGCGTGCCGGTGGGTGACCAGCAGGGCGGCGGCGCTGTCGGCGACCGCGCCGGCCAGCCGTTCGGCGGGGAAGTCCGGGTCCAGCAGGGTGTAGGCGGCGCCGGCCTTGAGCGCGGCGAGCAGGGCGGTGACCAGGTCGGGTCCGCGCTCGACCAGCACGGCGACGGTGTCGCCGCGGCCGATCCCGGCCTCCGCCAGGTGGTGCGCGAGCCGGTTCGCCCGGGTGTTCAACTCGCCGTAGGAGAGCCGCTGTTCGCCGGAGACCAGGGCGAGGGCGGCGGGCGCGGCGGCGGCCCGGGCCTCGACCAGCGCGTGCACGGGCGCCTCGACGGCGGTGGCGAGGGTGCCCAGCCAGGCGTCGCACAGCTCGGCCATGGTGGCGGCGTCGAACAGGTCGGAGTCGTACTCGAAGCGGCCGGTGAAGTCGGTGCCCCGGTCGTCGACCGAGATCGACAGGTCGAAGCGGGAGACCGGGTTGGAGTGCAGCTCGCGGGTCACCTCGATGCCGCCGACGGTCAGCGGGCGGCTGTCCAGCGGGTGCAGCTCCAGCAGCACCTGGCAGAGCGGGTTGCGGTTGTCGGCGCGCTCGTCGTCCGGGCGGCCCTCCAGGACGCTCGCCGCGATGTCGTCGAACGGCGCCTCCTGGTGGCGGTAGCCGGCGATCGCCACCTCGCGGACGTGCCGGACCAGTTCGCGGAAGTCCATGGCCTCGCCGATCCGCACCCGCAGTGGCAGCAGGTTGACGAAGTAGCCGACCAGGGCGTCGAGTTCGGCCCGGCCCCGGACGCTCACCGGGGAACCGAGCACCAGGTCGCGCCGCCCGGTGCGGCGGTGCAGGGTGAGCGCCAGGCCGGCCAGCAGCACCATGAACGGGGTGGCGTCCTCGCTGCGGGCCAGCGCGCGGACCGCCTCGGCGACCGGGCGCGGCATCGCGAAGCGGTGGAAGTCGCCGCGGAAGCGCTGGACGTCGGGCCTGGGGTGGTCGGTGGGCAGCGCGGGTTCGGTCGGCGCGTCGGCCAGGTGCTCGCGCCAGTGGGCGAGTTGGCGTTCGGCGTGGTCCGGGTCCTGGTAGCGCCAGGCGCTGTAGTCGGCGTACTGGACGGCGGGCTCGGGCAGTGCGGCCGGGCGGCCGGCGGCCAGCGCCTCGTACAGGGCGGCGAGTTCGCCCTCCAGGACGGGCAGCGAGCCCTCGTCCCAGACGATGTGGTGGCAGAGCAGCAGCAGGGTGGCGGTGTCGCCGGTGCGGTAGAGGTGGGCGCGCAGCAGCGGGCCCGCCTCCAGGTCGAAGGGGACCAGCGCGGCCTCGGCGACCAGCGCGTCCACCCGCCCGGCCTCGGTCTCCGTCACGCCGAACGGCACCTCCACGGCGGGGTGGACCAGCTGGCGCGGGCCGTCCTCGGTGAACGCGAAGGTGGTGCGCAGCGCCTCGTGCCGGGCCACCACGCCCTCCAGCGCCCGCCGCAGCAGCTCCGGGTCGACCGGGCCGGCGAAGCGGAACACCCACGGCACGATGTAGGTGGGCGCGCCCGGGTTCCACTGGTCGAGGAACCAGAGCCCGCGCTGGTACGGGGAGAGCGGCGCCGAGTCGGCCCCGGCCCGGGTCAGCGGCGGGCGCTCGCCCCCGGAGGCGGCGGTGACGGCGGCGGCGAACTCGGCGAGCGTCGGGGCGTCGAAGATGGTGTACGGGGAGATCATGCCGAAGACGTCGAAGACCCGGCCGACCACCCGTACGGCGGTCAGCGAATCGCCGCCCAGGTGGAAGAAGTTGTCCTCGGCGCCGACCTCGGGCACGCCCAGCACGTCCGCCCAGACGGCGGCGATCAGCTGCTCGGCGGGGGTGCGCAGCGGGCGGCCGGCCGGGGCGGCGGCGGGCGCGGCCTGCGGTTCGGGCAGGGCGGCCCGGTCGACCTTGCCGCCGGCGGTCAGCGGGAAGGCGTCCAGCACGGTGACGGTGGCCGGGACCATGTGCTCGGGCAGCCGCTCGGCCAGGTGGGCGCGGAGCGCGGCGGGGTCGGGGGCGTCGCCGGTGACGTAGCCGGCGAGCCGGCCCTCGTGGGCGACGACCACGGCGGCGGCGACGCCCGGGCGGGCGGCGAGCAGCTGCTCGATCTCGCCGGGCTCGACCCGGAAGCCGCGGATCTTCACCTGGTGGTCGGTGCGGCCGACGAACTCCAGCGGGGCGTCCGGGCCCTCCCGGCGCACGAGGTCGCCGGTGCGGTACATCCGGGCGCCCGGCTCGGGCGCGAACGGGTCCGCCACGAACCGGCCCGCCGTCAGGCCCGGGCGGCCGTGGTAGCCGGCGGCGAGCAGCGGCCCGCCCAGGTACAGCTCGCCGGTCCCGCCGGGCGCGGTGACCGGCCGCAGCCGGTCGTCCAGCAGGTAGGCGCGGCGCTCGCCGAGCGGGGTGCCGATCGGGACCGCGTCCGCCTCGGCGGGGCCGGACAGCTCGTGGACGGTGGCGGTGATCACGGTCTCGGTGGGCCCGTAGGCGTTGAGCAGCGGCACTCCGGTGGCGGCCCACCAGCCGGCGGCGGTGTCCGGGTGCAGGCGGTCGCTGCCGGAGATCATCAGGCGCAGGGTGCGCGGGGCCCGGCCGCGGGCGCGCAGCGCCGTCACCACCTCCTGGAAGTAGCCGGCGGCGAGGTTGGCCACGGTGACGCCCTCGGCGTCCAGCAGGTCCAGCAGGGCGTCCGGGGCCAGCAGTTGCCGCTCGGGGACGAGCAGGCAGGCACCGGCGGACAGGGCGGTGAGCGCCTGCTCCACGGCGACGTCGACGGTGGGGCGGGCGAGGTGCAGCACGACGTCGTCGGCGGTGAGGCCGAAGCGGTCGACGGCGGCGGCGAGGTGGCCGGTCAGCGCGGGGAGCGGGACGTGTACGCCCTTGGGGCGGCCGGTGGTGCCGGAGGTGTAGACGAGGTAGCCGGGGGCCGGGGCGGACCTGGCCTCGGCGCCGCCGCCCTCGCCGTCACCGTCGCCCAGCTCGACGAGTTCGCCGTCGGTGAGGGCGAGGCCGGCACCGGCGTCCTCGCGGATCCAGCGGTTGCGCTCCTCGGGGGCCTCCCGGTCCAGCGGCAGGCAGGTGGCCCCGGCGCGGAGCGCGGCGAGCAGGCCGACCAGGTGGTCCAGCCGGTCGCGGCCGGTGACGGCCACCGTGCGCCCGGGGGCGATCCGGGAGGCGAGGGCGCCGCTCAGCTCGTCCAGCTCCCGGTAGCGGACGGTCCGGGCGCCGAGCCGTACGGCCGGCCGGTCCGGGAATTGGCGCGCGACGGACATGAAGGGGAAACCGCGAGATTCCATCATCCAACCCCGATGAATTGACGACGCTGCGAGCAGTGGTCTCGACGATAGGGCGGCTTTCCGGGGCCGATCGGCAGAACTCCCGGAAGACCATCGGCAGTTACAACTGCCTCTTGCATCAAGCAGGTTGATGGAACGACGAAAGCCCGCCGGGGCGCACACGGGCGCCTCGGCGGGCTCGGGGAACCGCTTTTCTAGGGGAATTCCGGGGACCACACGTCGGCCCGCTCCAGGGCGGCCGGCGCGTATTTCCCGAGGGCGCTGATCAGCAGCCGCAGTTCGAGTGCGAGGCATTCGGTGAACCGGACCAGACCCGCCTGCGGGTCCTCGGCGGCGGCCAGCAGGGCCGCCCGGCCCAGGCCCACCGCGCGGGCGCCCAGCGCCAGGCTCTTGACCGCCCGGCCACCCTCCCAGATCCGCCCGGAGACCAGCAGGCAGGGCGGCGGCCCGGCGGCCGCCAGCCGGCGCAGGCACTCGGCCAGCGGCAGTCCGACCTGTGCCGGGAAGACGCCCGGCGCCCAGCCGGTGCCGCCCTCGGCGCCGTCCACGGTGACGGCGTCCGCGCCCGCCTCGGCGGCCACCCGGGCGGCCTCGGCGACGTCCCGGCCGGGGTGCAGCTTCACCCAGACCCGGGCGCGCGGGAAGTTGTTGCGCATCAGCCGGATCTGCTGGCGCAGGATCTCCGCCGTGAAGGTGCCGGGCGTACTGGCGCGCAGCACCCGGCCGTCGTCCTCCCCGAAGACCGGGTCCAGGCCGTAGCGGTCGCCGAGCCGGGCGGCGGCCTCGGCGTCCAGCACGGTCATCCCGCCGAGCCCCGGCTTCGCCCCCTGTCCGACCTTCAACTCGAAGGCGAGGCGCCCCGATTCGAGCAGCGGCAGGGCCGCCGGGTCGCTGTAGACCAGGTTCCACACCTCGGCGTCGGCGTCCTCGGTGGACTGCTGGACGGCCACCCCGCCCAGCCCGTTCGGCAGTTGCTCGGTGTAGGCGCGCAGCCGGCCGAGCAGGGCGCGGTCGGCGGCCTCGCCGAGCCGGCCGTAGCCGTTCACCGGGACGACGTTCTCGCCGATCACCATCGGCAGGCCGAGCGCGCCCGCCTGTCGGCCGAGCGCCAGCCCGAGGTCCCCGCCGGCCGCCCTGGTGGAGCCGGTCGCGGACACGTACACCGGCAGGGCGGAGGTGAACCCGCCGATCACGGTGGTGAGTTCGACGTCCCGGTGGTCGGGTTCGCGGCCCAGGTCGATCAGCTTGGCCAGCCGCTGCGGCATGAACACCGGCGGTACGATCCGCAGCGCGTCCAGGGCGTCCGGGGCGCCCCCGTACGCGTGCCCGGCGGCTCCGAACAGCACCAGCCCGTACGCGCCGGGCGGCGGGAAGGCCGCCGCCGTCCCGGCCCGGGCCCGCTGCCGGACCTCCTCCTCCGGGAAGCCCGGTGCGCTGAGATCGCTCACGGCGTCACCACCCCGGCGATCTTCGGGAAGGCGCTGGCCTGCCAGACGGCGTCCAGCCCGGCAACGTAGCGGGTCAGCCGCTCGACGCCGATGCCGAAGCCGGCGCTGCCGGGCACGCCCTCGCGGACCAGGTCCAGGTACCAGCGGTACTTCTGCGGGTTCTCCCCGGTCTCGCGCATCCGGGTGACGATCTCGGCGTAGTCGTTGGTGCGCTGGCTGCCGCTGCACAGCTCTCCGTAGCCCTCGGCCGCGATGAGGTCGAAGTTCCGCAGCAGGCCCGGGTCCTCGGGGTTCTCGCGGTCGTAGAAGCCGCGCGAGCCCTTGGGGTAGTCGGTGACGAAGAACGGACGGTCCCGCTGCGCGGAGAGCAACGCCTCGCCGTCCCAGTCGAGTTCGGCGTCCGGGCTCTGCGGGTGGCCCAGACCCCGGAGCTCGGTGACCGCCTCGGCGTGCCGCATCCGGCCGAAGGAGCCCTTCAGCAGTTCGGCGAACGCGTCGGTGTCGCGGCCGAGTTCGGCGAACTCCTTGGGCAGCTCGCGCACCACGCTGCCGACCATGTGCACCACCAGCTCCTCGACCAGCCGCACGGCGTCGTCCCGGCTCGCCCCGGCCACCTCGACGTCGAGCTGGTGGAACTCGGCCAGGTGGCGGCTGGTCCCGGCGGTCTCCAGCGGCTCCAGCCGGACGTTCGGCGCGATGCAGAAGATCTTGTCGAAGGCCAGCAGCGAGGCCTGCTTGTAGAGGATCGCACTGGTCATCAGCTTGTAGCGGTGGCCGTAGAAGTCGACGTCGACCTGCTTGGAGCCGCGCGAACCGGGGTCGGTGACCGGGCCGATGATCGGCGGGAGCAGCTCGGTGAAGCCCTGGCCGCGCAGGTGCTCGCGGGCGGCGGAGAGCAGGTGGTGCTGGATCCGCAGCGCGGCGCGGGTGGTCGGGGAGGTCAGGTGGCGGCCGGGGTCCGGGAGCGTCGCGGCGGCGGTCGCGGGGGTGGGCCCGTCGGTGGTCATGGCGTGGTGAGTCCCAACTCTCGTGGTGCGGCGGGTGTTCGGTCGAGGTCGAGGTCGAGGTCCGAGGCTTCGAGGTCGGCGGTGTCGAGTTCCGAGGTGCCGAGCTCCGGGGCGGCGTCGGCGGCGCGGCTGTCGTAGCTCCACTGGACGTGGGAGAGCGCGCCGAGCAGGTCGGCGGAGCCGAGGATCGGCGGGCGCGGGCCGCCGGACAGGCCGGCGATCGGCATCGAGCCGACGTCCGACCAGTGCAGCCGCCCGTCCGGCCCGAGCGAGCTGCGGGCCCGCCCGGCGTTGTCGGGGTGCAGGCAGTAGGGCACGTCCAGGTAGCCGGCCGCGAAGGCGCGGACCAGGGCCCGGCCGATGTCGGCGTCCAGCTCCAGCACCGCGCCGATCAGCGCCCGCGCCTCCGCCTCGATGCCGGTGTCCGGCACCGCCAGCGGCGGGCGCAGGTGCTCGGCCCCGGCGGCCGCGGCGGCCGTCTCCAGCGCCCGGACGTTCTCGGCGACGGTCGGGATGCGGTGCGCCTCGGCCGTCGTCTTCACGATCAGCCGGGCCGCCCCGGTGCGCACCGCCAGCCGGGCGGCGTCCTCCAGCAGCAGCCGGGCGCCGCCGGGCGTGCGCGGGAAGACGCCCATGTAGGCGTAGAGCACGAGGTGGTGGTCGACGTCGGGCAGCAGTTCGCCGGCCAGCCGGCCGAGCACGGTGAGCGCCTCCTCGTCCTGCCGCGGGTCGGGCTGCTGGGCGTAGCTGAGCGAGACGCTGCGCAGCCCGTGCTGCCGGAAGAACAGCGCCTCCAGCACGCTCACCGCGATCAGCAGGCTCGGCGGGCAGAGCTGGCCCATCAGACAGCCGCCGAACGTCTCCAGGTGCGGCTCGGCGCCGAACGCCCGGATGGAGGCGAGCAGTTCGCAGCTGCGCCGCCAGTTCTCCACCGCTTCGCGCAGCGGGGTGCGGCTGTAGGGCAGGCAGTAGGAGACCGGGCCGCCCTCGGTGGCGTCCAGGCCGGCCGCGAGCAGCGCGCGGACGATGTGCCCGGGCAGCGCCGAGCCGTGCCGGACCTGCACCGGGAAGCCCTCACCGGCGACGCCGTGCAGCACCGCCCGGGTGACGTCCACCGGGTGGCCGGCGATCGGGTAGCCGTTCAGCCCCACCCCGTCGGCCAGGGCGCGACGGGCGGCGGCGAGGTCGCCGGTGCGGGTGTAGCTGTCCAGGGTGATGGTGCCGACGGTGACGGCGTCGGCGCCGCGGGTGGCGAGCAGGCCGTCGCGCATCCGCAGCGGGTCGGCCATGCCCATCCGGGGCTGGACCACCAGGGCGCCGGCGGCCCGGGCGCGGGCGACGAAGGCGCCGAAGCCGGCTCTGGCCGGGCGGGACCCGCGCGGCGCGGCGGCGGTGAGGGCGCTCATCGCAGCACCCGGGAGGCGGTCGCCACGGTCAGGGCTGCGGGCAGGACGGCGGCCATCGGCGCGGACGGCGCGGGCAGCGCGCCCACGAAGGCGCGGAAGTCGGCCACCGGGCGGCCCTCCTCGAAGACCCCGTCGAACCCGGCGGCGAGCAGCGAGCGCTGCCGCTCCGGATCGCCCGGCCCGGCGATGGTGAGCTTGCCGCCGATCACCGCGGGCGTGCGGGCGAGTTCGGGGCAGGCGCGCAGCCGGCGGATCACCCGCAGGCCGTCGTGGTGGCCGTGCCCGTTGACGCTGCTCAGCACGATCAGGTCCGGCCGGATCCGGCGGCACTCGGAGACCAGCAGCTCGTCCGGCACGCAGGCGCCCAGGTTGACGACCCGGTGGCCGAGCTCCTCCAGCAGCAGTTGCAGGAAGACCAGGTTCCAGGTGTGCGAATCCGAGGCCATGGTCGTCACCACGACCTCCAGCCCGGCCGGTTCGGCCTCGGCGCGCTGCTGCTCCAACTGGTCCACGGCGCAAACCCTCTGTGTCGGTGAGTGATGGACAGAACGCTAGGGAGGATCCGGGGGGCGGACCGGCAGCTCGTCCGGCAAGTGACGGGCAGTATCCGCGGCGGGTCGCGGGTCAGCCCGCGGCCGCCAGCACCGGGTACGCCCCGGCGGCGCCGAACAGCCGGCGGCAGAGGTTCAGCACGGTGAACCGGACGCCGTCGCGGGCGGGGACGCTGCGGATCAGCCCGCTCGCCAGCAGTTCGTGCACGGCGGCCAGCGACTCCTGCGGCGGCCGGCCGCTCAGCTCGACGGCGTCCTCGCCCGACCAGTCCCCCGGTTCGGCGGCCAGCCGGGCCAGCAGGTCGCGCTGGCCGAGCGTCAGCCGGTCCAGCGCCGCGTCCAGGGCCTCGCCGACCCCGCCGCGCCCGCCGAACCCGGCCGGGGGCGGCGCCAGTTGGAACGGTCCTTCGGCCAGCCGGGCCACCAGCTGGCGCGGCGAGAGCACCGTCGACCAGCCCGCGGCCAGCTCCAGCGCGCCGGGCAGGCCGTCGAGCAGCCGGCACAGCGCGGCCACCGCCGGCGCCTCCTCGGGCTCCAGCCGGTAGCCGGGTCGCAGCCGGCGCAGGTGCGAGAGCAGCAGCCGGACGGCGCCGACCTCGGCGAGCGCGAGCGGGTCGTGGTCGAGCTCCGGCCCCGGGGTGGGCAGCGGGGCGAGCGGGATCACCTGGCCGCCGGGCAGCGGCTGGGCGACCCGGGCGGTGATCAGCACCCGCAGGCCGGGGCAGCGCTGGAACAGCTCGTCCAGCAGGGCGGGCTCCACTCCGCTGTCGGCGCCGTCCAGGACCAGCAGGGTCGGGCGGGAGCCGATCGCCAGGACCAGCTCGGCGCGGCGTTCGGGGCCCATGCCGGGGTGGCGGGCCCAGTCCGTCCAGCGCACCGACCAGCGGGCCGTCAGGTGCAGCCGGCGGGCGGCCTCCAGCACCAGCCGGGTCTTGCCGACCCCGCCGAGGCCGGTCACGGTGACCAGCCGGTCGCCGTGCACGGCGAGGGCCTCGGTCAGCAGGTCGACCTCCGGCTCCCGGCCGACGATCGCGCCGCGGGCCACCGGCGGGGCGGCCGGCTCCTCGCGCGGCTCCTCGGCGGGCGCCTGGCGGCGCGCGGCCGCCTCGAACACCGAGCGGCTGCGGCCCTCCAGCCGCAGCGCGTCGGCCAGCAGCCGGACCGTCTCCTGCCGGGGGCGCTGCACCCGTCCGCTCTCCATGTCGCGGATCGCCCGGACGCTCAGGGTCGCGTGATCGGCGAGCACCTGCTGGGTCAGGCCGATGCGCTCGCGCCGGATCCTGAGCAGCTCTCCGAAGCCCGCCGTCGACTGCAGGGTGTGAACGCCGTCCATGCTCCGTCCGCCTTCCGTGGGTTGGCCAACTACCGGGGACCAGGGGCTCGGGCCCGCCGTCCGGCGTACCGAGGGCGGCGCCGGGCGGTGGTGACCGCCGGGCCGGGTTTCCCCTGCCCGCAGATGCTCCACGGCCGTGCTCTACGGCCGATCAACGGCCGATCACCGCAGGTTCACGACACCTCCGCATCGTCCACGAACCCTCCCGGGGTGCCGGCGGGCCGGATTGTCGGACCGGGGTGCGAGGCTGGACGCGCCCTGGCTCGCCGGAGCCGGGCGGGAACGGCCGGGAGGGTGCGGATGAGCGGGGTGCGGGACGACGGCTGGGCGGGCATCGGCCGGGGCTGGACGGACGTCGAGGACGTCCGCCGCAGGCTCGACCGGGGCGCGGACCCGGAGCGGTGGGGCGGCGGGCGGCCGCTGCACCGGGCGGCGGCGTTCGGCTCGCCCGAGGTCGTCGCGGAGATCGCCCGGCGGGTCGGCGACGTGGACGCGCTCGACAACGGGGTGACGGCCCTGTGGGAGGCCGTCGCGCACCGGCGGCCGGAGATCGCCCGGGTCCTCGCCGAGGCCGGGGCCGACCCCTGGCGGCGCTCGCTCGGCGGCTGGTCACCGGGGCGGCTGAGCCTGGCCGGGCCGACCCCGGACCTCTTCCCGGCCCGGGTCGGCGAGCACCTGACGGAGGCCGAGCGCGCGGCGGCCGACGAGGCCCGGCTGCTGATCGCGGCCCTGGGCCGCTCCGTCCAGGACGGCACCGGGCTGGCCTGCGTGGCCGGCCTCGACGCGGACGAGGCGGTCCGGCGGCTGGCGGCCGTGCCGGTGCCGGACGAGGAGATCGAGGAGGTGCTGGAGGACCCCGACGAGTTCGACCCGGAGGAGACCGAGGAGATCGTCGGGGTGACGACGGTCCCCGGCGGCTGCGTGGTGACCCAGCCGTGGGGGTACACGCCGCAGGCGCCCGAGGTGCTGTCCCGGCTCTCGGTGGGCACGGTCTGCTACGGCCTGTACGCCAATCCGAAGAGCGGCAACCAGGGCAGCATCGCCCGGGACGGCGTCATCGTCGCCCACGACCTGCACCCGGGCGGCGCACCGGACGTCGGCGACGACTCGGCGGAGGTCCTCACCGACTTCCTGTACGGGGGCGCGCCGGCGGCCTACGCCTGCGCGTTCACCGGGCTGCGCCCCACCGACGCCCGGGCGCTCGGCGGCGCCCCCGACCGCTGGGTCCGGCTGCCCGCGGAGTGACGAACGGCCCGGGCGCACCGGGTCGGGGGACGGGGCGCCCGGGCCGGGGCGTCAGGCGCGCTGCATGCCCGGGTTGTAGGCCTCGCTGACGAAGGAGGCGGCGGTGCTGACGGTGCCGCCCGGGCGGGTGATGTGCGAGACCACCCGGTAGTCGGCCCGCGCGTGCTCCTCGTTGAGGGTGATCGCGGTGTAGCCGCGCCGCCCGTCGTAGAACTTCATGTGCGGGTTGGCGGCCGTCAGGGTGGCCCAGTTCGCCGGGTGCTCCTGGCCGTCGCCGTCGCTGGCGATCGAGGTGCCGACGATCTCGACGCCGACGGTCCGCGAGTCCGGGTCGTCGAAGTTCCGCTTGACGTCCATCGCGTAGGCGACGTGCACGTCACCGGTGAGGACGACCAGGTTCTCCACGCCGATGTCCTCGACACCGGCCAGCAGCCGCTCGCGGGCGGCCGGGTAGCCGTCCCAGGCGTCCATGGAGAGCCGGGACTTCGCCTCGGTGGTGTTCTTGCGCCGGGAGAAGACCACCTGCTGCGGGACGACGTTCCACACCGCCTTGGACTTGCGGAAGCCGTCCAGCAGCCAGCGCTCCTGGGTGGCGCCCATCAGCGTGCGCTTCGGGTCCTCCGACTCCGGGGTGGGGAACTGCCAGCCGTCGCCGTTGGCCTGGTCGGAGCGGTACTGGCGGGTGTCGAGGATGTCGAACTGCGCCAGCCTGCCGTAGTGGTGGCGGCGGTACAGTTTGAGGTCGGTGGCGTCCGGCCGGGGCATGCGCAGCGGCATGTTCTCCCAGTAGGCGCGGGTGGCGGCGGCCCGGCGGGCGACGAAGGCCTCGACCGACTGGTTCTTCTCCGGGATGCCGGCCGCGTAGTTGTTCTCGACCTCGTGGTCGTCCCAGGTGACGTACCAGGCGTGCGCGGCGTGCGCGGCCTGGAGGTCGGGGTCGCTCTTGTAGAGGGCGTACCGCAGGCGGTAGTCCTCCAGCGTGGTGGTCTCGTGGTTGAACAGCGCCGGCAGGGTGCGGTCGGTGTACTTGCGGTCGCCGCCGGTGGCGTTGACCGCGTACTCGTAGATGTAGTCGCCGACGTGGAAGACGGCGTCGAGGTCCTCGTCGGCGAGGTGCTTGTAGGCGGTGAAGTAGCCGTCCTCGTAGGCCTGGCAGGAGACCAGGCCGAAGCGGACCTCGTCGATGTGCCGGCCGCGCGCCGGTGAGGTGCGGGTCCGGCCGACCGGGCTGGTCCAGCCGCCGACCTTGAAGCGGTACCAGTACACGCGGTCCGCGTCGAGGCCCTCGGCGTCCACGTGCACCGTGTAGTTGAACTCGGCGTGGGCCTTGGCGGTGCCGCGGCGGGCGACCTTGCGGAACGCCTCGTCGCGGGCGATCTCCCAGTCGACCTTGACCACGCCGGCGGGCGGCAGGCCGTTGCCGGGCTCCAGCGGGCGGGGGGCGAGGCGGGTCCAGAGCACGACGGCGTCGCTGAGCGCGTCGCCGGAGGCGACACCGAGGGTGAACGGGTTCTCGGTCAGCGTACGGGGCGCGATCTCGGTGTCCGCGGCGTGGGCGCCCGGCAGGTTGGTGGTGAACGCCAGTGCGGCGGCGGCCGAGGTGACGGTCAGGAAGCGGCGGCGGCCGATCCCGAGCCGGGTCGCGGCCTCCTGGAGCCGCTGGTCGTGCGGGGCCTGGTCGTCTGTGCGGGCCATGGGTCTGGGCTGCCTTCCGTACGCTGGGCTGGGCCGGCGAGGGAACACCGGCTGTGTACGGAGGGGATTGGACTGGACCTCGCCGTACGGGGGGCGTCGCGGTCCGGGCCGGCAAGTGATCATCAGGTGATGACACCGGCCGAATCGGGCAATCGACCGATACCGCACCCGCGCCGTCACCTCCCGGCGTCACCTCCCGGCGTCACCGCGAGAAGGCCGCCAGGCTCAGCAACAGGTGGGCCGACTCAGGGTGTTGGAAGTCCGAGTGCGCGCCCGCCGGTGCCAGCCGGCGCCCCGCCACGCTCCCCCGGAACACCCGGCCCGCGTCGACGTTGACGATCGGGTGGTCCAGCGCCTTCTTCAGGTACGGCGTGTCCGTCGCCAGCAGCGCCGTGGAGAACTGCCGGACCGGCGCCGTCCCCACCCCCGAGTGCCCGATCCCCGGCAGGCCCTCGGCCCGCAGGTGCCAGAACCCGGTCGCCCGGTCCCAGCGCGAGTGCGTCAGCACCAGCGGCCCGCGCAGCGGCGCCCCCGGCCGTCCGGGCTCCGGGAACAGCCGGGGGAACAGCCGGTCGAAGGCGTCGCGCGGCGCGGCCATCTGGAACACCAGCGCGCTGTCCACCGTGAACGGCCGCGCCGGGTCGCCCGGCCCGCTCCAGCCCAGCACCCGCGGCCCGGCCGCCGGCCGCTCCGCCGCCCACTGCACCGCCTCGCACAGGAACCGGCCGCCGAAGGAGTGCCCCAGCAGGTGCAGGTACTGGCCCGACCGGTTCGCCAGCACCTTCGGTCCGCCCAGCCGCCCGCGCGCCGCGTCCAGGTAGCCGAGCAGGTGCCCGATCACGAACGCCGCCTGCCCCCGCCCGGGCCGGCTCATCGCGTGCGCCCGGTCGCGGATCCGCCGGTAGCCGCCCGGCGAGGGCAGGCTCGACGACGGCCAGCGCACCACCACGCACCACGGCCGGTAGCCGCGCGCCGCCAGCCCCGGGTACGCGACCGGCGCCGTCCGGGCCAGCTCGACGGCCCGCCCGATCAGGGCGTCCGCCGCCCGGCCGGCCGCCTGCGCGCCGGTCTGCCAGCCGTGCACGTAGACGTACAGGTCGGTGGCCCGCTCCGGAACCCGCAGATGGCGCGCCAGGTGCTCGGCCACCCTGGCCTCGGGCACCGGGGTCCGGGTGCCCGGCACGAGCAGCCGGCCGTCCTCGTCGAGGTCCACCACGGCGTGGGTCATGGCGTCAGCTCCAGCATGCTGTCGATCCCGCAGTGCAGCGAGTAGGTGAGGGCGAGCGGATTGCGGTAGTCGTCGGCGAACAGGCGGGCGAGGCACCAGGTGATCTCCCCCGCCGTGAACCGCCCCGTCAGGTAGCGGTCGAGGAACGCGAAGGCGTACTCGGCCCCGAACACCTGCGGGATCTCGATCTGCGGCCCGAGGACGCCGCTGGCACCGAGTTCGACCAGGGCCCGGCCGAGGTGCTCCAGCTCCGCCTCCGCCGACTGCCCGGCGAAGCAGGCGTTCAGCAGCACGAAGGGCCGGAACAGGGCCTCGGGCACGTCCTGGTGGTTCCGGCGCAGCCGGCGGACCAGGTCCGCGTCGATGTCCCGCGGATCGGAGAGCCGGACGCTCAGCTGGGTGTAGAGGGAGCCGTTGGCGACGAACTGGCCGTGGCACCAGAAGTACATCACGTCCTCGTCGAGCACCGCCCCGGAGAAGGCCTCCAGGAAGCGCGTCGACTCCGTGCGGACGGTCAGCTCCGTCCGCTCCTCCAGCAGCTTGCGCACCTCCGGCGCCCGGCCGACCGACTCCAGGGCGCTGTCCGTGTTGAGGCTGGTCACCGCCCGGGTCCGGGGCGGGTACGACGCCTGGGCCCTCGGGTAGGCGGCTCCGGTCTGCTCGATCTGGTGCCGGTAGCCGAGGAAGTCCTGCCACGGCTCCCCCTGGCCGACCGTCACGGCCAGCATCGGCCAGGGCAGATGGAGGTCGGAGTCGAAGCTGACCCGCAGCGGTCCCTCCTCGGTGAGCGTCCCGGTGAGGAACGCCCGCAGCTCCGCGAGGTCGCGGCCCGGCCCGGCGAGCATCTCGTCGAACGCGTAGCGGCCCTCCTCCAGGAGTTCCTCCGTCCGGCTGCGGGCCAGCGGCGTCCATTCGGACAGGTCGACGGCCGACGCGAACGGGTAGCCCAGCGGCATCCCGTCCTGGTCCACCACCGGGTAGTTGACCAGCTCCTTCGTCCAGGCCCCCCGGACCCGGTTGGCCAGCTGGAGCAGCCGGGCGGCGGAGACATCCAGGTAGGCGTGGTGGCCGCGGGTCAGCGGCTCCCGCACGCCCGCCCGGTCGACCGCCAGGTGCAGCAGGTCGGCGGTGCCGTGGCGGCGCAGCGAGACCTTGAGGTCCAGCGGCGCCGGCCCCCGCGCGCCGGGCCGCTCGCCGGGCCCGCCCTGGCGCGGCAGCAACGTGTAGTCGGCGGAGGGGTTCTGCCGTATCTCGACGACGAGGTCCCGGGGCACGTGGCTACTCCTGCTCCTGTCCGTGTTCCTCGCCGGCCGCCGCCGGAGCGACGTCGACGACGGTCACCAAGTCCTGCAGCGCGACCCCGAACCCCCGGTCGAAGAGGGTGAACCGGATCCGGTGCCGTCCCGGCACGGCCGGGGTCAGGGCGAACCCGGCCGGCTCGCCGGTGGGCGCCCAGTCGGCGACGGGCGGCTCGATCACCGCGTCGGAGAGCGGCGCGGCGACCAGCCGCAGCTCCGGCAGCACGGCCGGATCGGCCCCGGCCCGGTCGCCGTCCGCCTCCAGCCGCAGGCACAGCCGGGCCGGGACGCCCGCCTCGGGCTCGTCGAGCAGGGTGATCCGGGGCCGCCACGCCACCGGGGCCGCGGGCACGGCGGGCCGGCCGGGCCGGGGGCGCTCGGTGAGCTCCGCGCCGGAGGGCGCCTCGGGCGCGGCCGATTCTGCGGGCGCGGCCGGCTCGGCGGAAGCGGCCGGCTCGGCCGGCAGGGCCGGGGCGGCGGGCCGCGGCGGCAGCTCCGCGGCCGGCCCGGCGTCCGGTTCCCCGGCCTCCAGGCGCGCCGTCGCCGTCCGGCTCTCCACGGCGAGCGGGTGATCGGGCGCCATCAGGGCGTCGCGTCCCGCGCGGACGGCGAGCAGCAGCTCCCGCGCCGCCTCGGTGCGCCCGCTCGCCGCCAGCGCCCGGGCGAAGCCGACGGCCAGGGTGGGGAACATCCCGGCGCCGCCGGTCCGGCGGCAGCCGGCGGCCACGATCGGCTCGTCGGTCGCCCGGTGTCCCGCCGCGAACAGCGCGGCGGCGCCCGGGGAGGACGACTCCGGCCACAGCCGGCAGTCCGCGAGCAGGGCCTCGTACGTCCGCACCGCCCCGCCGTGGTCGCCGGCCGACAGCCGGGCGAACGCCAGGGTCTGGCGGACGCCGAGGGTGAGCGGGTGACGCGGGCCGCGGCTCTCGACGCACTCCTCGACGAGCACCCCCAGCAGCACCACCGCGCGGAACGGCCGCTCGCCGAAGACCTGGAGCAGCGCGTGCGCCGCCCGGGTCTCGACCGTCTCGGTGTGCGCGGCGCCCAGCGCCCGCGCCGCCCGGTCGGCCAGCGAGGCCAGCAGGGTCACGGCGGCCCCGGTGTCGCCCGCCAGCCGGGAGGCGTGGGCGAGCCGGCGCCCGGCCCGGAAGACCCCGGGGTGGCCGGGGCCCAGCGCCCGTGCCAGGTCGGCCAGCAGCGCGGAGAGTTCGTCCGCCGCCGCGCCGTGCTCCCCCGCCTCGCGCAGGACGAGGCCGAGTTCCGCCCGGGCGCCCAGCACGATCGGGTGGTCCGGGCCGAGGGCGTCCGCCGCAGCGGCGACCAGCTCCCGGTAGCGGGCCTGCGCCTCCGGGTACCGCCCGGCCTCGCGCAGGTTGAGCGCGATGCTGTCCAGGGCGTCCAGGGTGTCCTGGTGGCCCGCCCCGCGCAGCCGGACGAGGTCGGCCCGGACGGCCTCGTAGACCTCGGCGGCCGCTTCGTGGTCCCAGCCCCAGCGCAGCGCGTGCGCCAGGCTGGCCCGCTCGGCGAGGGTGTCGGGGTGGTCCGGCCCGGACAGCCGAGCGGTGTCCTCCAGCAGCAGCTCGCGCTCGCGCACCGCGCGGCGGTAGCGGCCCGCCGACCGGTGGGCGAAGGCCCGGTGCCGGCGGTCGAAGAGCGTGTCCGGGTGGTCCCGGCCCTGGATCCGGACCCGGTCGGCGACCAGCGCCTCGTACTGCTCGGCGGCCGCGCGGTGGTCACCGCTGTTGCGGCGCAGCGCCGCCGCCCACGACCGCGCGGCCAGGGTGTCCGGGTGCTCCGGCCCCTGGACCCTCGTCCGGTCCGCGGCCAGCGCCTCCCGCGCGGCCAGCGCCTCGCGGATCCGGCCGACCTGTTCGAGGGCGTACGCCACGGCGCCCCGGGCCGCCAGGGTGTCGGGGTGGTCCGGTCCCAGGACGCGGAGCCGGTCGCGCAGCAATGCCTCGCGGGCCGCCAGCGCCTCCGGGTGGCGCCCCGCCTCGCCCAGTGCCCAGGCCTGCTGCGACCGCTCGTGGAACGCCTCGGCGCGGTCGGCTCCGTGGATCCGGATCCGGTCCGCCACCAGCGCCTCGTACCCCGCGACGGCCTCGCGGTGACGGCCGGCCAGGACCAGTGCGTGCAACAGCGCGGAGCGGTCGTCCAGGGTCAGCGGATGGTCCGGCCCGAACAGCCGGGTCCGGTCCCGCAGGAGGTCCTCGTGGAGCGCGGCCGCCCGCTGCGGCTCGCCGGCGTCCTGGTGGGCCCACGCCAGACCGTACCTCGCGACCAGGGTCGCGGGCGCGTCGGCGCCGGTCACCCGGGTCCGGTCCGCGACCACGGCCCGGTACAGCCCCAGCGCCCGGTCGTGCTCGCCCGCCCTGCGGCACGCCAGGGCGAGCCACAGCCGGGTGCCCAGGGCCTCCTCGTGGTCGGCTCCCCAGGCGCGTTCCCAGTCCGCCGCCAGCTCCTCCAGGTGGGCCGCCGCCCGGCGGTGCTCGCCCGCGTCCGCGCAGGCCTGGGCGAGGGCCCGCCGGTTCTGGAACGTGCGGGGGTGCTCCGCCGCCCACACCCGGGCGCCGTCCGCGAGCACCCGCTCGTGCAGCTCGACGGCCCGCCGGTGGTCGCCCCGCTCCCGGGCCGCGTGGGCCTGTTCCGAGCGGGTGATCAGGGTCGCCGGGTTGTCGGCGCCCTGCACCCGCTCGCGGTCCGCCACCAGCCGGTCGTACACCTCGGCGGCCCGGCCGTGCTCGCCGGTCCGGCGGCAGGCCCAGGCGAGCCACGACCTGGCGTTCAGCGTGTTCGGGTGGTCCGCCCCCTGGAGCCTGGTCCGGTCGGCGACAAAGGCCTCGAAGAGTCCGACCGCCCGCCGGTCGCCCGCCGTCCCGCAGGCCGAGGCCAGGCCGAACCGGGCGCTGAGCGCCGCGGGGTGGTCGGGGCCGCGCAGCCGGGACTGGTCGGCGCTCAGCGCCTCGTAGTACGCGATCGCCTCGTCGTACCGGCCGGCGTTCTGGAGGGCGTGGCCGAGGTCCCAGCGCGCGCTGAGGACCTCGGGGTGATCCGGCCCCTGCAGCCGGGTCCGGTGCTCGACGAGGGCCCGGTGGCCCGCCACGGCGCGTCCGTGGTCGCCGACGCGCGAGAGCGCCGCCGCCACCTCGGCGCGGGCGTCCAGCGTCCCGGGGTGGTCCGGGCCGGACACGTGCTCCCGGTCGGCGAGCAGGGCTTCGTAGAGTTCGAGGGCCCGGGCGTGCTCGCCCGCGTCGCTGTGGGCCCAGGCGAGGCCGTTCCGGACGGAGAGGGTTTCCGGGTGGTACGCCCCGGAGACCCGCCGCCGGTCGGCGTTGAGGGCCTCGTAGAGGGCCACCGCGCGGCGGTGCTCGCCGCCGCACCGGCACGCCCAGGCCAGCCACCAGCGCGCTTCCAGGGATTCGTGGTGGTCGGCGCCGTGCAGCCGGGTGCGGTCGGTGGCCAGGTCCTCGAAGAGGGCCGTCGCCCGGTCGTGCCGGCCGGCGGTGGCGCAGAGCCAGGCCAGCGTCCAGCGGGCGTCCAGGGTGTCGGGGTGGTCCGTCCCCTGGTCCCGCGTCCGGTCGGCGACCAGCACCTCGGTCAGGGCGATCGCCCGGTCGTCCTGGCCGGCCCGCTGGCAGGCGCGGACCAGGCGCTGCCGCTCCGCCAGGGTGTCCGGGTGGTGCGGTCCCTGGACGCGCAGCCGGTCCGCCACCAGCCGCTCGCGGTCGGCCAGTTCCTGCTCGGGCGCGCCGGCGACCTGCCGGGCCTGCGCCAGGTCCGAGCGCTCCTCCAGGGTGTCCAGGTGGTCCGGCCCCTGGACCCGTGTCCGGTCCTGGACCACGGCCTCGTAGAGGGCCACCGCGCGGCGGTGCTTCCCGGCCGTCCGGTAGGCCCAGGCGAGCCCGGAGCGGGCGTCGAGGGTCTCCGGGTGGTCCGGGCCGAGCACCCGGCCGTAGTCGGCCAGCAGCGCCGCGACCTCGGCCACCAGGTCCGTGAGGTCCCCCGCGTCGGCCCGTGCCGTGATCAGCCCGGCCCGGGCCTCCAGGGTCTGCACGTGGTCCGCGCCCTGGGCCCGCGTGCGGTCGCGGACGACCTCCGCGTACTCGGCGACCGCCGCCGGGTGGTCGCCGCCCTCGGCGTGGGCGGCGGCCAGCCAGCCCCGGCTGGTGAGGGTGTCGGGGTGGTCGGCGCCGAGCACCCTGGTCCGGTCCGCGACGGCCCGCGCGTAGAGCTCCAGGGCGAGCCGGTGCTCGCCCGCGCTGAGGTGGGCGTACGCGAGGCTGTTGCGGTTGGCCAGGGTGTCCTCGTGGTCCTCGCCCAGCTCCCGCACCAGGCAGGCGTGCAACTGCTCGAACTCGCGGACGGCTTCGCGGTGGTGGCCGGCGAGCTGGAGCGCGTAGCCCAGGCCGCCGCGCGCGGCCAGGGTGTCCCGGTGCGCGGCGCCGAGCACCCGGGTCCGCTCCGCCACCACCGTCCGGAACTCCTCGACCGCGCGCCGGTGGTCGCCGGCCTTCCGGCGGGCGTGGGCCAGCGAGAAGCGGTCGGCGAGGACGGCGGGGTGTTCCGCTCCCTGCACCCGGGAGCGGTCGGCCACCACCGCCTCGCACAGCTCCACGGCCCTGACCGGGTCGCCCACCCGGGCGTGGAGTTCGGCGAGCCGGCCCCGCGCGTCGAGGGTGTCGGGGTGGTCCGGGCCGAGCAGCCGCCGCTGTCCCTCGACGACCGCGGTGACCAGCGGGATCACGAAGACCCGCTGCTCCGGCGCGGCCAGTTCCGCCGCGGCCAGCCGGTACAGGCCGACGGTCTCCGGGGTGGGGTCGGGCGAGGTGAGCCCGGCCGTCGTCAGCTCCCGGACGTGCGGCAGCAGCGCCCGGCGGACGGCCTGGTCCGCCCGCGGCCACAGCCGTGCCACCGCGCCGGCGAGGTTGCGTTCCGCCCGCGCCCACACCCTGCGGTCCTCGTCGCCGGCCCGCAGGGTGCTGCGCAGCAGCCGGTGCACGGCCACCGTGTGCGGGCCGAGGGTGACCAGGCTGTAGTCCGCCAGCACCTTCAGGGCGGTGTCCACCTCGTCCGGGCGCCGGGCGCCGAACGGCAGCAGCGCCTCGCGCGGGAGCGCCTCCGGGGCGTACCAGGCCAGGGTGCGCAGCAGCTCGACGGCGAACGGGGCGGTCTCCTGGACGGTGCGCAGCGTCGTCCGCCAGAGCCGGGCGACCGTGTCGAGGGCGCTCGGCATGGCGCCGGACCTCGACGGCGCCACCGTGCGCAGCAGTTCCCGGAAGGCCCGGAAGGTGGTGTCGGTCTGCCGGATGTGGGCACCGGCCTGGGCGAGGGCGATCGGCAGGTGGCCGAGTTCGTCGGCCAGGGCCCGGGCCTCACCGAGCTCGGCCTCGTCGATGTCCTCGCCCCGCCCGGCGGCGCGGTGCAGCAGCCGCACGGCGAGCGGCCCGTCGAGCACGTCGACGCGGATCGGCCGGATGCCGTGGTGCCAGCCGTCGGCGCGGCGGCTGGTGACCAGTTGGTGTCCCCGTCCGAGCAGCCGGCCCAGATAGGGCGTCAGATGGACCGGGTCCTCGACGTTGTCGAAGACCAGCAGCCAGCGGTCGTGGGCGCGGAGCCAGGCCAGCGCCCATTCGACCTGGCGGCTCGGCGACTCGGCCAGCGCCCAGTCCCGGTGCAGGTGGACGGCGAGGTCGGCGAAGGCCTCGGCGAGCTGCTCGGGCGACTCCGCGGTGATCCACCAGGCCAGGTCGTACTCGTGCAGGTGTGCGTAGGCGTAGTGCAGGGCGAGGGCGGTCTTGCCGACGCCGCCGAGCCCGTGCAGGGTGGTCGCCTGGGTGACCAGGCCGCCGCCGCCCGCCAGCGCGGCCCCGAGCGCGGCCAACGCGTCGGTGCGGCCTACCAGTTCGGCGGTCGGTCCGGGCGGGAGGTTGTGCGAGCCGGGCGGGGCCGCGGTGGTCCGGGCGGCCGCCTCCGCCTCGGCGGTGAGCACGACGGTCCGCTGCTCGGTGTGCGGGTTGCCGCCGCCGACCACCGGCGAGGCCTTCTGGGGGCGCTGGGCGAAGGGTTCCTGCTCCGGCATTCCCGGGTCGGGGCCGGCGTTCACCATCGTGGACATGCTCATGCGATGTCCCACCCCCCAGGTCTTCCGGCTGTCCGACCGACCGTAGCCGTCCGGACGCGTGTTGTCCTCGTCTTCACCCGATTGCGGGCAGCGGTGTCACAACGGTGACCTTCCGTCAACCCGGCCGTATCGCGGGCGCGCCCACCGGACGGACGGCCGCGCCACAGGCGGAGGACTCACCGAAGTGGGGCGGCCGGCGCGGACCCGCCCGCCCCACTCGGCCCGCTGGCCATGCCCGCTCGCAGGCGGGCGGGCGCCGACCATCGGGCGGCAGCCAATCACGCCGCGCCGTCCGCCCGCAAACCTGCCGCTCACACGAACCGACGGCCCGTCAGACTGTAGACAGGCAACGGGGATTCGGTCCGCCGGCCACTTTGCCGACAAACGGCCGGTATCGTTCCGTTTATTAAAAACGACTTCATACGGCCGCAACAGCACGCGCTTTCTTCGGGGCCGACCGGATGCTAGCCTCACTTCAATCTCAAGCCGCTTGAACCGTCCTTTACCCGGGCGGGCGATTCACCGCCGGAAAATCCCGGACCGCCATGCACGCCACCCCGTTTCGGTAATCCTGAAAGGGTTCAGCATGTCCGTTCCCACGAACACCGCCGCCCCGTCCACCGGCCCCGGCCTGCTCGCGCCCCGACCGATCGTCGGACTGCTCACCGACTTCGGCCTCGTCGACGACGCCGTCGGCATCTGCAAGGGCATGGTCCTCAGCATCGCCCCGCACGCCAACATCGTCGACGTCACGCACGACGTCACACCGTTCGACATCTACGAGGCCGGCCTGTACATCCGCGACTCGTTCCGCTACTTCCCGGCCGACGCGGTCTTCGCCTGCGTCACCTTCCCGCACACCGGCGTCCAGGACAACGCGATCGGGCTGCGCACGCCCCAGGGGCACACCTACTTCGCCCCCGACAACGGCCTGCTCACCCGGATCGTCAAGGAGGCGGGCGTCGCCGAGGTCCGCCGGATCACCGCCGAGAAGGTCCGCCGGCCCGTCATCGACCCGACGTTCTACGGGCGCGACATCGTCATTTCGGCCGCCGCGCACATCGCCAACGGAGTACCTTTCAGCGAAATCGGCGAGGAAATCGAGGCCGCCGAAATAACCCTTCTCGAGGTCGCCGAACCGGTCGTCGAGGGCGACTGGATAGTCGGCGAGGTGGCCATTCTCGACAAGAACTACGGGAACGTCTGGACCAGCATCACCAGGGAATTCCTGGACGCCCGGGGAATCGCCTTCGACGCCGAACTGGAGATCGAGATCGGCGGCACCCGGCTCACCACCCCGCTGCGCCGCACCTTCGGCGAGACCGGCGAGGGCGAGCCGCTCGCCTACATCGCGAGCCGCGACCAGCTCGGACTCGCCCTCAACCAGGGCGACTTCGCCGCCCGGTACGGGGTCGAGCGCGGGCACGCGGTCCGCGTGAAGGCGCGCTGAGCCCACGATGCGCACGCAGGGGTACGCTTTCGCGCTGCTGACCGCCGCCTTCTTCGGCGCCGGCGCCGTGCTGGCCAACCGGGTCACCCGCGAGATCGACCCGCTGCTGACCACCGAGATCAACCTGTCGATCGGCGCCGTGCTGCTGGCCGTCCAGCTCGCGGTACGGCGCCGGCCGCTGGTCCCGCGCGGCCTCAGCGGGCGGGACTGGCTGCGGCTGGCCTTCGTCTCGGTGATCGGCACCGGGCTCTCGCTGGCCCTGGTGATCAGCGGGCTGAGCCGGACCAGCCCGGTCAACGGCGGCTTCCTGATCCAGCTCCAGGGACCGGCGGCCGTCCTGGCCTCCGTGCTGCTGCTCGGCGACCGGCTGCGCGCACGGCAGTCGGCCGGGCTCGCGGTGACCCTGGCCGGCGGGGTGCTGGTGGTGCTGCGCGACCCCGGTGCGGGCTTCACCGGCGTCGGCGCCGGCGACGCGCTGGTGCTGGCCGGCGCGGTGCTGGCCGGTCTCGCCTTCCTGCCCGCCAAATCCCTGATGGCCAAGGTGCCGGCGCTGCAACTGGGCCTGTGGCGGCTGGTCCCGGCGGCGGTCGTGCTGCTGCCGGTGCTGCTGCTCACGCCCGGCCCGCTGCGCTGGCACCCGACGGCCGGCACGATCGGCCTCCAACTCCTGCTCGCCGTCACCAACTTCTGCCTCGCCTACGTCACCCTGCACCTGGCGTTGGAGCGGCTGCGGCCGTGGGAGACGGCGAGCGTGCTCCAGCTGGAGCCGGCGTTCACGGTGCTCGTCGCCCTGGTGGCGCTCGGCCTCGCGCCGACGCCGCTGCAACTGCTGGGCGGGGCGCTGATGATCGGCGGCGGCCTGGTCGCCAACCGGCCCGCTCCGGCGCCGGCGCCCGCCGCCGGCCCCGCACCCGAACCCACACCCGAGCCGGCACCGACGCCGGCCCACGACCCGGGCTCCGGCGACCCGCCGCCGCCCGTTCCCACCACCCGACCCGCCTACCAGAACAGCCGAGGTACCACCCCATGAAGGCGATCCGCGTCCACGCCCCCGGCGGCCCCGAGCGGCTCCAGGTCGACGACGTGCCGGTGACCGAGCCCGCCGCCGGCGAGATCCGCATCCGCACCGAGGTCATCGGCGTCAACTACGTCGACGTCTACCACCGCCAGGGCGTCTTCCCCGTCGCCCTGCCGTTCGTCCCCGGCATGGACGCCGTCGGCACGGTCGACGCGGTCGGCCCCGGCGTCACCGAACTGTCCGTCGGCGACCGCGTCGCTTACGGCGAACTGCCCGGCGCCTACGCCGAGTTCGTCACCGTACCGGTCCGGCTGGCGACCACCGTTCCGGACGGCCTGGACTCCGGCACGGCCGCCGCGGCGATGCTCCAGGGACTCACCGCGCACTACCTGGCGCACGACGCGCACCCGATCGCCAAGGGCCAGGCGGTCGTGGTGCACGCCGCCGCCGGCGGGGTCGGACAGTTCCTGGTCCAGTTCGCCAAGCGGGCCGGCGCGCACGTCATCGGCACCGTCTCCAGCGACGAGAAGGCCGCGCTGGTCAGCGAGTTGGGCGCCGACCACGTGGTGCGCTACGACCGGGAGAACTTCCGCGAGGCGGTCCGCCGGATCACCGACGGCACGGGCGTCGACGCGGTCTACGACTCGGTCGGCAAGGACACCTTCCTCGACAGCCTCGACTCACTGCGCCCGCGCGGCACCCTGGTCGCCTACGGCCGGGCCAGCGGCAAGCCCGACCCGATCGACCCGTTCACGCTGGTCCAGAAGGGCTCGCTGAAGCTCACCTGGCCCAGCCTCACCCACCACGTCCTCACCCGCGAGGAGTTCACCGCCCGCACCGACGACCTCTTCGCGGGCCTGCTCGACGGCACCCTGCGGGCCAGGATCGACCGCACCTACGACTTCGCCGACGCCCCCGCCGCGCACGCCCGGCTGGAGGGCCGGGAGAGCCTCGGCAAGATCCTGCTGCGCCACCCGTAGCACCCGCCACCCGCCACACCCGCCACTCCGCAGTCCCCTCCGACCGACGCCCCGCCGGACTCCGCCTTCGCCCGGCGGGGCGTCACCCCCATGACCGGTCCGAACGGCCCACAGCACGGGAGGACATCACCCCATGGCTCCCCACTCCCCCGGCCCGACCGCCCGCCACCGCCGGATCGCCGTGGTCGGCGCCGGCCCGCGCGGCCTGTCCGTCCTCGAACGCCTGCTGGCCAACGAGCGCTCCCGCCCGTCGGCCGCCGCCCTCACCGTCCACCTCGTCGACCCCTACCCGCCCGGCGCCGGCCGGGTCTGGCGCACCAACCAGTCCCGGCTGCTGCTGATGAACACGGTGGCCTCCCAGGTCACCGTCTACACCGACCCGAGCGTCACCATCGACGGCCCCGTCGAGGAGGGCCCGAGCCTCTACGAATGGGCCAAGTCCGCCGTCCCGCAGGGCGGCCCGGGCGAGTACGACGAACAGGTGCGCACCGAGGCCCGCGCGCTCACCCCCGACACCTACCCGACCCGCGCCTTCTACGGCCGCTACCTGCGCGACGTCCACCGCCGGGTGCGCACCGCCGCCCCGGCGCACTGCCGGATCGTCGAGCACCGCACCCGCGCCGTCGGGCTGACCGACGCCGACCCGCTGCCCGGCGCCGCCCAGGTGCTCGTCCTCGCCAACGGCCGCCGGATCGCCGACCTGGACGCGGTGGTGCTCGCGCTCGGCCACCTGGCGACCGGCCCGACCACCGCCGAACGCACCCTGACCCGGGCCGCCACCGCGCACGGCCTGGTCCACCTGCCGCCCGCCAACCCCGCCGACCTCGACCTCGCCGCCCTGCTGCCCGGCCGCCCGGTGCTGGTCCGCGGCCTCGGCCTCAACTTCTTCGACCACCTCGCCCTGCTCACCCGGGGCCGCGGCGGCCGGTTCGCCAAGCAGGGCGGCCGGCTCGTCTACCACCCCTCCGGCGAGGAGCCGCTGATCCTCGCCGGCTCGCGGCGCGGCGTCCCGTACCACGCGCGCGGCGAGAACGAGAAGGGCGCGCACGGCCGCCACCACCCCCGGCTGCTCACCGAGGAGTACACCGCCCGGCTGCGCCGGCAGGCCGCCGCCGGCGAGCCGGTGCGCTTCACCCGCGACCTGTGGCCGCTGGTCTCCCGCGAGGTGGAGGCCGTCTACTACCGCACCCTGCTCGCCGCCGCCGGCCGCCCGGAGGAGGGCGAGGACCTCGCCGAGGAGTACCTGACCGCCGCCCCCGGCCGCACGACGGGCATCCTCGACCGCTTCGGCGTCCGCGCCGAGCAGCGCTGGGACTGGCACGCCGTCGCCCACCCCTACGCCGGCCGGCGCTTCGCCTCCCGCGCCGAGCACCGCGCCTGGATCGTCGAGCGCCTGGAACGCGATGTGCGCGACGCCCGGGCGGGCAACCTCAGCGGCCCGCTGAAGGCCGCCCTGGACGTGCTGCGCGACCTGCGCAACGAGATCCGGCTGGCGGTCGACCACGGCGGCATCGAGGGCTCCTCCTACCGCGACGACCTGGAGTCCTGGTACACCCCGCTGAACGCCTTCCTGTCCATCGGCCCGCCCGCCTCCCGGATCGACGAACTGCGCGCCCTGATCGAGGCCGGGGTGGTCGACCTGCTCGGCCCGGACGTCCGGATCGAACTCGACCCGCGCGGCGCCCGGCCCGCCTTCACCGCCCACTCGCCCGCGATCGACGCACCGCCGCTGCGCGCCGGCGTCCTGGTGGAGGCCCGGCTGCCCGAGCCCGACCTGCGGCGCACCGGCGACCGGCTGCTGCGCGGCCTGCTGGACGAGGGCCAGGCCGGCGTCTACCGGATACCCGACACCGCCGGGCCCGGGTACGAGACGGGCGGACTGGCCGTCACCGAGCGCCCGTACCGGCTGCTGGACGCCTCGGGGCGGGCGCACCCGCGCCGCTTCGCCTACGGCGTCCCCACCGAGGCGGTGCACTGGGTCACCGCGGCCGGCATCCGTCCGGGCGTCAACTCGGTGACCCTCGGCGACTCCGACGCCATCGCCCGCGCCGTCCTCGCCCTGCACCCGCTGCGCCCGGCCGTCACCGTGGTCCCGGCCCAGCGCCGCGCCCCCGAGCGCACCCCGGTCCGCCCCGGCTGACCCCGGACACCGCCCCGGCGACCTCGGCCCCGGCCTTCC
This sequence comes from Kitasatospora sp. NPDC008115, assembly GCF_042957205.1. Lineage (NCBI taxonomy): Bacteria > Bacillati > Actinomycetota > Actinomycetes > Kitasatosporales > Streptomycetaceae > Kitasatospora > Kitasatospora sp. NPDC008115. Next base: position 97,336 of record NZ_JBIBHU010000014.1, on the reverse strand, counting down.
TCCCGTCCCGCCGGACGGAGCAGGCCGGGGCCTTCGCCGTGCCCGGCCGAGCCCCGGTGACGCGGGTGCACTGACGGGACGGTGACGGTGCGCTGTGCGCAAATTCGGCCCCGGACGCCCGGCCTACCGTCGGGGAGTCGGTGGGAGGAACGGGCCCGGCCTCCGGGCCCGTTCGGCCGCCGCCACCCCCTCCGCCGCCCGCACCGGACGGCGGTCCGAACCCCCAGCACAGGAGGCTCCGAGGTGTCTGTCATGCCGGTCGGCGGGCTCGTCCCCCGCACGGCGGAGGAGGCGGCCGGGACCGCCGCCGACGTCGTCGTCCGCAACGCCAGGATCCACACCGGGGACGCCCGCCGCCCGCAGGCCGGCGCCCTCGCGATCCGGGACGGCGTGATCACCGCCGTCGGGGAGGACGCCGACGTCGCCCCGTTCGTCGGACCGTCCACCACCGTGGTCGACGCGCTCGGCCGGCGCGTCGTGCCCGGCCTCAACGACTCGCACCTGCACGTCATCCGGGGCGGCCTGAGCTACGTCCTGGAACTGCGCTGGGACGGCGTGCGCTCGCTGCGCCAGGCGCTGGCGATGCTGCGCGAGCAGGCCGCCCGCACGCCCGAGGGGCAGTGGGTGCGGGTGGTCGGCGGGTGGTCGGCCGAGCAGTTCGCCGAGCGCCGGCTGCCGACGCCCGCCGAGCTGAACGAGGCCGCGCCGGACACCCCGGTGTTCGTCCTCCACCTCTACCAGTCGGCGATCCTCAACCGCGCCGCACTGAAGGCCGTCGGCTACGACGCGGCCACCCCCGACCCGAAGGGCGGCCAGATCGTCCGGGGCCGCAACGGCGAGCCGAACGGCATGCTGCTGGCCGCACCCAGCGCCCTGGTCCTCTACTCCACCCTCGCCAAGGCCCCCACCCTGCCGCCCGAGGACCGCAAGGCCTCCACCCGGCACTTCCTGCGCGAGCTGAACCGCTTCGGCCTGACCTCGGCGATCGACGCCGCCGGCGGCTTCCAGAACTTCCCGGAGAACTACGCGACGGTGACCGAGCTCGCCCGGGAGGGCCTGCTCTCGCTGCGCATCGCCTACCACCTGTTCCCGCAGACCGCCGGGCAGGAACTGGACGACCTCAAACGCTGGATCGAGATGGTCCGCCCCGAGGACGGCGACCAGTGGCTGCGGCTCAACGGCGCCGGCGAGAACCTCACCTGGGCCGCCGCCGACTTCGAGAACTTCGCCGAACCGCGCCCCGAACTCGGCTCCTATGAAGGCGAGTTCGAGAAGGCCGTCCGGCTGCTCATGGAGAACGGCTGGGGCTTCCGGCTGCACGCCACCTACGACGAGACGATCCGGCGCGACCTCGCGGTGTTCGAGAAGCTCGCCGCCGAGGGCCTCTTCCCGCAGGGCAACCGCTGGCTGTTCGACCACGCGGAGACCGTCTCCCGGGAGAGCCTGGACCGGATCGCCCGGCTCGGTGGCGCGCTCTCCGTGCAGAACCGCCTCTCCTTCCAGGGCGAGACGTTCACCCGCCGCCACGGCGCCGGCGCCGCCGCCGAGGCCCCGCCGATCCGCGCCATGCTGGACCGCGGCCTGAACGTCGCCGCCGGCACCGACGCCACCCGGGTCTCCTCCTACAACCCGTGGGTCGCCCTGCACTGGCTGGTCTCCGGCCGCACGGTCGGCGGCCTGGCGATGCGCCCGCCGCAGAACCGGGTGGACCGGGCGACCGCGCTGGCGATGTACACCACGGCGGGCGCCGCGCTCACCGGCGAGCAGGACGTCAAGGGCGTGCTGCGGCCCGGCTGCTACGGCGACCTCGCGGTGCTCTCCGACGACTTCTTCACCGTGCCCGAGCAGGAGATCCCGCACATCGAGTCGGTGCTGACCGTCGTCGGCGGCCGGATCGTGCACGCCGCGGCCGAGTACGAGGGCCTGGACGAGGAGCTCCCGCCGATCAGCCCCGAGTGGAGCCCGGTCGCCCGCTTCGGCGGCTACCGGTCCACCGGCGCCCGCCAGGCGGAGCTGCTCGGCGAGGTCGTCGCCGAGTCCGCACTGCACCGCGACTGGCGTGTCGCGCGCGGCCGGACCGTCGAGCGGGAGCTGCCGTTCGACCCGTGCTTCGTCCTCTGAAGCCGCCACCGTGCCCGGCCCGCCCGCCGCGGGCCGGGCACGGACACGGACGCCCACAGACACCATGACCAGGGACAGGAACAGGACACGATGGATACCGGACTGCTGATCATCCGGGCGGTGGTGGGCCTGCTCATCGCCGGACACGGCGTACAGAAGGTGAGCTTCCGCCTCGGCGGCAACGGCCTCACGGGCGGCACGGAGGAGTTCCGGCACGACGGCTTCCGGGGCGGCACGCTCACCGCGCTCGCCGCCGGCGCCGGCCAGATCGGCTCGGGCCTGTTCCTGGCCCTGGGCGCGCTCACCCCGCTGGCGGCCATGGTCGCCATGGGCGTGATGACGGTGGCGATCACCGTCAAGGTGCCGCACGGGCTCTGGGTGCAGAACGACGGCTACGAGTACCCGCTGGTGCTGGTGGTGGTCACCGGCTCGCTCGCGTTCACCGGCGCCGGCCGCTACTCCGTCGACCACGCCCTCGGTCTGACCTCCTGGCCGCTCTGGCTGGTGCTCGCCGCCGCGCTGTCCGGGCCGGTCAGCGGTCTGCTCACGCGGGCCGTCCTGCACCGCACGGACCCGACGGCGGGAGCGCCGGCCGGTGCGCGCGCTGCCGACTGACGCCCCGCACCGCCCCGCACCGCCCTGACCGGCCGACCGGGCTACCAGGCGGGGCGGTGCAGGGCGACGTGCACGGTGTCGACGACCTGGACCAGCGCGGCCCGCGCGGTGCCGGTCGGACAGCACCCGTCCAGCAGCAGGAACCCGTGCACCGTGCCCTGGTAGCGGATCGCCACCACCGGCACCCCGGCCGCCCGGAGCCGGGCCGCGTACGCCTCGCCCTCGTCGCGCAGCACATCGGCCTCGGCGGTGACCACCAGCGCCGGGGGCAGCCCGGCGAGCTGCTCCAGGGTGGCGTGCAGCGGCGCGGCGGTGGCCTCCCGGCGCCGCCGCTCGTCCGGCAGGTAGGCGTCCCAGTACCGGCGCATGTGGTCGCGGTGCAGCAGGTAGCCGGTGGCGAACCGGTGGTAGGACGGCGTGTCGAAGTCCGCGTCGGTGACCGGGCAGACCAGCACCTGGTGGACCAGCCGGACGTCCCCGCGCTCGCGGGCCAGCAGCGTCAGGGCGGCCACCAGGTTGGCGCCCGCGGAGTCGCCGACGGCGGCGACCCGCTCCCCCGCGAGCCCGATCTCGTGGCCGTGCGCCTGGATCCACCGGACCACCGCGTAGCACTGCTCGACGGCCACCGGGTAGCGCGCGGCGGGCGCCCGCGCGTAGTCGACGAACACCACGGCGGCGTCGGTGCCCAGGGCGACCTCCCGGACCAGCCGGCGGTAGCCGGCGGCGTCGCCGGGCGACCAGCCGAGGCCGGGCAGGAACAGCACCACGGGGCACGGCTCGGCGGCGCCGGCCGGCCTGGTCACCTGGACGGACACCCGCCCGGTGGGGCCGCAGGGCAGGGCGAGCCACTCGGTGGTGATGCCGTAGGGGTCGTCCGGGTCGCCCGGCTCGCCCCCGCCGTCGGCCGCGCGCTCGGGCCCGCCGTCGGGCCGGTCGGCGGCGGCGAGCAGCGCGAGGAGGTCCGGCGGTTCCCCCGCCGACCGGTCGGCCACCCGGGCGGCCAGGAACTCCTGGAGCGCCCGGTCGAGCACCGGTCCCTGGTCGGGAAAGGGGGTGGGGTCGGACAACTCTTCGCTCCTGGCTCGCGGTCGGTGGTGCGCTGCGACGCCGCCCGGCGGCGCGGGGGCGGTCGGATCCGTCGGGCGCGCCGGCTCGTCGGCCGGCCTCGTCAGCCGGTCTGCTCCGCTCCTAACCCGCGCGCCCGCCATTCACGCGGCGGCACGCCGTAGGCTGCCCGAAAGGCCCGGCTGAAGTGTGCCGGATTGACGAAGCCCCAGCGCTGGGCGACCGCCGAGACCGTCGGCGCGGTCCGGCCGCGCCGGGCCAGCTCACGGGCGCACGCCTCCAGCCGGCGCTGCTGGATGAGTCTGCTCACCGTCACTCCCTCGCCCTCGAACAGCCGGTGCAGGTACCGGACGGAGATGTGGTGGGCCTGGGCGATCCGCTCGGGCGCGAGCGCGGGGTCGCCCAGGTGCCGGTCGATGTACTGCCGCACCCGGCGGACCAGCTGCGCGTTGGGGGTCTCCGGTTCCTCCGCGGCCCGGGTCAGGGTGAGCTGCGCGACGAGCGCGCTGAGCAGGTCGGCGACGCTGCCGGCCAGCCGGTCGCCGACCGGCGCGGGGTAGGAGTCGGCGGAGGCGGCGAGGCCGTCGAGGAAGGACAGCAGGACCGGCCCGCACCCGTCCGCCGGGCCGACGGCCGTCGCCGAGGCCTGCCGCAGGTCGCGCTCCGGCACCCCCAGCAGCCGGCGCGGCAGGTGGAACAGGTGGGTGCGGAAGCGCTCGGGGTAGTCGACGGCGTACGGGCGCGTCGTGTCGTAGAGGACGAGCCCGCCGGCCGCCACCTCCGCCCGGCGGCCGTCCTGCTCCAGCACGGCCCGGCCCGACACCTGCACGCCGACCCCGACCTGCGGTTCGCTGCGCGGGGTGCGGGCGATCAGGGCCGCGGTGCGGGAGAACCGGGCGGCGTCCGCCTCCAGGGTGGAGACCCGCACGTACCCGAGCCGGTGCGAGACCAGCCGCCCGTCGAACGGCCGTCCGGTGAGCGGGCGCAGCTCGACCGGCACCAGCGTCCGCGACACCGCCCCGCCCAGGTAGGCCGCCTTCTCGCCGTCCGGGACCGCCGCGGTCGTCACCGTTACGCCCATCTGACCGCCTTCCGTCGAATCCCTGCCCGATCAGCCTGACCGAAGGGGCAAGCGGGGGGTTAGGTCATCTGACTGCCGTACTGGGCGACGGCCGGGCGGGTCGGTAGGTCAGCCCTGGCCGGCGGTCCGGCCGGTGGTCTGTCCGGCGGTCTGTCCGGCGGTCTGTCCGGTGGTCTGTCCGGCGGTCTGTCCGGCGGTCTGGACGAGGGCGTGGGCGAGGGCGGCCCGGGAGGTGATGCCGAGCTTGGGGAAGATCTTGTAGAGGTGGGCCGCGACGGTGCGCGGCGACAGCTGGAGCCGCTGGCCGATCTCCTTGTTGGTCAGTCCGGTCGCCGCCAGCCGGGCGATCCGCTGCTCCTGGCCGGTCAGCAGGTCGGGGGCGGACGGCGCGGCGGACGGTCCGCGCTGCGGCGGGACCACCAGGTCGCCCGCGGCGCGCAGCTCCTCCTCGCACTGCGCCGCCCACGGCTCCGCCTTCAGCCGGCGGAAGACGTGGTGGGCCGCGCGCAGCACCTCCCGGGCGCCCGCGCGGTGGCGGCGGCGCAGCCAGGAGCCGTGGGCGAGCCGCAGCCGGGCGAGGTCGAAGGCCCAGCGCCCGGCGCCCGGTACGTCGTAGGCGGCGCGGTAGGCGTCGTCGGCGTCGTCGTCCTCGGCCGCCACCGCGGCGGCGGCCGCGACCAGGAAGGCGTGCCGGCCGGAGATCCCGGCGGAGCGGGCCGCCCGCGCGGCCGCGAGGTGGGCGTGCGCCTCCTCGCGGCGGCCGGTGTGCACGGCGGCGGCGACCAGGTCGAACACCAGCGCGTGGTGCCAGGGCGGGCCGCCGGCCGGCCGGCCCGCCGGGAGCAGTTCGCACAGGTGCGCGTACGCCTCCTCGTGGCGCTGGTGGGCGAGCGCGGCCAGCCCGCGCAGATGGGTCAGCCGGTCGAGGACGTGGCGCATCCGGGCGCGGGTGGCGGTCGGCCGGACGGCCCGGTCGGCCGCCTCCAGGCCGGCCTCGTCGCCGCGGCCGGCCAGGAACGCGGCGTGGTACTGGCGGAACAGCAGGGCGTTGGTGCGGTAGCCGAGTTCCTCGGCGATCTCCGCCTCGCGCAGGCAGTCCTCGGCCCGGTCCCAGTCGCCGAGCAGGAAGTCCTGGTGGCACTTGGCCTTCGCCACCGAGCCCTGGCCCGCGTAGCCGTGCAGTCCGGTGAAGCGCTGCCAGAGGCCGGGCTGGGGGCAGTCGAGGGCGGAGCTGGTCCAGAGCAGCAGCCAGGCCGCGCCGGCCTCCTGCTCCTCGGTCATGTCCCCGGCCGCCGCCAGCAGGGCGTCGGCGACGCCGGGGCCGGGCTCGGTCCAGGCCAGCAGGCAGAGCCGGCCGACCTCGGAGACGGCGTCCCGGTGCCGTTGCAGCGCCTGCCAGGCCCACGGGTCGTCGGTGTAGCTGGCGGCCAGCAGCAGTTTGAAGAAGGCCTGCTCGGCCAGTCCGCCGAAGGTGTCGGCGCCCGGTGCGGTCAGGGTGTCGAGGGTGGCCGGCAGCAGGGCGGCCGAGGAGGCGAAGTCGACGTGGTGGCTCTGGTCGGCGTAGACCACCGCGTAGGCGAACAGCGGCTCGACGTCCGGCGGGATCGTGCGGGTCTTCAGGTCCTCCACCAGGGCGGCGGTGTGGCGCAGTTGCCCGCCGCGGGCGGCCATCACGGCGGCCCAGGTCAGCCGGCGGACGCGGTCGTCGGATCCGGGGCTGAGCACGGCGGCGCGTTCCAGCAGCAGCGCGCCCTCGGCGTCGCCGCCGCGCAGGGCGAGGTCGCGCCCGGCGGCCTCCAGGCGGTGCGCGAGGTCGCCGTCCGGCAGCAGCGCGGCGGCGGCCTCGTGGACCAGCCGCCGGGGGTCCTCCGGCGCGAGGGTGCCGGCCAGCGCCCGGTGGGCCTCGCGGCGCGCGGCGTCGGAGGCGGCGGCGACCACGGCGGTGCGGGCCAGCGGGTGGCGGAACACCAGCTGTCCGGCGGCGTCGAGCCGGGCCAGGCCGTCGGCCTCGATCCGCTCCAGGGTCTCGCGCACGTTGCCGTCCGCGGCGGCGCGCAGCCACGCGCCGCCGCTGAGGTCCGGGCCGGCGGCCAGGGCGCCGAGCAGCAGCAGGCGGCCGACCTCCGGGGTCATCGCGTCCAGCCGGTCGGCGAACAGCCGCTCCAGCCGGCCCCCGAGCGGCAGCCGCTCGGGCAGCGGGGCGACGCCGCGCTGCTGGGCGGCGGCGAGCTGCCGGGGCAGCTCGACCAGGGCCAGCGGGTTGCCGTCCGCCTCGGCGAGCACCCGGTCGCGGGTGCGGCCGGCCAGCTCGGGGTAGCGGGTGCCGAGCAGCGCGGCGGCGTCCGCCCGGGGCAGCGCCCGGACGTCGACGGCCTCGGCCGCCCAGCTCTGCACGGCCTGGCCGTCCGGGCGGGTGGCGCCGACGATCACCAGCGGCAGTTCGGCGCAGCGCCGGTGCAGGAAGCCGAAGACGGTGGCGCTGGAGGAGTCGATCCAGTGCAGGTCGTCCAGGACCAGCAGCACGGGGGCGGTGCGCACCGCGTCGTCGAGCAGGGCCAGGGCGGCGGCGCTGACGGCGAAGCCGCTGGGGGTGCCGGAGCGGGCGCCGAAGGCGCTCTCCAGGGCGTCGCGCTGGTGGGCGGAGAGCGCGTCGGAGCGTTGGAGCAGCGACCAGAGCGCCTGGTGGAGGGCGCCGAACGCGAGGTCGGTCTCGGCCTCGGCGCCGACGGCGCGCAGCACGGTGAACCCGCGCTCGCGCGCGGCCTGCCCGGCCCAGGCCAGCAGGGTGCTCTTGCCGACGCCCGCCTCGCCGCGCAGCAGCACGGTGGCGCCGCCGGTGCCGTCCTCGGCCCGGCCGAGGGCCGCGGCCAGCAGGTCGGTCTCCCGCTGCCGTCCGATCAGGGCCGGGTCCTTCCTGTCGTGCGCCACGCTTCTTTCCTCTGGGGTCGGCCGGCCCGCCTCCGGGGCACCCAAGGTTATCGCCTGCCGGGACCCTTGTTCCCCCGGCCGGGACCAACGGCCCGCAGACCGGCCGGCCCCGGGGCGGCAGGCTTGACGCAGATGAACCGCACCGCCGTTCCGCCGCTCCGCCGCACGGCCGGTCCGACGCCCGTCGGGCCGCACCCGGTCCCGTCCGTGGACCCGCCCTCACCGAGGAGCCCCGCCATGGCCGTTCAGCACATCTCCGCCGCCCGCAACGCCCGCACCGCCCGGACCTCCGGCACCTCCCTGCGCCGCGCCGCCTCCGCCGCCGCCTCCGCTCCCGTCACCGCGGGCGGCGCCGCCCTGGCCGCCGCCCGGATCGCCCTCGGGGCGGTGTTCCTCTGGGCCTTCGCCGACAAGGCCTTCGGGCTCGGCTACTCCACCGCCGACGGCCGCGCCTGGTTCGACGGCGCGTCTCCCACCAAGGGCTTCCTCAGCCACGTCGCCGCCGGCCCGCTGCGCGGCACCTTCCACGCGATGGCCGGCCAGACCTGGGCGGACTGGCTGTTCATGCTCGGCCTGCTCGGCATCGGGCTCGCGCTGGCCGGCGGCGTCGCCCTGCGGATCGCCGCCGCCGGCGGAACCGTGCTGCTCGCCCTGATGTGGGCCGCCGAGTGGCCGCCCGCCCGGCACCTCGCCGACGGCAGCGCGAGCGGTTCGACCAACCCGCTGCTCGACTACCACGTCCTCTACGCACTGCTGCTGGTTGCCCTCGCCGTCACCGGCGCCGGCCGCACCTGGGGCCTCGCCCGCCGCTGGGCCGCCCTCCCGGTCGTCCGCGACCACACCTGGCTCCGCTGACCCGCCCCCACGACCGGGGCCGGCCGCGATCCCCTCGCGACCGGCCCCGGCGCACGTACGCCCCCGCCGCGCCTGGGAGGCTGGCGCCATGCCCAAGAAGCGCCCGCGCGCCGCCACCCTGGCCGAACTGACGGCCGACCTGCTGCCGGTCCAGTACTCCTACGGCGACAGCGAACCGTCGCCCGGCGGCCGCACCGAGTTCGTCGACGACGAAGGGCAGCGCTGGCGCAAGGTCCGCGGACCGCTCCACCCCCGGCTGGTGAAGCGGCTGCTCGCCTCGGCCGACGCCGTGATCATCGGCAGCGGCGGCGGCACCACGCTCCGCCGCGTCGCCCCGGAGGACCGGGCCGGCACCTGGCAGGCCGTCAAGAACCGGCCGGCCGACCTGGGCGAGTCCCCGACCTACCGGCCCTTCGAGTTCGCCTCCGCCGACCGCCGGACCCTGCTCTATCTGGAGGAGTGGTGCTGAGCCGGCGGTCCTCTCCCCCATCTCGGACGGCCATGACAGCCCCTCACCTGCGGAAGCCAACCGGAGTGGCCGGTTCACCTGCGAAGGCGAGGCGGCGCGGCTAGAGTCACGCCTGCACGCACCAGCGGCCCGCCCCTACCGCGAGCACCGCCGGCCGGGCCGACATGCCGCCGAGCAGACAGGGAACCCGTGCCATGACCATCCGCCCAGGCCGCCGGACGGCCACCGCCGCCGTGGCCGCCGTCCTCGGCACCGGAGCGCTGCTGGGAGCCGCCCCGGCCGGCGCCGCGCCCGCCGCCTCCGCCGCACCGGCCATGACCCTGCTGCCCACCGGGGTGCCTTCGAAGCCCTACAGCGACCCCACCGGGGTCAACGGCCATGGCGTCGCCGTCGGTTACGCCTACGCCTGGACCCAGGGCCGCGAGGCGAGCGCCGTACGCTGGGCCGCCGACGGCACGCCCGTCACCCTCCCGCCGCTGCCGGGCGAGGACTTCGCGCAGGCCCTGGGGGTGAACGACGCCGACGTCACCATCGGCATCTCCTGGCCCGCCACCCGCGACCACTGGCAGCCGACCGCCGTCCGCTGGGCCGCCGACGGCACCCCCACCGCGCTGCCCCCGCTGCCCGGCGACCTGTACAGCACGGCCACCGCGATCGGCGGCAGCGGCATCGTGGTCGGTACCTCCTACAGCAGCTCCGTCGACCCCCACGCGGTGGCCTGGCGCCCGGACGGCACCACCGTGGCCCTCGCCCCGCTGCCGGGTGACACGTCCAGCGCGGCCACCGGCGTCAACGCCGCCGGACTCGCCATCGGCCGCTCCTACACCGGAATCGGCGCCTTCCACGGCATCGTCTGGAGCCCGGACGGCACCCCGACCAGGTTCCAGACCGGCCCGACCGCCGGGCGCGGCGACTGGCCGGTGGCGATCAACGACGCCGGCACGGTGATCGGCGTCGCCGACCGGCCGCTGGACGTCGGCAGCACCCGGCACGGCCTGGTCCGCTCGCCCTCCGGCGCCCTGCGCGACCTGGGCGCCCACACCCTGCCGACCGCCGTCAACGCGTCCGGCACCGTCGTCGGCGAGTACCGCCCCGACCCGGACCAGCTCGTCACCGAGGCCGCCCGCTGGAGCCCGGACGGCACCCTCACCCCGCTGTCCCCGACCCCGCCGAGCGGCGGCAACTCGATCGCCGTCGGGATCAACGACGCCGGTACCGCGATCGGCTACGGCTGGAGCGGCATCCCGGCCCGCCAGTACCAGTCGGGTCGGACCTGGGCCTCCGGCGGCACCGTCACCGACCTCGACCCGGCCCGCACCGGCAACAACGCCCTGTTCGTCAACAACGCCGGGCTGGTCGTCGGCCTCGCCCTGTACCGCCCGCCGGGCAACCTCTACCCCACCCACCAGGTGGCGGTCTGGCGCCCCTGACCGGGCTGCTCAGCCGGCCGCCTCCACCAGGAGCAGCGTGCCCGTGCTGCCCGGCCGCACGGCGTGCCGGGCACCGGCCGCCACCTCGTGGAGCTCGCCCGGGCCGATGGTCAACTCCACGCCGTCCACGAGGAGTTCGAGGCGGCCGTCGAGCACCAGGAGCAGCTCGGCCGCGTCGTGCACCTCGACCGGCAGCGGCCGGCCGTCCATCCTCAGCACCTTCACGACGGCGGTTCCCACCCGCCCGAGCGCACGGGAGTCCCACGGCGTCGGCAGCGCGGACGCCGCCTCGTACAGGTCGACCGGGTTCATGGCACACCTCTCGGCGGGCCCGGCCTGCCCGGCGGCAGCGGCCCGCGATCCGTTTCGAAGGGGAACGGATCAGGACGCTACCCGGGCGGGCGGGCCCGTTGGTCGACCGTTCGGCAAAATCTCGCCGGGGCCTGCGGCGGGCTCACACGCTCATGCCGTACCCGAGTTCCTCGGCGGCGACGGACCAGAAGGAGTCCTCGTCGGCGACGGCCTCGGCGTCGACGGCGGCGAAGCGTTCCAGCAGCGCTTCGGTGAGGGCGTCGGCGGCCTCCTCCGCCGCCTCCAGGGCCGCCCCGTCGTCGAGGCCGTCCCCCGGTCCCTCGTACGCGTCGGCCTCGACGGCGGCCTCGCGGTAGGCCGCGTTGAAGGCGACGAAGGCCGGGACGCCGCTGTTCACCAGGTGGGGCCCGCCGTCCGCCTCGGGGAGCTCCCACAGCGATCCGTCGCCGCGCCGCACCCCGAGCACGCCCACCCCCGGGTCGACCGCGACCACGGCGTAGCGCACCCCGTCGACGGCGCGTTCCGGGAACGGCGCCTCCTGCCAGGCGCCGGGGTAGGGACAGTCGGCGCATCCGGCCAGCAGGGCGGCGAGTTCGGCATCGTCCATGCCGCCAACCTACCGGGTCGGCGGACCTGGTTCCGTGGTGCGCGCCCTGACAGGGGATCGGGCGCGCACCACGGGCTGGGCCCCGCCCGGGCAACGGCGCGTAAACCGGGCGGGAGTCGGTGGGGCCGGGGGTGAGGCTCGGTGGGGCGGCGGTCAGGCGAGTGCGGTGATCCGCTGCCAGACCTCGGGGGCGACGTCCAGGCCCTCGGCGAGGGCGGCCTCCCGGGTGCGCAGGGCGCGGTCGCCCGGGACGAGGACGGGGCGGGCGGGGTCGCTCGGCTCGGTGGCGCGGATGTCCCGCAGGTAGCGGGAGATCGCCTCGACGGGGCCGACGGGCTCGGCGACGATGAACACGTCGCCCTTGTTGCAGACCTCGGTGGAGTCGAGCGTCCCCGCGACGTCGCGGCCGGTGGCGGTGCCGGTGAGGGCGGCCACCAGCAGTTCGAAGGCGAGGCCCAGCGCGTACCCCTTGGGCCCGCCGAACGGCGCGATCGCCCCGGCCTTCGCCGCCTCGGCGTCCCGGGTCGGGTTGCCGTCGGCGTCCAGGGCCCAGCCGTCGGGGAGCGGTTCGCCGCGGTGCGCGTGGTCGTGGACCTTGCCCATGGAGACCAGGCTGGTGGCCATGTCCATCACGAACGGGTGCGGCTCGGCGGGCACGCCGATCATCACCGGGTTGGTGCCCACCATCGCCCTGCGGCCGCCCCAGGGGTGGACGAGCGCCTCGCTGGTGGTGAAGCCGATGACCACCTGGCCGGCCCGGGCGATGTCCTCGGCGTAGAGCGCCAGCATGCCGATGTGGTTGTTGTTGGCGATCGAGGCGAGCGCGATGCCGGTGGACCTGGCGCGGGCGGAGACCGCCGCCAGCGCGTGGTGGGCGACGACCGGGCCGATGCCGCGCTCGCCGTCGACGCTCAGGTGCGCCCCCGTGGTCCAGGTGTGCCGCCCGGTGGTGGTGCCGTCGGCGACCTTGTTGCGCAGGCGCTCGACGACCCGGGGCAGGCGCAGCAGCCCGTGCGAGGGCAGCCCGCGCAGCTCGGCCTCCACCAGGGAGCGCACCAGGATCTCGGTGTTGGGCTGCGACACGCCCGCGCGCAGCAGCACGCCGGTCGCGGTCGATCGGATGTCGTCGACGGGGATGAGCACGGGAACTCCAGGGGGTTGCTGCAGGTGAGGACGGGCGGCGTTCCCGAGCGGGCCCGGGAACGCCGGCGGGCGGCTACCAGTCGACGGCGATGTACTTGGTCTCGGTGAATTCGAGCATGCCCTCGTGGGCGCCCTCGCGGCCGAGGCCGCTGTGCTTGACGCCGCCGAAGGGGGCCGCCGGGTCGGAGACGAGGCCGCGGTTGACGGCGACCATGCCGCTCTCCAGCCGCTCCGCCACCCGCAGGCCGCGGCCCAGGTCCTCGGTGAACACGTAGGCGGCCAGGCCGTATTCGGTGGAGTTGGCGGCCTCGACGGCCTCCTCCTCGGTGTCGAAGGGGATCAGCGGGGCGACCGGCCCGAAGATCTCCTCGGTGACCATGCGCGCGTCGACCGGCACGCCGGTGACGACGGTCGGGGGGTAGAAGAAGCCGGGGCCGTCCAGCGGTGCCCCGCCCACCTCGACGCTCGCGCCGCGCTGCACCGCGTCCTGGACCAGTTCGTCGACCTTGCGCACACTCGCGTCGTCGACGAGCGGCCCGACGTCCACGCCGTCCCGGTGGCCGGCGCCGACCCGCAGGGCGGCCATCCGCTCGGCCAGCCGGCGGGCGAACCGGTCGTGGATGCCGCGCTGCACGTAGAGGCGGTTCGCGGCGGTGCAGGCCTGGCCGCCGTTGCGCATCTTGGCGACCATGGCGCCGTCGACGGCCTTGTCCAGGTCGGCGTCGTCGAAGACCAGGAAGGGGGCGTTGCCGCCGAGTTCCATGGAGCAGCTGAGGACGTTGTCGGCGGCCTGCTTCAGCAGGTGCCGGCCGACCTCGGTGGAGCCGGTGAAGGAGAGCTTGCGCACCCGGGGGTCGGCCAGCACGACGTCCATCACGGCGCCGGTGCGGCTGGTGGTGATGACGTTGACGACGCCGGCCGGGACGCCCGCCTCGGTCATGATCCGCGCGATGGCGAGCGCGGTGAGCGGCGTGAGGGTGGCCGGCTTGAGCACGGCGGTGCAGCCGGCCGCGAGGGCGGGGGCGAGCTTGCGGGTGGCCATCGCGGCGGGGAAGTTCCAGGGCGTGATCAGCGCGCAGACGCCGATCGGCTGGTGCTGGGCCACGATGCGGTTGCCGCCGGACGGCGAGGTGGAGATCTCGCCGATGATGCGCACGGCCTCCTCGGAGTACCAGCGGAAGAACTCGGCGGCGTAGGCGACCTCGCCGCGTGCGTCGGGCAGCGCCTTGCCGTTCTCCAGGGAGATCAGCCGGGCCAGCTGCTCGCTCTGCTCGGTCATCAACTCGTAGCAGCAGCGCAGGATTTCGGCGCGCTTGCGGGGTGCGGTGGCGGACCAGCCGGGCAGGGCGGCGGCGGCGGCGCCGACGGCGTGGGTGCCGTCGGCGGGCGTGGCGTCGGCGATCGAGGCGAGCGTGCTGCCGTCGGAGGGGTTGACGACGGGGATGGTGTCGCCGCGGGCGCCGTCGGTCCAGGCGCCGCCGATGAGCAGCCGCAGCGGGACGGTGAGGCCGTCGACCAGGAGTTCGGCGGTGTCGGTGGTGTCCGTGGTGTTCATGTGGGGGGTTCTCTTCTCGTGGGTCAGGCGCGGAAGGTCCGGTCGCCCGCGAAGGCGGCGCGGGTGATCGCGGTGAGGCCCTCCAGGCCGAGGGGGACCGGGTTGTTGTCGATGAGGCGCTTGGAGTTCTGCGAGCGCTCCGCGATGAGGCCGAGGTCGGCCTCGCGCACCCCGAGGTCGGCGAGGGTGGCGGGGATGCCGATCGCGGCGAGGATCGCGTCGACGGCCTCGACGCCGGCGCGGGCGGCGTCGTCGAGGCCGAGGCCGCGCACGTCCGCCCCGAGCGCCTCGGCGATGCGGGCCAGCCGGGGCCGGATCGCCGGGAAGTTGTGGCGCAGCACGTAGGGCAGCAGCAGGCCGACGCCGACGCCGTGCGGGGTGTGGGTGAGCGTGCCGACGGGGTACTGGATCGCGTGGGCGGCGGCGGTTCCGGCGTTGCTGAGGGCCACGCCGCCGTAGAGCGCGGCGAGCATCATGTCGCCACGGGCGCCTTCGTCGCCGGGCTGCCGGTACGCCTTCACCAGGCTGCGGCCCACCAGCCGCACGCCCTCGACGGCGAGGGTGTCGGTGAGCGGACTGCGGCCGATGAACACGCGCTCGCGGGCGAGTCCGGGGGTGCCGGGGCGGGCGACGGCGGTGTAGGACTCGACCAGGTGGACGAAGGCGTCGGCGCCGGTGGCGGCGGTGAGCGCGGGCGGGCAGGTCAGGGTCAGCGTGGGGTCGCAGACCGCGACGGCGGGGATGATGTGGGGGCTGGAGATTCCCGTCTTCATGCCGAGGTCCGGGTCGGAGACCACCGCGACGGCCGTCGCCTCCGAGCCGGTGCCGGCCGTGGTGGGGACGGCGATCACCGGCAGGACCGGGCCGGGTACGGCGAACTCGCCGTAGTAGTCGCGCGGAGTGCCGCCGTGGGTGAGCAGCACCGCCACGATCTTGGCCATGTCCATGCAGCTGCCGCCGCCGAAGCCGATGACGGCCTCGATCCGCCGCCCGCGCACCGCCTCGACGCAGGCCATGATGCCGGGCACCGGCAGTTCGGCCTCGGTGTCGCCGAAGACCGCGACCTCCAGGCCCTGTCCCTCCAGGGCGGTGACGAGGTCGCGCAGCTCGTCGGAGTCGGCCAGCCTGGGGTCCGTGCAGATCAGCACCGAGGTCCCGAACTCCCGTGCGACGTGCGGGAGTCCCCGGAGTTGGCCGGCGCCGGCCAGGATGGTGCGCGGCAGGCGCAGCACGCCGAACGGCGCGCTGTCGAGGTCCGGCAGGTGGGTGCACGTCACGAGCGTGCCTCCTTATGTCTTGCGGCGTGAGGGTGGTGGTCGAGGGTTGCCGCGCCGGTCCGGACGCGGGTCAGCAGGGGCCGCATCGCGAGCAGTCCGAGGGCCGGGCCCGGCAGGAGCAGCCAGAGCGCGTGGTCGCCCCAGGCGGTCATGGCGTTCTGCAGCACGAGGATGCTCACCACGGTCACCAGGAAGCCCGCGCTGTTCTGGGCGGTCAGCGCCGTGCCGACCAGCCGCGACGGGACGTAGCGGGCGCTCATCGCGGAGAACTGCGGCGAGTCCGCGACGACGAGGAGGCCCCAGAGCGCCAGGACGCCGGCCTTGAGCCCGGCGGCGCCGTCCGGGAGCAGGGGGTAGAGCAGGCAGGTGAGGCCGGAGCCGGCCAGGGCGAGCGCGGCGACCGCCTCGCTGCCCCAGCGCCGGCTCAGGACGCCGCCGAGGACGCAGCCGACGCTGCCGGCGGCGATGACGCCCGCACTGAGCGCGGCCACGGCGGCGATGTCGCCCCGGGTGGCGACGAGTTCGGCGCACAGCAGCGGGACGACGCCCCAGAACGCGTACAGCTCCCACATGTGCCCGAGGTAGGCGGCGCAGGACGCCCGGAAGTCCGGCAGCGCGAGCAGCGTCCGCACGGACCGGGACGCGCCTTCGGACGCGGCCGGCGGCGCGGCGGCCGGCCGCTCCCGCCCGGGTTCCCGGATCAGCAGCACCAGCACGGCGGCGAGCAGCGCCAGCACCGAGGAGCCCCAGATCACCGCCTGCCAGGGCAGCGCCGCCCCGGCCGAGCGGAGGATGTGCGGCATCGCCGTGCCGAGGGTGAGCATGGCCACCAGCCAGCCCAGCGCCCAGCCCGCGTTCGGGCCGACCCGCCGCACGATCATCTTCATGCCCATCGGGTAGATCCCGGCGAGCGCGACGCCGACCCCGAAGCGGGCCGCCCAGGCCAGGCCGAAGCCCGGATCGACCAGCGTCCAGGCGCAGTTGAGGACGGCGCCGACGAGCGCCCCGGCCGCGAAAACGCGCTCCGCGGAGTAGCGGTCGGCCACCCCGGTCAGGGTGAGGACCAGGGTCCCCAGGATGAAGCCGAGCTGGGTGGCGGCCAGCAGCCAGCCGAAGTCCCCGGAGTCCAGGTGCAGCCAGCGCGAGAGGTCCTCGGTCGCGCCGCTGGGGCTGAACCAGAGGGACGTGCCGAGCCACTGCGAGAGAACGATGACCACGACGGCCGCCGAACGCGGCCGGCTGCGGCCTCCACCGGTGCCCGTCACGCGGAGACGACCCCGATCCTTTCGAGCACGGCGCGCAGCTCGCGGGTGCGGACGTCGTCGAGCGGCTCCATGACCGTCTTGCAGGCGTCGTGCTCGATGACGCCCATCCACGTCAGCGCCCGCTTGTAGGCCTGCGGGTACTGCAGGACGTTGGCGAAGGCGATCGAGTTGAGCGGGCCGACCCGCTCGTGGAAGAGCCGGCGCGCCTCCTCCAGCCTGCCGTCGCGGATGCTGTCGAAGATCTGCGACTGCTCGGCCGGGAGCACGCAGCTCGCGGCGGAGGTCATGCCCTCGGCGCCGTACTGGAGCATCAGGAAGTTGAGCTGGTCGTGGCCGGCCCAGGCCTGGACGCGGCCGTCGGTCGCGTCCGCGTACTGGGCGATCTTGGCCGGGTAGGGCAGGAACAGCTTCGAGGAGAAGAGGGTCGGGATGTTCTCGGCCATCCGGCGCAGCAGCGGCAGCGAGAACTCGATGCCGGCGCCGCCGTCGTAGACCATCAGCGGCAGCCCGCTGGCGTCGCCGACGTGCTTGACGTGCCGGAAGATCCCCTCGGCGCCGTGCGGGTGGTAGTAGGGGCCGGTGGTGAAGACGTAGTCGCCGCCGGACGCCTCGGCGTGCTCGGCGAGCGCGGCACTGGCGTCGGCGGAGGAGTGGGCGACGCCGACGCCGACCGGCACCCGGCCCGCGGTGTGCTCGACCACCAGCTCGGCGAAGCGGCGGCGCTCCTCGTCGGTGAGGGCGAAGACCTCGCCGGTGCTGCCCAGGGTGAGGATGCCGTGGACGCCCCGGCCCACGACGAAGTCGATGAGCGAGCGGGTGGACTCCTCGTCCAGACTGCCGTCGGGGCGCATCGGCGTCACCAGCAGGACGTGGTTGCCGAAGAGCCTGTCCTTCTTCTCCTGGAACTTCTGAACGTCCATGGGACCTCCGTCTGAATCGGTGGGGCCGGTGGGGCCGGTGGGGATGGTGGGGCCGGTGGGGATGGCAAGACTGTATGCCTCAGGGCGGGGCATGCGATTGCTAATTCATGCGCGAGAGGCCCCTATGAGGGCAGGATCTGCCACAGCGGCGATCGAGTCCGCAAGATCCTGGATGCGGGCCGTCGGCACGCCCGCGAGGCTGATCCGCCCGGACGGGATGCCGTAGACGGCGTGCTCCTCGCGGAGCCGGTCCATCTGCCCCGGTGCGAGCGGCAGCCGCAGGAACATGCCGCGCTGCTCGCGCAGGGCGGCGAAGGCCGCGCCGCCCGGGCCCGCCGCCAGCGCGTCCGCCAGCCCCTCCCGCAGCCCGGTCAACCGCAGCCGCATCTCCTCCAGTTCGGCGCGCCACTGCGCGCGCAGCCCCGGGTCACCGAGGATCTCGGCGACGATCAGCGCGCCGTGCGCGGGGGGCTGCGAGTAGTCGGCGCGGGCGGTCACCTCCAGCACGCCGCGCGCGTACTCGCCCCGCTCCCGGCCCTCGGTCAGCACGATCGCGCAGCCGGTGCGCTCGCTGTACAGGCCCCACGCCTTCGACCCGCTCACCGCGACCACCGCCTCGGGCACCACGCGCAGCATCCGCCGCATGCCCGCGAGGTCCTCCTCCAGCCCGTCGCCGAGGCCGAAGTAGGCCTGGTCGACGAACGGGACGACGCCGCGCACGGCCATCACCGCCGCCAGCTCGTCCCAGAGCGGGCCCGGCATGCTCAGGCCCGTCGGGTTGTGGCAGCAGCCCTGGAGCAGGATCGCGTCGCCCCGGCGCGCGGTGCGCGCGACCGCCAGCACGGCCTCCGCGTCCAGCACGCCGTCGCGCGAGACGGGGTACTCGACCACGTTCAGACGCGCCGCCCGCAGGATCGCGAGGTGGTTCACGTACGAGGGGGTGCCGAGGTACACCGTCCGGCCGGGCCCGGTGGTGGCGAGGAGTTCGGCGAGCAGCCGCAGCGCGCCGGTGCCGGCCACGGTCTGCACCGCGGTGGCGCGGGCGACCAGCTCCTCCTCCCCCAGCAGCAGCCCGGTCACCGCCGCGTTGAAGCCGGTGTTCCCGGACAGGCCCAGGTACTCCTTGGACGGCGCCCGCGCGAGCAGCCTCGCCTCCGCCGCGAGCACCGAGGGCATCACCGGGGAGGCGCCCGACTCGTCGCGGTAGACGCCGATGATCAGGTTGAGCCGCTCGGGCCGGGGGTCGGCGGCGTAGGCGGCGCTCAGGTCCCAGAGCGGATCCAGGTGGAGCGAGGGGGTGTCGAGGAACATCGGGGTCTCCCGGAGCGGGGTGGAAGGGGGAGGTGGATACGGGAGGTGTTCTAACAGTCGACAACGTGTCTCTTCCATGAACCGCCCACTAATTGGCATGATCTGCCACATGACGACCCTCGACGAGATCGACCGCCGCATCATCCACGAGCTGCAGCTCAACGCGCGCATCACCAACCAGGAGCTGGCCGACCGGGTCGCCCTGTCCCCATCGCCGTGCCTGCGCCGGGTGCGCCGCCTGGAGGAGGCGGGCGTGCTGACCAGCTACACCGCCGTCGCCGACCAGCAGGCCCTCGGGCTGCCGATCACGGCCTTCGTCCGGATCACCATCGAGAACCACCAGCCGGAGGTGGTGGACGCCGTGGAGCAGCACATCCGCTCGATCCCGCACATCGTCGAGGCCCATCTGCTGGCCGGCGACCAGGACTACCTGCTCAAGATCGTGACGAGTTCCTTCGTCGCCTACGAACAGCTGGTGCGCACCCAACTGCGCCGCATTCCGTCGCTCGCCTCGGTGCAGACGACCTTCGCCTTCGGGGTGACCAAGCCGATGACGCCGCTGCCGCTCGCCTGACGCGTCCGACGCGTCCGAAGCGCCCGACGCAATGTTCTTGCGTCCGGGGGGATCGTCCTTGAAGCAGGGGGGGCGCCGAGTGCAAGCTTCGGCAACCAAAAGCCGACGGCGGCACATTCCGCCCACGGACCCCCAGGAGCATTCATGGCGCGGATTCCCACGGACGAAGACCGGCCGGACGATCCAGCCACCGAGGTCGTCCGGATCGCCCGGGACCTGATCCGGATGGACACCTCCAACCACGGACCGGGCCGGGCCGAGGGCGAGGCCGAGGCCACCGACTACTGCCGGGCGCTCCTGGAGGAGGCCGGCCTCCCCTGCCAGGTGTTCGAGGCCGCAAAGGGCCGGACCAACCTGGTCGCCCGCTGGCCGGGCCGCGAGCCGGGACTCCCGGCGCTGATGGTGCACGGCCACCTCGACGTCGTCCCGGCCGACCCGCGGGACTGGAGCGTCGACCCCTTCGGCGCCGAGATCCGGGACGGCATGATCTGGGGCCGCGGAGCCGTCGACATGAAGGGCACCGACGCCATGATCCTGGCCTCGGTCCGGGAGGCCGTCCGGCGCGGTGAGCAGCCCCGGCGCGACATCGTCCTCGCGCTCTTCGCGGACGAGGAGTCCGGCTGCGCCTACGGCTCCGGATGGATGGTCGACGAGCACCCCCACCTCTTCGAGGGCGTCGGCAACGCCGTCAGCGAGGTCGGCGGCTACTCGGTCGACATCGCCGGCCGGCGCGCCTACCTCCTGCAGACCGGCGAGAAGGGCGCCCTGTGGGCGAGGCTCACCGCCGAGGGGACGGCCGGCCACGGCTCCCAGCTCCACGACGACAACGCCGTGGTGAGACTGGCCGAGGCGGTCGCCCGGATCGGCCGCGCCGCCTGGCCGGTGACGCTCACCGACACCACCGACGAACTCCTCGAACGGGTAAGGCTGTTGGCCGGGCTACCGGCGGGCACCGACCCCCGCAGGATCGCCGAGGCGGCCGGCTTCGGCGCCCGCTTCATCCGCCCCTCCCTGCAGAACGTCGTCAACGTGACCATGTTCGACGGCGGCTACAAGGCGAACGTGGTCCCCGAACGCGCCTCCGCCGTGCTCGACGTCCGCTGCCTGCCCGGCCACCACGACGCCGTCCTGGACCGCATCCGCGAACTGGCCGGCCCGGGCGTTCGGCTCGACGTGGAGACCGACCTGCCCGCCCTGGAGAACCCCTTCGACGGCGACCTCGTCGCACGGATCACCGAGACCCTCCGCCACCACGACCCCGGCGCCGAGGTCCTGCCCTACCTGCTCCCCGCCGGGACCGACAACAAGCCGCTCTCCCGGCTGGGCATCCGGGGCTTCGGCTTCGCCCCGCTGCGGCTCCCCGCGGACCTCGACTTCCCCGCGCTCTTCCACGGCGTCGACGAACGGGTCCCCCTCGACTCGCTCGTCTTCGGCCGCGAGGTCATGACCGACCTCCTCCTCACCTACTGAACACCCTTCTGAACACCCTCCCCTGATCCGGCACCTCCCCCACCCTCCGGAGCCGCGCATGTCCGCACAGCTGTCCTCGGCCGCCCCCACCGAAACCGCACCCTCCACGCGGCAGTCCCCCCGCCTCGCCGTCCTCAGCACCGGTGCCGGCCACGCCGTCGAAGCCTACGACTGGGCGATCTACGCGACCTTCGCCCCGTTCTTCGCCAAGCAACTGTTCGACCCCGCCGACCAGACCTCCGCCGTCCTCCAGACGCTCGCGATCTTCGCCGTCGGCTTCATCACCCGCCCGCTCGGCGGCTTCGTCTTCGGCTGGATCGGCGACCGGCTCGGCCGGAAGAAGTCGATGACCCTCTCCATCGGGCTCGCGGCCACCGGCAGCCTGATGATCAGCCTCGCCCCGACCTTCGGCTCGGTCGGCGCCTTCGCCTCGCTGTTCCTGCTCCTCGCCCGGCTCGTCCAGGGCCTCGCCCACGGCGGCGAACTGCCCTCGGCCCAGACCTACCTCTCCGAGATCGCCCCGCGCGAGCGGCGCGGCCTGTGGTCCTCGATGATCTACGTCGCCGGCACCGCCGGCGTCCTCGCCGGCACGCTCCTGGGCGCGGTCCTCACCCAGACCCTGACCAAGAGCCAGATGAACGACTTCGGCTGGCGCATCCCGTTCGCCATCGGCGCGCTGCTCGGCCTGTACGGGCTGGTCATGCGGGCCAAGATGTCGGAGACCGAGGCGTTCGAGGGCATCCGCGAGAAGGCCGGGAAGGCCGCCGGTCCCTCGCTCATCCGGTCCATCGTCGACCACCGCAAGCAGGGCTTCCAGGTCGTCGGCATGACGGTCGGCTTCACCGTCATCTACTACGTGTGGGCGGTGGCGGCCCCGGCCTACGCGGCGACCAGCCTCAAGATCGACACCGGGCACGCGCTGTGGGCGGGCACGCTCGCCAACCTCGTCTTCATCGCCTCCCTCCCGCTCTGGGGCAAGCTCAGCGACCGCATCGGCCGCCGGCCCGTGATGGCCATCGGCAGTCTCGGCGCCGCCGCCCTGCACTTCCCGATGACCTGGCTGCTGCGCGACTCCGCCTGGCAGCTCACGGTGTCCATGGCCGTGATGCTCACCTTCGTCGGCGCCCTGGCGGCGGTCGCCCCGGCCGCCTACGCCGAGCTGTTCCCCGCGCGGATCCGCACCGTCGGCGTCGCCGTTCCGTACGCGGTGTCCGTCGCGGCGTTCGGCGGCACCGCCGCCTACCTCCAGACGCTGTTCACCGAGGTCGTGAAGCAGCCCTGGCTGTTCAACCTCTACGCGGTGGCGCTGCTGCTGGTCACCGCGCTGGTGGTGCGGTCGCTGCCCGAGACCAAGGGCATGGACCTCAACTGACCTCGTCCCGAGGTGCCCGCCGGTACGGATCCTCCCCGTACCGGCGGGCATCGCCGTGTCAGAACAGCGGGGACGGACGGCCCGCCGCCGGACCCGCCTTCGCCGCCGGAGCCGTCGCGTCCGGGGCCGCCGCGTCCGGGCGGCAGAACAGGTCCCGCCCCGGCAGCACGCCGGTGGCGAGGAACCGGTCGGCGGCGTCGACCGCGCAGGACGGCGTGGACCGGTCGTAGGCGCCGTGGTTGCCGCCGTCCACGGTCACCATCCGGGCCCGCTTGCCGAGCGTCGCCCGCATGCCCAGCGCGCCGGCGTACGGGGTGGCCGGGTCCCGCGTGGTCTGCAGCAGCAGGATGTTGGCGGCCCCCCGGTCGGTGACCCGGACCGCCGGCTCCACCGGGGCCGGCCAGAAGGCGCAGGGCCAGACGTTGGCGCCCATGCCGGCCACGATCGGGTTGCGCTGCCGGCTCTCGGTGACCTTCCGCTGGTACCGGCCGAGGTCCTTCGGCGCCGCATTGTCACCGCAGAGGACCGCCACCAGCGCGGCCACGTCGTTGTCCTCAGGGACGCCCGGGGTGCCCTTGACCAGCCACCAGTACGGGACCGGCCCGGCGCCGTCGTCGGCGAGGAAGCGCCACCAGTCGGCGATCTCCTGGAACAGCGAGGAATGGTAGGAGTCGAAGCGGTAGATCGCCCGCCACAGGTTCCCGTTGACCGGCCCGGCGACCGGGTGGGTCACCGGCGTGCGGTCCAACTTGGCGGCCAGCGCCAGGTAGTTGGCGCGGACGGCGGCCGGGGTCGCACCGAACCGCAGCGTGGCGTCGCGCTCGGCCGCCCAGGCGGCGAAGTCCTCGAAGCGCAGTTCGCTGGCGTGGTCCCAGCTCGCCAGCCGGTCGGTCCAGGTGACGTTGGGGCTGACGTTGGCGTCGAGCACGACGCGGTCGGTCCGCCCCGGGAACATCTCCGCGTACACCGCGCCCAGGTAGGTGCCGTACGACGCGCTGCGGTAGGAGATCCGCTGCTCGCCGAGGGCGGCGCGGATGCGGTCCAGGTCGCGCGCGGTGTTGGCGGTGGTCACGTGGCGGATCAGCTCGCCACTGTTGGCCAGGCAGTCGCGGGCCAACTGCCGGGCGAAGCTCACGTTCTGGTCGATCGAGCCGTCCGGGGCCGGGAACGGGAAGACCATCTCATTGGGCAGCGAGGCGGCGCTCCGGCCGCAGCTCACCGGAGTGCTGTGGCCGACGCCGCGCGGGTCGAAGCTCACCAGGTCGTAGCGGTCCAGCACGTCCTGCGGGTAGCCGGACTCCTGGGAGGTGGGCATGTGCAGACTGGCCACGCCGGGCCCGCCGCCGTTGTGCACCAGGATGCCGCGCCGCAGCCCCGGCTTGGCGGTCTCCAGCCGGGACACCGCGATCTCGATCGTCCGCCCGTTCGGCGCCCGGTAGTCCAGCGGTACCCGCACCGTGGTGCAGCGCAGTCGCGGGTCCACCGGCGCCCCGGACGGGTCGTCAGGACAGTCCGTCCACACCAGCGGACGGGGCCGCTCCTCCGGTGCCGCCTCGGCCGCCCCGGCGCCGACGCCGGTTCCGGCGAGCGCCAGGGCGAGGGCGAGGCCGACGGTTCTCAGTGGTGCTCTTGATCTCATAGGTCTGGACCATAGGGACGACACCACAGGCTGTCGTCCTCCTGGAGGGGTACTAATCCGCCGCTCGCCCGGCCGAGCACAACGCCGTGTCCACGGCCGCCTCCAGGTGCCGCGCCGTCGTTTCGTCGCCCGGCTGCACGGTGATGGTGATGCTCGCGGCGCGCCCGTCCCCGGTGGCGCCGCCGCGCGTCTCGTAGCCCGGGATGCTGCCGCCGTGGCCCCAGTAGACCCCGCCGCAGGAGAGCGGCGAACCCACCAGCCCCAGGCCGTACTTGCTGCCCTGGGCGAAGGGCCTTCCGGCGTCGACGGTCCGCCGCATCTCGGCGAGCTGGGCGGGCCGGAGCAGCCGCCCGTCCACCAGCGCACCGAAGAACCGGTTGAGGTCCGAGGCGGTGGAGACCAGCTGGCCCGCCGCCCACGCCCAGGAGGGGTCCATCTCCGTGATGTCGATCAGCGGCCCGCCGGTCGCCTCCCGGTAGTAGCCGTGGGGGTGGGCCTGGCGGATCGTCGCTTCGCCGGGGGCCGGGAAGTAGGTGTGCAGCAGGCCGAGGTGACGGATGATCCGCTGGTCGATCTGCTCGGCGAGGGGGCGGTGGGTGACCTCCTGGACGACCAGCCCGGCGAGCACGTAGTTGGTGTTGCTGTACGCCCACTGCTCGCCGGGCGCGAAGTCCGCCGGGTGCCGCAGCGCGATGTCGAGCAGCTCGCGCGGCCGGTAGGGGCGGATCTCGTCGTCGAGGTACCGCGTGTAGTCGGGCAGCCCGCTGGTGTGCTGGAGGATCTGGCGGACGGTGATGCCGCTGCCGTCGACCGCGCCCGGCAGGTACCTCTCCACGGGCGCGTCGAGCCGGATCCGCCCCTCGCCGACGAGTTGGAGCACGACGACGGCGGTGAACGTCTTGGTGTTGCTGCCGATCCGCACCTGCCCGCCCCCGGGCACCGCTTCGCCTGTCCTCACGTCACCCACACCGGCGGTGTAGCTGCGGGTCCGCCCGTCCAGCCGGCGGACCGCGCCCAGGGCCCCGGGCGCCCCGTCGTCCCTCACCAGCGCGTCGAGCTGCCGTTGGACGGCGTCCGGTTTGTGGGCGGCGACGGCGGACGGAGCGGCGACGGCCAGGGTTCCGGCGACGGCGGCGACCGTCATCAGGCGGACGTGGTGCGACTTCACGGGATGCCTCTCTGCGGGGTGTGGTCCCAAGACATCACGACCCCTGACGCACCGTCGTCAGCTCACCGGACGAGCGGCGCGCCCCGCCCGTGATCCCGAAGTCGCGCCCCGTCTCGTCCTACGGACGTACGGCGGTCATGGGCTGTAGGTGCACACCGCGTCGATCTGGATCCTCGCTTCCAGCGGGAGTCCCGCGACTTGAACCACCGTGCGCGCGCGGTGGCCGCCCACCCCTTCGACGACCCTCCGCACGTTCTCCAGCGCCCGGGCGGTCTGGCCGGCCACATCGGCCGCGATCTCGCCGCTCTCCTCGTCCACCGGAAGCCGACACGACACGAAGAGCGCCTGGCGGTTCTTTTGTCGATGTTGCGAACGGAGTGGGAAGTCGGGCCGGCCGACTTTCCGCTCAGCAGCAGTGGCCTCCCCCCTCAATGACCTTGCCCATGGCGGCCAGTATCTCGGCGTGGCCGAGGAAGTACAGGGCCGCCGCCAAGTCCCCGCCAAGGTCGCGCTCATCCAGCGCCGAACCGATCCAGGACACGGCGCCCCCACCTCCCCGATGGCCCGGCTCCAGCCCGTGCAGCAGGCAGAGCCGCTCATGTGCCGCCGAGAGGTAGGCCGCCCAGTCGTCGTAGTCCGCGAGATCCAGGCCGCTCAGTCGGTCGAGCCAGGCATCGGCATGAGAACGCAGAACGACCTCCGGCTCGCGGAAGTCGTACACCCATCCACACCGCTGCTCACCGCCTTCGACTGCCCACACCGCCGGCCGGAGTCCCGCCAGCCACGCCTTGCCGACTTCACGGTGGCTCTCGCACACGGCAACCGTCACCGCCGGCCCCGGACCGGAAGCGGCGTCCCCGGCGGACTCGAACCCGCCGACAACGGCGACGGGCGCCTCGTCGCAACGGTGGACGGCCCGCATGGCGGGGTTCTCTCGCGGCCGACCGCCGTCTGCCGAGCGGCGCTCCCTCAGCTCGACGAGCCATTCCCGCAGTTGCTCGTCGTCGTGCAGGTAGGCGCCGTGCTCGCCGTCGGGCAGGTCGATCCCGTATAGGAGGCCGAGCGCCCACCAGGAGGTGTCGTCCCACTCCACCCCGTCGTCGGCCACCCACCGGGCGGCCCATCGGTCGGCCTCGTCCCTGGTCAGACGGCCCTCGACAAGCGCGACGAAACGCTCCTCGATCTCATCAGGAGTCGGTCGGCGGGTGGCATCCATGCCCCGACAGTACAGACGGGCAGGGACCGGCTCGCAGGGTGGAGTGGGAAGTCGGAGGGGCCGACTTCCCACTCCACCGGGGGTCAACGGGGCGGGGTGGCGGTCGAGGTGGGGCGGGGGACGGGGTGGTGGTGCTCGCCGTGGTGGCGAGTGGTGAGGGGGTAGGCCCACACCAGGAGGGCGAGGAGCAGCACGAACGGGAGAACGGTGCCGAGCGCGGCGCTGCCGGTGACGGCGGGCGACGGCGGCGCGGTATCGCGGGGTTCAGCCGGCATCGGCGAGGTCGAGTTCGGCCCAGACGGTCTTGGCGTTGGGGTGGCGGGGCACGGTGCCCCAGCGGTCGGCGAGGGCGTCGATCAGGACGAGCCCCCGGCCGGACTGGCCGTCAGAGGTGCGGGAGGCGGGGAGGACGGGGAGGACCGGGAAGCGGTCGCCCCGGCAGTCGGAGACCTCGATCCGCAGGGTGGCGCCCCGGCGCACAAGGGTGGTGAAGCAGAGGTGCAGCTCGAATCCACGCCCCGCAACGCGACCATGCCTGATGGCGTTCGACGCCAGCTCCGCAACGATGATCAGCGCGGAGTGGAACGATTCCCCGAACGCGGAATCGACTCCCCAGAGGGCGAGTTGGCGTCTGGTGACGGTGCGGCAGAGGCAGGCGCCCTTCGGAGTGGCGTCGAGTGTGATGGTGTGACGGCGGGGGTTGTCCAGCGGAATTTCAGTCGTCATGGGGAAAAGCGTGGCGGCCTGGACGTACGCTGACCACGAGTCCGGCAAGCACGGAGGGTGGTTGTGCGGACGCGGAGGGTCGGCAGGTCGGGGCGGCCCGGATCATTCGGTCGCAAACACGTGTGAGCAGGGGTGATTCCCATGGTGAGTGGTGTCGAGCGCACGGTCTTCGACGACGGGGAGACGGCGGAGAACTCGGACGGGGTCGCGGAGTTCTACAGCGCGGTGGGCAAGTTGATGAAGATGTTCCGCGAGCGTGCGGGGCTGACGCAGCGCGAACTGGCCGACATCATCGGCTACAGCGAGGACATGCTCGGCGCGGTCGAGCGGGGGAAGCGGACGCCGAGAGTCGAGATCCTGGTCAAGGTGGACGACGCCGTGGGGGCGGGGGGTGCGCTGAAGCTCATCGCGGACGACGTGATGAAGGCGAAGATCCGGATCAGCGAGCGGCACCCGGCCTCGTCCAGGGCCTTCACGCAGGAGGAGTCGAGGGCGCTTGAGATCCACGAGTACAGCACGATGGTCATTCCCGGACTCCTGCAGACCGAGGCGTACATCCGGGCACTGTACGAAATGCGCCGGCCGCTACTCTCCCCCGAGCAGATCAACGAGTGGGTGGCAGCGCGACAGACCCGGCAGGAGATCCTGACCCGTTGGCCGCTGCCGGTCGTGACGTGGGTGATCGACGAGAGCGTTCTTCGGCGTCCTGTGGGCGGTTGGGACGTCCACGCCGAGCAACTTCAGCACCTCCTCAAAATCGGGCAGATGCGAGGCCCTGAACTTCAGATCATGCCGCTCGACCGGCTGACTCACGCCGGAATGGGTGGCTCGTTCACAGTCTTGACACCGCCCAATCGGCCGCAGATCGGATACGCGGCTGCTCAGCACGTGAATCGGTTGGTCACGGACCCCGTCGAGGTCCGTAATATGGCCGCACGGTACAGCAGCATCCGGGCTCAGGCCCTGAGCCTGAAGGAGTCCCTGGCCCTGATCGAGAAGATTCTGGGAGAGCGGTAGGCATGGCCGAGCTGGCATGGTTCAAGAGCAGCCACAGCACCAACGAGGAAGCCCAGTGCGTCGAGATCGCCGAGACGCCCGGCACCGTCCACGTTCGTGACTCCAAGGACAAGAGCGGCCCACAGTTGGCCTTCGAGCCGGCCGCGTGGAAGGCGTTCGTCACGTTCGCCGCGAACGCCGACGTCTGAAAACAGCACCACCCCGACGGCCCGCCGCTTCCCCGCGGCGGGCCGTCGGCGCATCCTGGTCCCATGACCGAGCTGACATGGTTCAAGAGCAGCCACAGCAGCAACGAGGACGCCGCGTGCGTCGAGATCGCCGAGACCCCCGGCACCGTCCACATCCGTGACTCCAAGGACAAGACCGGCCCCCACCTCACCTTCGAGCCCGCCGCCTGGCAGGCCTTCGTGAACTTCGCAGCGAACATCCGTATCTGAGTCGACAGAACGAGATCGGTTGGACCAGAGTCACGGTCATGGCCGATCTGTCTCCCCCCTCACTCCCCCCGTCCTACCGGTGGCGGGCGGCGACCGTCGCCGATGCCCCCGCCATCCACGCGCTGGTCGGCGCCCGCGAGCGCGGGCTGCTGGGCCGTCCCACCACCGAAGCCGACCGCATTGCCGCCGACCTCGCACTGCCCGACCTCGACCCGGCCGCCGACACCCGGCTGGTGTACGACTCGGCCGGGTCTCTCGTCGGCCGGGCCTGGGTCCACGGTGGTCGGCGCAGCGCGGTCGACGTCCACCCCGGCCATCAGGGGAAGGGACTCGGCAGCGCGCTGCTCGACTGGGCCGAGGCACGGGCGCGGCAAGCGGGTGGCGAACGGCTGAGCCAGACGGTCCCGGACAACGACCGGGCGGCGGTGGGGCTGTTGCGGTCACGCGGGTACGAGCCGTTCGTCGCCCAGTGGCAGCTTGAGATCGGGCTGCCCGCCGAACCCGAGGTGCCCGGCCCGCCACCCGGCATCACCTGGCGTTTCTTCCGGCCCGGTGACGAGCGGGCCGCGTACCGGCTCACCGAGGACGCGTTCGACGAGTGGCAGATGCGGCGGAAGCCCTACGAGGAGTGGGCCCGGCACACCGTCGGACTCGACACCTTCGCACCCGCGCTCTCCCCCGTGGCGTTCGCCGGCGGCCAGATGGTGGGTGTAGTGCTGTCCTTGGACGTCCCGGGCACCGACGAGGGCTACGTCGAACGCGTCGCCGTCCGGAAGGACCACCGCAACCGGGGGATAGCCCGCATGCTGCTGCGGGCGTCGTTCCAGGCGTCCTACCGCCAAGGCCGCCGCACGTGCACGCTGTGGACCCACTCGGAGACCGGCGCACTGTCCCTGTACCAGCGGGTGGGCATGACGGTCCGCCACAGCTCCGCCGTCTACGGCAAGGCCCTCACTTGCGAAACCGGTTGAGGAGGTGGTTCCGCACGCCCTCGTCGCTAGGCTGGTTGCGATCGCGACGTCGCGTTGAACGCGGGAGAGGCCCGCGAAGTCTCCGCGTTCGTCCGTGACGGCCACCGCTTGCGGCAGGGCTCGTTGGTTCTGGATCCCGCCCGGCGGCTCCTTCCGGAGGTCCCCCTTCTTCGCCGCCCCAGCGGCGTGCTGATGGGCGGGAAAATCCAGGGGAGCGGACGGCCGCGCGCTGCTACGGTCGGGCGCCATGAGCTGGCTTCCCGATGACTTCGTCCACCCCGTCCTGGTACCGCTGCCGGGCGGTGGCCATCACCTGCGGCCGATCCGGGAGGCGGACACCCCGCTCGACTATCCGGCGGTGATGGGTTCGCGCGAGCGGCTGTGGACCATCTTCGGCCCGGCCTGGGGCTGGCCCGCGGACACCATGACCTACGAGTCCGACCAGGCCGACCTCCTGCGGCACGAGAAGGAGATCGCCGCGCACGAGTCCTTCAACTACGCGCTGTTCGACGCGGCGGAGACGGTCCTGCTCGGCTGTGTCTACATCGACCCGCCGGAGAGGGCCGGCGCGGACGGCGAGATCTCCTGGTGGGTGGTGGACGAGCTGGTGGGCGGCGAGGTCGAGCAGGCCCTCGACGCGCTGGTGCCGCAGTGGATCGCCGCCGACTGGCCGTTCGAGCAGCCGCGCTTCCTCGGCCGTGAGACCTCCTGGTCGGACTGGCTCGCCCTGCCGCGGCATCCCGGCACGTAAGTGGTTGTTACAGCTTCTCAGCCTCTTCCAGCGGGCTGGACAGGAGCGATCGAGAACTGCACGGCGTGCGTCCATGCGCTCGGGCCCCTCGCAGGGCCGTCCGGACTTTGGGATACTTGATCCACCGACAGAGCGCCGAAGCCGGATCAAGGCCCGCCGTCGCTTGAGAGCGGTCCAACGCTGCGGACCCACACCGGAAAAGGTGCGGCCTCCGGCGCGGGAGCGGTCTGCTCGGACCGGCCGTCCTCGGCCTCAGGGTCCGAACAGGCAACCAGGCCCGGCTCCCGCTCACGCAGGAAGCCCTCAACGACAGCACCAAGATCGTCGGTCGCCACGTAGGCGCCGCCGAAAGGCAGATCGTCTGCCGCCACCGATCCGGTTGAACACCGGAGCTGCTCAGCCTGCTCGTCGTGCCACACGTAGAACGTCGCCGGACCTGCGAAGCCCGCCTTGCCTATCCGGAGCCGGAGACTCTCGGCGGTTCGCTCGAAGGCGGCGACCACCTCCGACACGGACAAGGCATGCCTGTCATCCCCCTCCGCCCCCAGCAACCAGGTGTTGGTCGCCCACTCCACCCGCCGATCGCTCGGCTCCAGCACCAACGGTTCATCCGCCACCTCGGCGATCCATGTCAACAGCACCCCGGAAGTATCCCGCACACCCCGGCCGGCTCCCGGCGGCGGCGGAGTGGGAAGTCGGCCCGGCCGACTTCCCACTCCACGCATCTCGCGCGTGATCGGCCGCTGCCGCCCGGGCGGTGGACGGTGAGGTCGCCGTGGGCCGGGGGGCGTCCGCATGCCGGTGCGAGCGCCGTTGGGTGCTGCCGGGCCAGGCCCGTCGTATCAGCTCGGCCTCAGCGCGCAGGGGTGGACCAGATAGGAACCCAGCCAGCCGTCCCGGTCGCCGTCCTTGAACGCTATGGCCCGGCCCACCAGCCGGTCCCGCTCCGCCCGGAGTTCGAGACCGGTGCTGGGGCTGTTGAGCCGGGCGTCGGCGGTGGGCAGTTGGATCGGGGCAATCGCGCACAGGTCCCAGCGCCGGGAGGCGGTGGCCGGGGCGGTGACCGGCGGTCCGTCCGCCGGCCGGATCTCCACCCGGCAGCCGGACAGGACCCTGATCCGCAGCGGAACCTCCCCCTCCCCCGTGCCGATCTCCCCGGCCCAATCGCCCTGTGCCAGCGTCATCGGACGGGCCTGCTCGGTGATCGGGTTGATCTGCTCACTGGAGAAGCCGGGCGCCAGGACGCCCATGAGATGGCCGACGACGGCGTCGCGGGCGGCCTTGTCCGTCGAGTTGGCCAGGACCGCGACCGAGAGTTCGCGCTCGGGGATGTCGATCATCATCGTGGCGACGCCGCCCATGCCGCCGCCATGGCTGTGGATCACCGGTCCGGCGCCGCGCGATGTGACCCGGCCGAACCCGTACCGAGGTGCTCGCTGATCGGCACGGCGTCGTGCATGGCCGCGACGGTGGCGGGCTTGAGCAGCCGGGAGGCCGTCCGGGCGAAGAGTGCGACATCGCCGGCGGTCGCCCACCCCGCGGTCGCGGCGGGGTGGCCGCTGAAGCAGGTGGCGTAGGCGCGACCGTCGGCGGAGTAGCGCCGGGCGACGGGCGCCGGCCCGTCGTAGGCCGGCCCGTAGGCGAAGCCGCGCAGACCCAGTGGTTCGGCGATCCGCTCACGCAGGTGGTCGCCCAGGTCCCGGCCGGTCACGGCCTCCACCACCCGGCCCAGCTCGTGGTAGCCGAGGTTGGCGTACTCGAAGTCCGTACCCGGCTCGCGGACGAGCGTGCGGTAGCGGTCGATGCCGACGGGCAGCGGACCGTTGCCGTAGTGGAAGCTGTAGAACGCCGGGAGGTCGCCACGGTGCCGCAGTAGCTGACGCGGCGTCGGCGCGGTCCACCGGAAGCTGCCGGGAATCGGGGCGTCGAGGTCCAGCAGGCCTTCGTCGGCGGCCAGGCAGACGGCTGTCGCCGTGAAGGCCTTGGTGACGGAGGCCAGGCCGTAGACCGTCTCCGGAGTGGCCGGCCGCCGGTCGGCCACGCTCGCCGTGCCGTAGGCCCGGGCGAGTACGACCTCGTCCCGTTCGGCCACCGCGACGGAGACCGACGCGCAGCCGTGATCGGCCAGCGCCCTGGCGCAGAACTCGTCCAGCCCGGCCAGTCCGTCCGACATGCCGTCACCCCCCTGATCGGAACGCGGGATACCCGACCCGACAGACGGCAACTGTACGGCGCCGGCCACGGGCGGCTTCGATGGGATCTCGCCATCGAAGGTCATTTTCCAGCCTGATGCACACTCTCCATCGCCAGGAGCCCCATCTGGCTTCAGAACTGGTGCAAGATCATTCCATCTGACATGTGAAATTTCACATGTCAGATGGGATTCACTGCCCGGCAATGCGCCGGGCACACCACGTCAACAAGGAGCAGCTCCCGATGAACCGTTCCCTGAAGGGCCTGACCGTGATCGCGGCGGGCATGGCCACCGCCGCGCTGATGGCCGCCCCGGCCCAGGCCGCCACCACCGGTACCTCCACCACGACCGCGACCTTCGAGACCTGTAGCCCGTGGTCGCTGCAGAGCGGTCTGAACACCCAGGTCTGCGCCTCCGTCAACGGCACCAGCGTCCAGTTCCTCGGCCGCATCGCCCTGGCCGGCCCGCCGTCCCCCGGCTACCCGCCGCAGCCCCAGGACCTCATCACCACGCTCTCCGGCCAGGTCGTCAACGGCGCCTCGCTCGGCTCCGTCAACCAGGGCGTGAACTTCCTCGCCAGCACGGTCACCGTCAACGGCCCGAGCGCCACCGTGCCGTGCAACAACGTCGTCAGCGGCACCTTCAGCGTCTCCAAGTTCGGCTGGTACCCGTCCCCGGTCTCCATCAGCACCCCGATCCCCTGCTGACCTGAGCACCGACCGGTGATCGCCGGGCTCCGCGGAACCCATCCGCGGAGCCCGGCGGGCGCCTCCCATCGCGGCGGAGTGGGAAGTCGGGCGGGCCGACTTCCCACTCCGCGCACCTCGCACGCCGATCAGCCGCTGCCGCCCGGGCGGTGGACGGTGAGGTCGCCGTACGCCGACAGCGTGCCGGCCAGGTCGCCGGGTTCCTGGCGCAGGGTGGCGTCCAGGAAGGCGAGCGTGGCCGCGGCGACGACGCGCGGGCCCTCGCCGCGGCCGTCCAGGGAGCCGACCAGGGAGGGCAGGGGCGGCAGGTAGAGGGGGGCGTCCGTGAAGGTGAGGTGGGCGGTGCCGGGGACGGTGAGCCGGTAGCCGGTCGCGGTGCCGAGCTTGAGGACCTCGGTGAGGCGGGGGATGTAGCGCTCGTCGGTCTGCGGGCCGATGGCCTGGGTGAGCGCGAGGGCCGGCTGGTGGAAGGGGAGCCGTTCGGGGTCGCGGGGGTAGCCGTCCAGGTCGATGACGGCGGTGAAGCGGCCGTCCTGCCGGGCCGCCTGCAGCGCGGCGGCGCCGCCCAGCGAGTGGCCGGTGGCCGCGGCCCGGGCGGTGTCCAGGCGTCCGG
The DNA here is from genome assembly GCF_042957205.1 of Kitasatospora sp. NPDC008115. Taxonomy (NCBI): domain Bacteria; kingdom Bacillati; phylum Actinomycetota; class Actinomycetes; order Kitasatosporales; family Streptomycetaceae; genus Kitasatospora; species Kitasatospora sp. NPDC008115. Next base: position 63,527 of record NZ_JBIBHU010000014.1, on the reverse strand, counting down.
TGAGCGCGGCGTCGCCCTCGCCCCGGTCCAGGCGTTCCAGCCGCGTGAGGACGAAGCCCAGGTCCGCGGCCCGGATGCGCGTGGTCTCGGCGGCCCGCCGGTCGTCCTCGGCGTCGTCCCCGGTGGAGGCGTTCTCGGTGCCGATCGTCCGGCCGTCGGCGAGGACGACGGCGGCGGAGTCGTACGGGTGGTCGAGGGCGGCCACCACATAGCCGTGGCTCGCCAACTCCTCTGCCCACGCGGTGTTCTGCGTCCGCACGCCCCCCAGCCCGGGCGAGAACAGCACCACGGGGAACCGCCCGCCCTCGCCGGCCACCGGGGCGTCGACGACCGCGTGGCTGCGGGCGCGCGGGACACCGTCCATCAGGAAGCCCGGGAGACTGGAGTAGCTCGCCAGCGCGTCGGCGACGGTGCGCGCCTCCTGCTCGGTGCGGCCCAGGTACCGCGCCCGCGGCGTGCCCTCGGGACTCTCCTGCGCGGGGTACCAGAGCTGCACCACCACCGTGCGCCGGTCCTCGGGATCGGGGGTGGCGGTCTCGGGGCGGTCCGGGTCGATCCACTGCATCACCCGGGTGCCGACCGCGAACCGCCCCGTCGGCGCGGGGAGTTCGGGGACGGGGAAGGCCCAGGCTGCCGCCGGGCCCGTGGCGGTCAGGACGACGCAGAGCGCCGTGCCCGGCAGCGCCACCCACCACCGGGCCCGCCGCGCCGGCCGGCCGGTACGCCGCCGGACCAGCGGGGCGACGGCGAACGGCAACGCCAGGGCGCCGCCCGCCAGCACCGGCAGCAACTGCCAGCGCAGGCCCGTCACGCCCAGCCCGACCGCGCACAGCGCGAACAGCGAACCGGCCGCGACGGTGACGGGCTCGCGGGCGGCGGCGGGAAGCCAGCGCGCCGCCACCAGCGCCACGGCGCCCAGCAGGGCGAGGATCTCCAGGGGGGACAGCTGCGGTCCCGCGATGATTTCGGTCACCGGGCCATCGTCGGCGCGGGGTGCGCGCCGCCACATCGCTCGCGGGTCGCCGCCGCCTGCCACCTGGGGCGCAACCCTCGGCGGGGCCCTTTGCGACCGGGGTCGCAGGCGAACCCGCGTGATCGACGGACGCTTTGCGACCACGGTCGGTGGCGGGCCTCCTCCTGCGGTCGTACCCCGGCGCGGCGCGATCAGACGGTGGGCTCATGCGGTGCGGCCGACCGTCCGCCTACCGTGGGTCGCGGTGGCAGGCCCGACCGGGCCCGCCGGAACACCGAAGCGACAGGAACGTCGATGGCCGCACCGCTGACGAGGTACGCCGACCCGGCCTCCGCACGGGCGGCGCGAGCGGTGGGCGCCGCCCGGCGCCGGGCCTCCCGGCTGCCGGCCGTGGTGTGGGACGCGCTGCTGCCGGCGCTGCTCCTCCTCAACGTCCTGACCACGCACCCGCCGCAGGAGCTGCCCGAGGCCGTGGCGCTGACGGCCGCGCTCTCGCTGCCGCTGCTGTGGCGGCGCCGGGCACCGCACGCCGCGTTCGGCGTGGTGGCGGCCGCAGCCCTCGTCCAGTGGCTACTGGACGTCCAACTCCCGGCGGACGTCGCCCTGTTGGTGGCGCTCTACACGGTGGCCGCGGCCTCGGGGCGGCGCGGCACACTGGCCGCCCTCGCCGTCGTGGAGGCGGGGGCCCTGCTGGCCTGCAACCGCTGGGCGGCGGACGGCGCGTTCCTGACGCCGTTCGTCGCGGTGAGCGCGATGGCCGTCGCCGCCGCCGTCCTCGGCATGAACGTCCGGACCACGCGCGCCTACCTCGCGGCCGTGGAGGAACGGGCCGCGCGCCTGGAGCAACAACAGGAGCAGCAGGCGCGGTTGGCCGTCGCCGAGGAGCGGGCCCGGATCACCCGCGAGATGCACGACATCGTCACCCACAACCTGTCCGTCATGGTCGCGCTCACCGACGCCGCCGTCTGCGCGCAGCACCGGTCGCCCGACAAGGCGACGGCGGCGATGCTCCAGATCTCCGAGACCGGCCGCCAGGCCCTGACCGACATGCGGCGCTCGCTGGGCGTCCTGCGCGCCGACGAGCCCGACGCCGAGCGCCACCCGCTGCCCGGCATCGCCCAACTCCGGGACCTTGCCGAGCAGATGAGCACCGCCGGACTGCCGACCCGGATCGAGGTCGACGGCGGGGGCACCGGCGTTCCCGCCACCGCGCAACTGACCGTCTACCGCCTGGTGCAGGAGGCACTGACCAACGCGCTCAAGCACACGCCCCCCGGCACCCGCGCGCAGGTCCGGGTGCGGTGCACGGCCGGAGCCGTCACGGTGGACGTCACCGACAGCGGCCCCGGCTCGCCGCGCCCCGGCGCCGCGCCCGCCGGCCACGGCATCCCGGGGATGCGCGAGCGCGCGGCCGCCTACGGGGGGACGCTGCGCGCCGGACCGCTCCCGGACGGCGGCTGGGGCGTCCACACCCGCCTGAACCTCGGCGGCAGTGGAGTGGTGTCCGCATGACGATCCGCGTCCTGATCGCCGACGACGAGGCACTGCTCCGGATGGCCTTCTCCACCGTCCTCGACGCCCAGCCCGACATCACCGCGGTCGGCGAGGCCGCGGACGGCGCCGAGGCGGTCCGCCTCGCCCGCGAACTGCGGCCCGACGTCGTCCTCATGGACGTCCGGATGCCCGGGACCGACGGGATCGAGGCGACCCGGCGGCTCGTCCGGGCCTCCCCGGAGAGCAGGGTGCTGATCCTCACCACCTTCGACCTCGACGAGTACGCCTTCGCCGGCCTCAGCGCCGGCGCCTCCGGCTTCCTGTTGAAGAACACCAGGCCCGAGGAACTCCTCACCGCCATCCGCAGCGTCGCCGCCGGCGACGCGGTGGTCTCCCCACGGATCACCCGCCTGCTCCTGGAAAGCGTCCGCCCGCACCTCCCCGCCGGCACCGACACCCCCCACGACAACCGGCTGCACCGGCTCACCCCCCGCGAACGCGAGGTACTCGTCGAGGTCGCCCACGGCCTCTCCAACACCGAGATCGCCACCACCCTGCACCTCGCGGAGGCCACGGTGAAGTCCCACCTGGGCCGCATCCTCCACAAGCTCGAACTCCGCGACCGGATCCAGGCCGTGATCTTCGCCTACGAGAGCCGCCTCATCCACCCATCCTGACGCCAGCCGACCGATCGTGGCCGAAGTCCCTTTCTTTACAGGTGCTTTACACCCCTTGGGTCGATCGGCGAAAAGGCTGCCGCCTCGCCGGGAAGCACCTAAGGTGTGGAAGGTTCGGGGGAAACCTTCTTTTCGTGCGGCGCGGTCGCCGGGTGGGGTGAGCTGTGGGTCTTTTTGAAATGAGCCACCGTCAAGGTCTTCTGTGTGCCATGGGATTGATCGTCTCGACGGCGGCGATCGGCTGCTCGGGAGGGGAGGAAAAGCAGGCGCCGACGCCGGTGGACGACACGATGCCCTATGCGACGAGCACCGTCACCGCGGAGTCGCAGCCGGTGGCCTGGTACGATCTCACGCCCGGGCAGTGCTTCTCGGGCGAGGAGTTCAAGGACGGCAGGAACGTCGCCACGGTGCCCTGCGACAGCCCCCACATGTACGAGGTCATCTCGCCCGCCCTCGCGTACCTCCCGCCCGGCGGGACCTACCCGGGCAAGCAGGACACCATGGTCAAGACGCTGGTGCCGTTCTGCGCCGACAAGCTCGCCAACGCCGTGTTCAAGGGCGAGCGCCCCACCGGACGCCTGAGCCTGTTCCCGGTCACGCCCGTGGGCGAGGAGGCCTGGGCCTCCGGCGAGCGGCGGGTGGTGTGCGCGATCTTCAGCAGTGACCGACGGCTTCTCGGGGCTCCGATGCTCGACGCCCAGGCGCAGGCCGCGGGCGCCGGAGCGGCTGGATGACGGTCGAACTGCACGGGCTCACCAAGTTCTACGGCCGCGGCAAACGGCACCGGGCGGCGCTCGACGGGCTCAGCATGACGGCACGGGCGGGTGAGGTCCTCGGGCTGCTCGGGCCGAACGGCAGCGGCAAGACCACCGCCCTGCGCTGCCTGCTCGGGATGACCCGCGCCGACGGCGGAACGATCACCGTGCTCGGCCGGAAGGTGCCGGACCAGTTGCCGGAGATATCCTGCTCGGTCGGCGCGCTGATCGAATCCTCCCCGGTGCCACGCGGTCTGACGGCCCGCCACTTCCTGCACCACGTCACCGCTCTGGCCGGCCTCCCCCGGCACCGCGTGGCCGAGACGCTCGAACTCGTCGGCCTGGCCGACCGCGCGGACGAGGCCGTCACCGGCTACTCCCTGGGCATGCGCCAGCGGCTGGGCATCGCGCTCGCCCTCGTGCACGACCCGGCCCTGGTGGTGCTCGACGAGCCCGCCAACGGCCTCGACCCCCAGGGCATCCGCTGGCTCCGCTCCCTGCTCGGACGGCTCAGGGACGAGGGGCGCACCGTGATCCTCTCCTCGCACCTGCTCTCCGAGGCCCAACTCGTCTGCGACAGCGTCGTCGTCGTGGAGGCCGGGCGGACCCTCCTGACGGGGCGGGTCGACGAACTCATCACCCCCCCAGGCCGACCGGGCCCTGATCACCTGCCCCGACCCGGACGCCGCCGCGGACGTCCTGCGGGACGCCGGCGCCGATGCGACCGGCGGCCTGGACGGCCTGGACGTCCGGGGCATTCCCGTGGACAAGGCCGTCGAGGCCCTCGTCCACGCCGGGCAGACACCGCTGGAAGTCCGGCGGCACCGCCCGAGCCTTGAAGAACTGTTCCTCGCCAGCGTTTCCGGCGACGAGACGAAGCCGGAAAGCGGAGCATGACGATGACCCACCCGAGCCCCCCCGCGCCTGCGACCGTCCGCGGCGCACCGCCGGCGGGCCGGCTGCTCGCCGTTTCCGGCCAATGGCTGCGCAGCGCCAGGGTATTCCGGATCACGGCCGTGATCGCCCCCGTGCCCACGGTCTGCTACGGCGTCCGCCTGTGGCTCACCCACAACACGGACCTGGCCGCCGCCCACGCGGACGCCGAGAGCCGGCGCGCCGAGCTGATCGCCCGCATGGGCGTGAGCCCGTCCCTGGTCGACGCGGACCAGTTCTACACGGACCCCCGGTACCTCCTGGCCGACGCGCTGCCCGACGACCTGACGGTCGCGACCTCGGTGACCGCCTGCATCCTGTTCATCCTGGGCGCGTCGCTCGGCGGCGCGGACTGGCAGAGCCGCTCGGCGAACGTCTGGATCCTGGCCGAGCCGCGCCGGCACCGCCTCCTGCTCGCCCGGGTGTCCGTCGTCGCACTGGCCGGCGCCGCCCTCGCCGCGGTGGTTCTGGCGATCGTGGGGGCCGCCGCGGCGGTGACCGCCGCGACCCGCGGTACGACCGGCGGTGTCGACGGCGCCTGGATCGCGGACATCCTCCAGGCGGCGCTGCGCGGAACGCTGGTCGTGGCCGCCCTCGGCGCGCTCGGCGTCGCGTTCGGCTGGGCGGCGCGCAGCGCGGTCGTCCCCTTCGCCACGGTGTTCGTCTACGTGCTCTTCGCGGAGGCCCTGGTCCGCAACGTCCTGACCGGGCTGCGGCCCTGGATGCTGACCGTGCTGATCCCCTCCGCGACCGAGCTTGCACCGCCCCCGCCGGCGAAGTGCACCGCCGAGGGCCTCTGCGAGGACGTCACGGCGATCCTCGCCCCCTGGCCGGCCGCGCTCGCCGTCACGGGCCTCACGGCCGCGTTCCTGGCCGTGGCCTGGCTGCTGGTCCGCCGGCGGGAGGTCCGCTGAACGGGGCGCGACCGACGACCGTGAGGCCCGCCCGGCGCAGGGCGGGCCTCACGTGGCTTCACCGTGATCTCCGCCGTACCCGGCGAGGACACCGTGCAGAGGCGGCCTCCAGGCGCCCCCGACATCCGCTTCTGCCGAAGTGGGAAGTCGGCCCGGCCGACTTCCCACTCTTCCGGGCGCCCCGGATGCGCTTCCGCACACCTCTGACGCGGCCGGAGCGCGGCCAGGACGCGGACGGGGTCGACGCCTGGATCCACGACGGTGCCACCTCGTGGGCGTCCTTCGCCGCCGTCGGCGACGGCCGGTCCGTCCTCCACCAGGGCGGTGCGCGCCGGATCGGCGACGAGCTGCTGCCCGCCTGGTCGCAGCGGGAGGAACTCGGCCGCCCACAGCCGTGCGGCAACCCCGCGAGGGGCTGCGGTGGCCCCTGCTCCCGGCGGCCGTGGTGGCCGGGAGCAGGGGAAGGACCGGGGGCGGCGCTACGGTGCGGGCGGGCAGACCAGGCTGCTGACGGCGGGCGGGGCGGGGATCTCGCCGGCCTGGTAGGTGCCCTGGGCGTACTCGTAGTAGAAGTACTGGACCTGGAAGTCCATGACGGCACCGGTGGTGCAGTCCGAGTCCGCGCTGAACCGGAACGGCAGGGTCACGGTGCGGCTGTCCCCCGGCGCGATGGGAACCGCTGGTGAGACCAGGTTGAAGTAGGCGTTCCTGGGCAGGAATTCGCACCAACTCGCGCCGGAGCATCCGGTGATCTCCCGGCGGACCACCGCGGAGGACGGCAATCCCCCGTCGGAGACCAGGAGCGCCGCGTAGAGGAAGGTCACCGGGACGGCCTGGCGGTTGGTGAAGGTCACCGTCAGCGTGGCGGACTGGCCCGGCGTGAGCGTCGTGTCGTCGACGCTCAGCGCGAAGTGCGGCGGCAGTGGCTCGGGCGCGGCGAAGGCCTGCCCGCTGAAGCCCCACAGGCTGAGGAACAACGTCAGTGCGGCGACGAGACGCACACGCCTCATCGCCGAGGCGGGAATAGACATGGTCGCCCAGCGTAGGCACCCGCCCCCGCCCCGTCTGCCCCGCCGTCGGGATTCCGGCCATGATCGGACGCACACGCACGCGACCCGGTGTGACGGATGTCGGCGCCACCCCTCATGATCGGAACACCCGGGTGCCGGGACGTTCCCGGGCACCGCCCAGCGGGTGCGAGAGGCGGATGGTGGGCGTGAAGAGCGAGGTCTGGCGGCTGGTGCGGCAGGACGAGCCGGTCGGCGAGGTCGTGGTCGACTCCGCGGACTTCCCGTGGCTGTACGGACGGTTCGTTCCGGGGCCGGGGTTCGCGGCGGTCGAGCCGTGGTTCACGGAGGCGGCGGCCCTGGTGGAGGCGGACGAGTGGGAGCGGTTCGAGGAGTGCTACGACCGGATCGCGAGCACTCTGACGCTGGTGGGGCCGAAGGGGCCGGCCGCGGAGTTCCTGCTGCACATCGAGGGCGACCAGGCCCGGTTCCGGTGGAGCGACGAGCCCTTCGACGAGGCCTGAGCCCGGGACCCGTTTGCGGGGGCCGGGGTGGTGTGGTGCATTGGGAGGGACACCACAACGGCCGGGGTGCCGCCGCTGAGGAGGTGGTGAGCGATGGCCGAGTTCGACCGGGGGCCGACGGACGCGTTCGCGGAGTTGTTCGCGCGGGTGCCGGATCCGCCCGAGGAAGAGGCGTTCTGGTTCGACTGGGGGCCGGTCTTCTACCGGGGGCGGCTGGACGGCTCGGCGCGGGTGCTGGTGGTGGCCTCGGATCCGGGGCCGACCGAGCGGATCGCGGGGCGCGGCCTGGTCGGCGACGCGGGGCAGCGGGTGCAGGGGTTCCTCGGGAAGCTGGGGCTGACGCGCTCCTACGTGTGCCTCAACGCGTGGGCGTACGCGGTGCATCCCTCACGTGCCCAGGCGATGAAGGAGCGGCTCGACGACGCCGCCCAACTCCACTGGCGCAATCAGGTGTTCAGCGAGGCCGTCGGCCCCGGTCTCCAGGCCGTGGTGGCGATGGGGTTCATGGCGCAGGAGGCCGTGCGGCTCTGGGACGGCCGACCGCAGCAGGCGGTGCTGGCGAAGGTCCCGCACCCGTCGAGCCACGACCCGGTGGCGCTGCTGAACGGCTGGCGGGCGGCCGTCACGACGCTGCGCCCCATCGTCACGCCGGACGACGACGGCGACAACACCGGCCCCAACTACGGCGAGGTCTTCGAGGAGGCCGACTACCGCCCGGTCCCCCGCCGCGACCTGCCGTTCGGCGTGCCGCCGTTCCTGGGCGACGACGCCTGGGTGCGGGCCGGGGACACCGGGCTGCAGAACGCGGTGAGCCGGCCCGCCCCGGACGACGGGCACACACTGCTCTGGAAGGCGCCGGACTGATGGCACTCGTCCTGCGCGGCACCGTCGTCACCTTCGACGCCGCACACCGGATCCTCGACCCCGGCGAGGTCTACGTCGGCGACGACGGCCGGCTGGACGCGGTGCAGCCGGCCGGCCTGCCGGCGCCCGCCGGGTTCGCCGCCGCCCCCGTGGTCGACCTCACCGCCACCGGCGCGCTGGTGCTGCCCGGCCTGGTCGACCTGCACGGCCACCTCCAGTACCACACGCTGCCGCTCTGGGAGGCGGTCGGCGTCCCGTACCTGCACCACGACCGCTGGGTGGACGAGCTGGACGCGCCCGGCTACGCGACCACCGTCACCTGGCCCGCCAAGGTGCTGGGCCACGCCGCGCCCGAGGCGCTGCTCGCGTACATCGAGGTGAAGGCGCTGGTCGGCGGCACCACCTCGGTCCAGGGCGCGCCGCGTTCGACCCGCCCGATCGACGGCGGGCTGCTGCGGATCGTCGACATCGAGAAGCTGCCGGCGGGGCGCGACATGGTGCTGACCGCCGCGCTCCAGAAGGACGCCGAGGTGCTGCGCAACGAGATTGCGGACAAGCTCGACGGCACCCGGGTGCTGATCTACCACGTCGCGGAGGGGCGGCGCGCCGAGGAGCCGGACCCGGCCAAGCCGGTGTCGCACGTGCACCGCGAGTTCGAGGACCTCGAACCGTGCCTCAAGCCCGGCCTGGTCTGCGTGCACGGCACCGCGCTGACGGCCGCCGAGTTCGCGGCCTGGCAGGGCGCCGTGACGGCGCTGGACCCGGCCGAGCGCGGCACCGTGGTGTGGTCGCCGTTCTCCAACCTCTGGCTCTACCACGAGACGACGGACGTGGTCGCGGCGGCCGCGCAGGGGCTGCGGATCGCGCTCGGCTCCGACTGGTCCCCCTCGGGCACCAAGCACGTGCTGGGCGAGCTGAAGGTGGCCGACGGCCTCAACGCCCACGAGCTGGGCGGCCACTTCGACGACCGGGAGCTGTGCGACCTGGTCACCGCCAACCCCGGCGACGCGCTGGCGACCGCCTGGGGGCCGCAGGTGGGGCGTCTGGAGGCCGGCAGCGCCGCCGACCTGCTGGTGCTGGACCGCCGGCAGCCCGGCAAGGACGTGTACCGCGCCGTCATCGACGCCACCGAGCGCCACGTCCTGCTGGTGGTCTCCCGCGGCCGGCCGCGCTACGGCACCCAGCCGCTGATGACCGCCGCCGGGGCGGCCGCGACCAGTGCGATCCAGCCCGCGCCCGGGCTGCGCCGCCGGGTGGCGCTGGACGGAGTGGGCGGGACCGGGCCGGACGGCGGGCCCCGGGACTGGGCCGGGGTCAAGCGGGCGCTGGACAAGGTCCGCCAGGACCCGCAGGCCGCGTTCCGCGACGCCCAGGACGCGCTGGCGGCCTGGGGCGGACCGCTCGACGACCCCGACGCGCCGCTCGCCCTGTTCGGCGACATGCCCGAGGGCGAGGCGGCGGCGCTGGCCGGCACCGACGACGTCCCGGCCGGCCTGGTCATCCCGGAGCCGGACGCGCTGACCCACGACGCCGCCTTCCTCGCCGCCGTGGACCGCAGTGGTATCCCGGAGCTGCAACGCCTCAAGGCGCGCTACCCGTGAGCCCCCGGTACACCGCGCCCACCCGGGCCCTGCCGGACTCCACCGGGCTCGACGCCTTCATGGCCCGCGCCGCCGCCGACCCGCTGCCGCTCGCCGACCGCTACCGGCTGGTGACCGCCGCCCGCGTCGTCGTCGAGGAGCTCTACGTCCACCTGCCGCTCAAGCGGGCCCGCTACGCCACCGACCCGGTACAGCGCCTACGGCTGCTGGAGCGGCGGGTCCCAGCCCTCAGCGAGCTCCAGTTCCACGCCGAACTCGCCGCCGTCTTCCGGGACCTGCGCGACCTGCACACCGTCTACCAGCTCCCCGACCCGTACCGGGGGCAGGTCGCCGTGCTCGGCTTCCTGGTGGAGCGCTACCACGACGCGGACGGCACGCCGCACTACCCGGTCTCCCGGATCGACGACGCGCTGCGGCACGCGGACTTCGACGCCGGCGTGGAGCTGGAGCTGTGGAACGGCGTCCCCGTCGAGCGCGCCGTCGAACGCGGCACCGCCGCGCAGGCCGGCTGCAGCCCCGACGCGCGGCTGGCCCGCGGGCTGGAGTCGCTGACGCTGCGCCCGCTGCGGACCGCTCCCCCGCCGGACGAGCGCTGGGTCCTGCTCACCTACCGCACGCCCGACGGGCAGCTGCGCGAGACGCGGGTGCCCTGGCGGGTGCGCGCCGCCGACCGGCACGCGGGACGGCACCAGGACCCGGTGCCCACGGCCGGCACCCACCTCGGCATCGACGCCGGCAACGAGGCCACCCGACAGGCCAAGCGCGCGCTGTTCGCCCCGGCCCCGGCGCGCCGTTCGGCGGCGCGGGCGCCCCGGGACGTCCTCGCATACCGCAGCACGCGCGGCCGGCGCCCGTACGGGTACCTGCGCGTCTTCTCGTTCAACGTGGCGAGCGCCCGGCGGTTCGCCGAGCAGGTGGCGGCACTCGCGGCGAAGGCGCCGCCGGAGGGGCTGATCGTCGACGTCCGCGGCAACCCCGGCGGCAACATCCTGGCCGCCGAGGCCGCCCTGCGGGTGCTGAGCGCCGGCCCCGTCGCGCCGGTCCGGTTCTCGCTGCCGACCACCAGGGCCGCGCTCGCCCTGGCCCGCGCCAACCCGGCCTTCCGGCCGTGGGCGCCGTCGATCCGCGACGCCGTGGAGACCGGCGAGCCGTACTCGCAGGCGTTCGCGCTCACCGACCCGGACGCGGTCGCCGAGGGGCTGCCGCACTACCGGGGGCCCAAGGTGCTGATCGTCGACGCGCTCACCTACTCGGCCGCCGACATCTTCGCCGCCGGTTTCGCGGACAACGGGCTCGGCCCCGTCCTCGGCACCGCCGCGACCACCGGCGCGGGCGGCGCCAACGTCTGGACGTACGAGCTGCTGGGCGTCTGGCTGCCCGACCTGCTCGGCCCGCTGCCGCGCGGCGCCGGCTTCCGGGTCGCCCTGCGCCGCGCCACCCGGGCCGGGGGCAACACCGGCGTCCCGCTGGAGGACTTCGGCGTGACGGCGGACCCGCTGCACCGGCTCACCAGGCGGGACGTCCTCGGCCACAACCAGGACCTGCTGGCGGCCGCCGCGGCGCTGCTGCACTGAGCCCTTGGTCGGCGGCAACACCGCTTTCTGAAAGGCGACTTGATTCGTCGTCAGATCAATGAACCAGATGCTCCCCGAAGGAGTGGTTTACGCCTGCGCGCCTCGCGGGTTCCGGATATCGGGCACCACGATGATTCCGGCGCTTCGCTCTCGAAGCACCGCATCACCCACCGATTTCCGGATTCCCGGATTCCCGAAGCGAGGAACGATGAAGCTTCTGCGCGCCCTGTCGGTGGCGGCCTCGGCCGCCGTCCTGAGCACCGTCCCGCTGACCGGCCAGACGGCGCCGGCCTCCGCGGCCGGCTCGTTCGTGGTCAGCGAGTCCCAGTTCAACCAGCTGTTCCCGAGCCGGAACGCCTTCTACACCTACCGCGGCCTGGTCGACTCACTGAGCGCCTACCCGAACTTCGCCGCCACCGGCGACACCGCCACCCGCAGGCGCGAGGCGGCGGCGCTCCTCGCCAACGTCAGCCACGAGACCGGCGGCCTGAAGTTCGTCGTCGAGCAGAACACCGCCAACTACCCGCACTACTGCGACACTTCGCAGTCGTACGGCTGCCCGGCGGGCCAGGCCGCGTACTACGGGCGCGGGCCGCTCCAGCTCAGCTGGAACTTCAACTACAAGGCCGCGGGCGACGCCCTGCACCTCGACCTGCTGCACAACCCCAACCTGGTGCAGAACGACCCGGCGGTCTCCTGGAAGACCGCGCTCTGGTTCTGGAACACCCAGACCGGCGCCGGCCGGATGACCTCGCACGACGCCATCGTCAACAACAAGGGCTTCGGCGAGACCATCCGCACCATCAACGGCGCGCTGGAGTGCGACGGGAGGAACCCGGGCCAGCGCGACGACCGGATCAACCTCTACAAGCGGTTCGTCGGGGTCCTGGGCACCGACGTCGGCGGCGGCAACCTCTCCTGCTGACGCATCCGCGGGCAGGTGGAGCCGGGAGGCCGAGCGCGCCGGCCTCCCGGCTCCACCCCGGACCGGGCCCCCGCAGGGCCTCCGGGAGGCGGCGCGGGAGGCGGCACGCGGTTGACGGACGGACGATCCGTCGGCGTCCGATCGGCCCTTCCGGCGCGCCCCGGCGTCAATTCCCGGACGCACCGGCGCCCTCGGGTGCGGGCGGCCACGAGCAGCGGGAACGTGCGGCCGGTCGCGGGTTCGCGCGGCGCGGCACCGGCGGCCCGGCCGGGTGATTCCTGAAGGGCGGGAAATCGCGGCGGAGTTGGATGGTGCACGATCTCCCCCGCAATAGCGCCCGCCGCATCGGAGCGCGGCGTGACCGCCCGGGCACCCACCGCAGTCACTCCGACCACAGGAGCCCGCCCAAGTAGAGCCAGTCCCGCTCACATGTCAACCACACATCCTTGAAGCGACATCCTCAACAACCATTGTGGCTCCACAGTCCCGGCGGGTAGAGTCCCGGTCCGCCGAGCACCGAACACGTGCTCGCACCGGCATTCTTTGGGGCGGGCATGACAAATTACCGCAACATCCACGGGGCCACTTCCGACTTGATTGACGCGTTCACGGAAACCGTGCGCCGATATCCCGCGCGGCCGGCGATCGTCCACCACGGACAGGACCTCAGTTATCGCCAACTAGAAGTATTGGCAAGCGATGTGGCCGACCGACTCGGCGCCGCACCGGGCACGGTGGCGGTTCCGGCGGTGCACGCGCCGGACACCGTCGTCGGGCTGCTCGGCATCCTGGCCGCGGGCGGGGCGTACTGCCCGGTCGACCCGGCGTTCCCGCCGCAGCGGCAGCGGGAGATGCTGGCGGCGGCCGGCTGCCGGACGGCTGTCGGCCTCGATCCGCAACTCGGCCTGGAGCCGCCGGCGTTACCGCGATTAGCCGGGATCCACGGCGACGGGGGCGGCGGGCGGCACGACAGGGGCGGCGGGCGGCACGACGAGCCCGGGCAACCGGCCTATCTGCTCTTCACGTCGGGTTCGACCGGGCAGCCGAAACCCGTCGTCACCCCGCGGCGGGCGATCTCCGCCGCCGTCGACTCGCTGCGCACCCTGTTCGCCCTCACCCCCGAGGACCGGGTGCTCCAGTTCGCCTCGCTGAACTGGGACACCTGCTTCGAGGAGATCCTGCCGACGCTCACCACCGGCGCCGCGCTCGTCCTGGACCGCGAGGCCCACAGCGGGTCGTTCCCGCGCTTCCTGCGGATGGTCGAGCGCGAGCGGATCACCGTGCTCGACCTGCCCACCGCCTTCTGGCACGAACTGGTCCGCCACCTCGCGGAGGAGGGCGCAGCCCCGCCCGACTGCGTCCGGCTGGTGGTGATCGGCGGCGAAGCGGCCAACCCGGCGCGGCTCGCCGACTGGGCCGCCCTCGACACCGGGCGGATCCGGCTGCTCAACACCTACGGGTCCACCGAGACCACGCTGATCACCCACGCCGTCGACCTGCACGGACCGCTGGCCGCCGCCCGGGCACGCCCCTGGGCGCCCGGCGACCGGGTGCCGATCGGCCGGGCCCTGCCCCATGTGCGCGAACGGATCGACGAGCGCGGCGAGTTGCTGATCGGCGGTCCCGCCGTGGCACTCGGCTACCTCGGCCTTCCGGAGGCCACCGGGGCCCGCTTCACCGAGGACGCCGCGGGCCTGCGCTGGTTCCGCACCGGCGACCGGGTGAGCCGCGCACCGGACGGCGTACTGACGCACCAGGGGCGGCTGGACGGCGAGTTCAAGGTCCGCGGAATCCGGGTCGACCCGGCCGAGGTGGAGTCGCACATCGCCGGCCACCCGGGCGTGCACGCGGTGGCGGTGACCGGGGCGAGCGTCGCCGGCCGCTGCGCACTGGTCGCGTACGTGGTGCCGCGCGCAGGGGCGGCGGCCGGGACGCTGGACACCGAGGTCCGCGCGTACCTGCGCGACCGGGTGCCCGGCCACCTGGTGCCCAGCCGGATCACCGTCGTGCCCGAACTGGTGCTCACCGCCAGTGGCAAGGTCGACCGGGCCGCCTCGCACCGCCGCCACTCGGCGCCCACGCCGGTCCGTCCGTAGCGCCGCCGGCCTGACGCGCCCGGGCCAGCACGAACGAACGACCCACCCTCACCCGATGGCCAAGGAGAGCTCGTTGAGCAGCGTAGACACCACCCCCGCAACCACCGAGGGCATGACGGCGATCTTCCGCCGCGTCCTGGAGAGCGACGACGTCACGGCGGACTCGGACTTCTTCCTCCTCGGCGGCGACTCCCTCATCGCCACCCGTGTGCTGAGCGCCGTCGCCCGGACCTACGGCGTCGAGCTGTCCTTCGAGGACTTCGTGCTCGCGCCCACCCCGGCCGGCCTGGCCGAGCTGATCGCGGCCGTCGGATGAGCGGCGGCAGAGCGCGATCCGCCGTCGTCGTCGGCGCCGGACTGGCAGGGCTGACCGCCGCCGAGGGGCTGGCGGCCCGCGGGGTGGACGTCACCGTGCTGGAGGCCCGCGAGCGGGTCGGCGGGCGGACCCACGGGATCGAGGTGGAGCCCGGCGCCTGGATCGACGCGGGCGCCGCCTACCTCGGCGCCCGGCACACCGAACTCCTGAACCTCATCAAGGAGTTAGGCCTCCACACCACCCCCACCACCATGCTCGGCGCGAGCCGCTTCGCCCTCGGGACCGGCGCCGCGGGCAACGAACACGCCACCCGGGACGGCCGGTTCCCGCCGCTCAACGCGGTGGCGCTCGGCGAACTCTTCGACCACCTCGCCGAACTCACCGCCGCCGTCCGCCCCGATGCCCCCTGGCTCACCCCGGACGCCTCCCGTCTGGACACCCTCACCGCCGCCGAGTGGGCCGAGCGCTCCCTCACCCACCCGGACGCCCGGCTGTTCTTCCCGCTCTTCCTCGGCGAGATGATGGCCGCCGACCCGGCGGACGTCTCGGTCCTGCACATGGCCTTCTACCTGCGCTCGGGCGGCGGCCTGCGCTACCTCAACGCCTTCGAGGGCGGCGCCCAGCAGGACCGGGTCGCCGGCGGCGCGCACCTGCTCTGCGAGCGGCTGGCCGCCCGGCTGACCGCACGGCGCCGCGGCACCCTCCGGCTCGGCGAGGCGGTGCGGGCCGTCACGCAGGACCCCGACGGCGTCACCGTGCACACCGAGCGCGGCGCGACGTACCGGGCCGACACCGCCGTGGTGGCGCTGCCGCCGCTGCTCGCCGACGCCCTCGACCTGGGACCGGAGCCGCCGGCCCGCCGGGCGGGCGAGCGGACCGGGCGCGGCTGCGCGGTCAAGGTCAACCTGGTCTACCCGTCGCCGCTCTGGCGCGAGCACGGGCTCTCCGGGTGGTCGGTCAACGCGGAGGGGCCGCTGCTGTCCACGGTGGACGACTCCCCGGCCGGCGCGGCGGTCGGCGTGCTCACCGGCTTCGTCACCGGCGCCGAGGCGCACCGCTACGCCGCCCTCACCCCGCGCGAACAGCGCGAGGCCGCCCTCGCCCAGGCCGCGCGGCTCTTCCCGATGCTCCCCGAACCGGTCGGCTTCCACATCACCGACTGGGTCAACGAGCCCTACAGCAAGGGCTGTTACGCCGCCCTGTTCGGGCCGGGCGACTGGCTGCGGCTCGGCCCGACGCTGACCGCGCCGCACGGCCGGGTGCACTGGGCCGGCACCGAGACCAGTACCGAGTTCTTCGGCCTGCTGGAGGGCGCGATCCGCTCCGGCCACCGGGTCGTCACGGAGATCCTCGACGGCGGGGTCTGATCCCGCCCCGGGCACCAGCACCACCCGGCACCGCTTCCCCCGAGCCCGTGCTCCCGTTCCACAAGAACCGCGGGCCCACCCCCTTCTCAGGAGACGCCATGAGCGACCCGAGTTCCCCCCTGGGCACCACCGCGCCCTCCCCGATCGCGCCGCTCGCCGCGCGCGAGCGGCTGATGGCCGAACCCGGCCTCGGGGCCGGCAACTTCCTCGACCACGCGATCACCGTGAACCCGAACCGCGCGGTCCCGTTCGCCTACAGCCACCACACCGACCACCGCGGCGCCGTCGTGCTGCGCGGCCACAGCCTGCTCGACCTGGCCGCGCTGCGCGACCGCTACGCCGCCTGGTACCACGCCAACGGCGTGCGCCCCGGCGAGCCGGTGGCCGTGGTGATCGCCGAGGGTCTGGAACCGCTGCTGCACTTCCTCGCGCTCACCGCGCTGGGCGCCGTCCCCGCCCTGGTCAACGACGCGATGCGGCACGACGTGATGGTCCGCTACCTCAACCACGTCGGCGTGGTCGGCGTGGTGGCCGACGACACCACCCGGCTCGCCGCCGCCTACCGCCAGGACCCCCAGCGCCGGCCCCGGTTCCTGGCGCTCGCCGCCGAGGTCCAGGCCTTCGACGCGGACGCCGCCGGCGCCCTTCCCGCCGAGTACCCGCACCGGCACGCGCCGCACGACGTGGTCGGGCTGATCCACTCCTCCGGCACCACCGGCACCCCGAAATCCACCATGCTGGCGCACCGCCAGTTCTGGGACGGCAAGCAGCCGCGCATGGTGCGCTTCCCCGCCGAGCCGTACGACCGGCTGATGTCGCTGATGCCGCACACCCACGCGGGCGGCCTCAGCTACTTCCTCACCGCCACCCTGCTCGGCCTGCCGACCGTGGTGATGGCCGACTGGCGCCGGTCGGTGGTCGAGCCGGTGATGGAGGCTTTCCGGCCGACCATGGTCGCCTCCTTCCCGCGCACCTTCGTCGAACTCGCCACCGGGGAGCCGCCGGTGAAGGGCGCCGCCAAGGTGCACTCCTGGTTCAACACCGGCGACAGCGCCCACTACGGGCACATCCGGCGCCTGGTGCGGCTGGGCGAGCGCCCGGCCGGGCTGATCCGGCCCTGGCTGCTGCCGCAGGAGCGGGCGGAGCAACCAGCCCTGCCCGGTTCGCAGTTCGTCGACGGCCTGGGCTCCTCCGAGATGGGCATGGCGCTGTTCGGCCAGGTCACCACACCGGAGTCGGCGCGCGACGACCGCTGCGTGGGCAAGCCGCTGGAGGTGGTGCGCCGGGCCGCCGTGCTGGACCAGGACGGCCACGAGGTGCCGGACGGCACGGTCGGGCTGCTGGCGATCGACTCGCCCTCGCGCACACCGGGCTACTGGAACAACGAGCGGCTGACCGCGAGCTTCGAGCTGGCCGGGTACTGGCTCACCGGGGACGTCGCCCGGCGCGACGCCGAGGGCCGGTTCCACCACCTGGACCGCACGGTGGACGTCATCGACACCTCGGCCGGCCCGGTCTACAGCCTGCCGGTCGAGGAGGTGCTGCTGGCGGACTGCGACGCACTGGTCCGGGACTGCTCGGTGGTCGGCGTGCCCGGAGCCGCCGGGGAGGGACAACGGCCCCTCGCCGTCGTCCAGTTGCAGCACGACGTCCCGGACACCACCGAGGCCGACGTGCTGGAGGCCGCCAACAAGGCCCTCGCCGGGGCGGGTCTGGCCGCGCTCGCCGCCGTCCGGATCGCCCGCACCCCGGAGGAGTTCCCGCTCGGGCCCACCGGCAAGGTGCTCAAGCGCGAACTGCGCACCCGCTTCGCCACCCTCTTCACGTCGGCCACCGGCCAGTAGCCCCGGATGGACGACCACCACGCCGCCGCCGCGCACCCCGCGCCGCCGCGGCCCTACCAGTACGTCCGCACACCGCTGGTCGAGCCGGACTGGCGCCGGCTGCCGGGCTGGCGCGACGTGACCGAGGCCCAGTGGCGCGACGCCCAGTGGCAGCGCGCCCACTGCGTCAAGAACACCCGCCAACTGCGGGCCGTCGCCGGCGATCTGCTGACCGCCGACGTCTACGGGCAACTCGACGCCGATCAGGCCGAGTTCGCCACCATGCCGCTGCTGGTGCCGCCGCAACTGCTGAACACCATGGCCGCGCACGCCCCGACCACCCCCGAGGCGTTCACGGCCGCGTTCCTGGCCGACCCGGTGCGCCGCTACATGCTGCCGGTGCGCGCCGACCGGCTCCCGCACTGGCCCAGCCACCCCAAGGCCGAGCGCGACTCGCTGCACGAGGCCGAGATGTGGGTGGTCGAGGGCCTCACCCACCGCTACCCGACCAAGGTGCTGGCCGAACTGGTCGCCACCTGCCCGCAGTACTGCGGCCACTGCACCCGGATGGACCTGGTCGGCACCTCCACCCCCCAGGTCGCCAAGACCCGGCTGGTGCTGCGGCCCGAGCACCGCCAGGAGCAGATGCTGGACTACCTCAAGCGCACCCCGGGCGTGCGCGACGTGGTGGTCTCCGGCGGCGACCTCGCCAATGTGCCGTGGCCGCAGCTGGAGTCGTTCCTGCGCCGGCTGCTGGAAGTGGAGTCGGTGCGCGACATCCGGCTCGCCAGCAAGGCCGTGGTCGGGCTGCCGCAGCACTGGCTGCAGCCCCGGGTCCTGGAGGGCGTGCACCGGATGGCGACGCTCGCCGCCCGCCGCGCCGTCAACCTCGCCGTGCACACCCACGCCAACCACGTCCGCTCGGTCACCCCGCTGGTCGCCGAGGCGGCCCGGGCGCTGCTCGACGCGGGCGTGCGGGACGTGCGCAACCAGGGCGTGCTGATGCGGCGGATCAACGACACCCCCGAGGACCTGCTGGACCTCTGCTTCGCGCTCCAGGGCGAGGCCAACATCCTGCCGTACTACTTCTACCTCTGCGACATGATCCCCAACGCCGAGCACTGGCGCACCAGCCTCCACCAGGCGCAGCGCCTCCAGGAGGCGATCATGGGCTACCTGCCCGGCTACGCCACCCCGCGACTGGTCTGCGACGTGCCGCGGCTCGGCAAGCGCTGGGTGCACCAGGTGGTGGCGTACGACCGCGAGCGCGGCATCTCGTACTGGACGAAGAACCACCGCACCGGCCCCGAGGTCCCCGGGACCGGCGCCGCCCCGGCCGGGCGCGACGCGCTGGAGCGCCTGCACCCCTACTACGACCCGGTGGACACCCTGCCCGAGTCCGGCCGCCGCTGGTGGGCGGAGCGGGCCGGGCAGCCCGCACCCCAGGAAGGAGCAGCACGGTGAACGCCACAGCCCCGAACGATCCCGGCCCGCACGATCCCGGCCCGCTGCGCCGGATGTGCTGGATCTTCCCCGACCGCGAGTCCACCCGGACGACCGCGACCTGGCGCCACTACTTCTGGGACCTCTACGCCGAGGTGGCCGGGGAACTGGGCCTCACCTGGTGCCGGCACGCGCCGGACGCGGTCACCGTGGACGCCACCGACCCCGCGCACCCCCGGGTGTACGTCGACGAGGAGCCGGTGACCCCGCAGGACACCCTGTTCATCACCGCCCTCTACTCGCTGCCGTACCAGTCGATGGACGTCTTCAACCAGTACGCGCTGTACGCGGTGCTGGAGCAGGCCGGCTTCTACCTGCCGTTCCCGCCGCAGATCTCGCTGATCGGCAACGACAAGCTGGCCACCGTGCTGCACCTCGCCGACTCGCCGGTGCCGCCGATCCCCTCGGTCCGGATCGGCACCGGTCGGGACGTCGCCAAGCACCACTACGAGGTGGCGCTCGGCGGCCTGACCTACCCGGCGATCGTCAAGCCGGCCGGCTGGTGCGGCGGCGGCGGGATCAACCTGGCGCGCGGCCCGGAGGACGTCCGGGGCCTGGCCAGCCTCGCCCAGGGCGGGGACACCACGCTGGTCGCCCAGCCCTACCTCGGCGACGGCACCGTGGACTACCGCGTCTACGTGATCGACGGCGAGCCGTACGCGGTACTGCGGCGGGTGCCCGAACCCGGATCGCCGGTGGCCAACGCCAGCCGCGGCGGCTCGATGGACTTCCCGCCGGTGCCGCCCGAACTGGCGGAGGCCACCGCGTACTTCGCCGAGAAGCTGGCGATCCCGTTCTTCTGCGTGGACTTCCTGTACGACGGCGAGCGGTACTGGTTCTCGGAGCTGGAGCCGGACGGCGTGATCGCCCCGGACTTCGCCGACCCGGGGCGCACCCTGCAACGGGACATCACCCGGGCCCGGTTCACCGCCTACCGGGACGCCCACGCCAAGTGGCTCGCGAACCGCCCCCTCTCCACCACCCCCCGATCGGAAGCCCGATGACCGACGCCTTCTCCCTGCCGCCCGAGGCGGCCGGGCCGCGACTCCACGTCGCGGAGCGGACCCTGGAGCTGCTGCGGACGGTGCCCGCGTTCGCCGGTCGCTACGCCGGCCATCCCGCCGGCGTGCGCACCCTCGACGAGCTGGCCGCCCTGCCGCCGCTGCTCAAGGACGACCTGAACACCGCCCTCGCCCATCTGGAGCCGCGCTCCGACACCGCCGCCACCTGGCTGTTCCAGAGCGGCGGTTCCACCGGCGCGCCCAAGGTCGGCTACGCGCCCACCGGCTTCTACATGGCCGGGGTGCAGGCCCACTGGCAGGCGCTGGACCGCGACGACGTGTTCGCCAACGCCTGGGGCGCCGGCCGGATGTGGGGCGCGCACTTCCTCGCCGCCGCGCTCGCCGACCGGGCGGGCTGCCGGGTGATCGCGCTGGGCTCGATCACCCGGGAGGAGTACCCGGACTGGCTGGCCTTCCTCGCCGACCGGGGCGTCACCGCGATCGGCGGCACCCCGAGCGTGCTGCGGCTGTGGTTCGCGCACGCCCGCGCCGCCGGGCTGAAGCTGCCGGCCCTGCGCAAGGTGCTCTGGCTCGGCGAGGCCTGGCAGCCGCAGCTGGAGGAGGACCTGGCGGCCGTCGCGCCGCAGGCCCGCCGCTGGGGCATGTTCGGCTCCACCGAGACCTGGGTGGTCGGCACCAACACGCCCGACTGCCCCGCCGACACCTTCCACCCGCTGCCCGACCAGCTGGTGCACGCGGGCCCGGACGGACTGCTGGACTTCACCACCCTCAACCCCGAGATGCTCAACCCGGTGCTGCGCTACCGCACCGGCGACGCGGGCGGGTTGACCAGCTGCCCGTGCGGCCGTCCGGGCCGGGCGATGCGGGTGCTGGGGAGGCGCGACAACGTCGTCCAGGTGCGCGGCCTCGGCCTGCACGTGGACGAGCTGGTCGCCCGCGCCGAGCGCGAGCCCGGCGTCTCCCGGGCCCAGGTGGTGGTCACCGAGGACGGCGGCCGGGCCACCGGCGTGGAGGTCCTGCTGCTGGCCGGCCCGGGCGCGGCGGTGGAAACGGCCGCGCTGCGCACCGAACTGCTCTCCGGGACCTTCACGTTGAGCACCGCCTTCCAGCACGACCCGGAGCACGTCACGGTCCGGGTGGCCGACGCGCTGGTCAGCAACGACCGCACCGGCAAGACGGCCTCCCTGGTGGTCCGTGACCTGCGGCAGGCCCCCGGGGCGGCCTCGTGAAGCCGCGGCGCCCGGAGGACCTGGGGCGCGGCTTCAACCTGTTCTGGGCCGGCCAGACGGTCAGCGTGGTCGGCGACCGGATCACCGTGTTCGTCGTCCCCACCCTGATGATCTTCGTGCTGCACGCCTCCGCCCTCCAGGTCGGCGTGGTGGCGATGGCCCAGTACCTCGGCATCCCGCTGCTCGGACCGGTCGCGGGCGTGCTGGTCGACCGCTGGGACAAACGCCGCACCATGCTCGTCTGCGACCTGCTGCGGCTGGCCGCCGTCCTGGTCATCCCGCTCGCGTACTGGCTGGACTTCCTCTCCACCGCGCTGCTGTTCGGCTGTGTGGCGGTGATCAGCGGCGCGACCATCTTCTTCAACGTCGGCTATCTGATCGCCGTCCCCGCCGTGGTGCCCGAGGACCGGATGGTGCGCGCCTACTCCCGGCTGGAGGGCAGCAGCTCGGTCTCCGAGGTGGCCGGTCCCTCGATCGCCGCCGGCCTGTACAGCGCGCTCGGGGTGGGCGCGCTGCTGGTGGACGCGGTCAGCTACCTGGTGTCCGCCGCCTGCTTCCGGTCGATGCCGCGCTGGGGCGAGCGGACCGTCGTCGAGGGCACGGTGTGGGAGCGGCTGACCGCCGGCTTCCGGATGAACTGGGCCGATCCGGTGCTGCGCCGGGTGGTGCTGGCGGCCGTCACGCTCAACTCGGGCGGGCCGATCTTCGTCACGGTGCTGCCGGTGCTCGCCTACCGGGGCCTCGGCGTGTCGGTCGGGGTGCTCGGCGCGGCCATGTCGGTGGGCGCGGTGGGCGCGCTGATCGGCGCCGTGGCCGCCCCGCGGATCAGCGCCCGCCTGGGCCTGGGGCGGACCCTGGCTTGGTCGCTGCTGCTGCACTGCCTGGTCGGGCTGGGCGTACTGGCCGCGCCCGCGCTGCCCTCCGGGCCGGTGATCGCGGTGACCATGGGCTGCTACGGCTTCTTCATGTCCTGCATCAACGTGTGCAGCGCCCCCACCCGCCAGTCGCGGATGTCCGCCGAGCACCAGGGCGTGATGCACGCGGCGTTCCGCACCGTCACCTGGGGCGTCATCCCGCTCGCCGCGCTGGTCGGCGGCCTCGCGGTGTCCGCGCTCACCGGGCCGCTGGGCATCCGGGACGCCGCGCGCTGGGTGATGGCCGGCGGCACCCTGCTGGCGGCCTGCTCCTTCCTGCCCGCGCTCGGCATCCAGCCCCGGCTGGACGCCGCCGCGCGCGAGGACAAGCGGCAACCCGCCGACGAGGCGAACGAGTTGTCGGAGAGCACGTCGTGACCGCGCGCGACGTCCTGCTGATCACCGGCTGCTCCTCCGGCATCGGCCTGGCCACCGCCGTGGCCGCCGCCCGCACCGGGTTCACCACCGTCGCCACGCTGCGCGACCCGTCCCGCGCCGAGGCCCTGCGGGAGGCCGCCGGGCGGGCCGGGGTCACCCTGGACGTCCGCCCGCTGGACGTCACCGACCCCGCGTCCGTCACCGCCTGCGTGGACGGCGTGGCCGCCACGTACGGGCGGCTGGACGCCGTGGTCAACAACGCCGGCGTCTCCAACTTCGACCCCACCCTGGAGATGTCCACCGACGCGGCGCTGCGGGCCAACCTGGAGGTGAACTTCTTCGGCGTGATCGCCGTCAGCCGGGCCGCGCTGCCGCTGCTGCGCGCCTCCGCCGGGCGGCTGGTCACCCTCGGCAGCGTGCACGGCGTGGTCGGCCAGCCGTTCAACGAGGCCTACTGCGCGGCCAAGTTCGCCGTCGAGGGCTTCATGGAGAGCCTGGCCCCGGTGGCCGCCGCGCACGGCGTACGGGTCTCCGTCGTCGTGCCCGGCTTCGTGCCCGACACCGCGTTCGGGGTCTTCCCGGACATCGACCGCCGCACCATCGCGGCCGCCTCCGGCCCGTACGCGCCGACCTTCGCCGACTACCTCGCCTGGGTCGGCGGCCAGGGCTGGGAGGCCGCCGGGCAGCCGGCCCGCGAGGTCGCCGAGGTGGTGGTGCGCACCCTGCGCGCCGAGCGGCCCGCCTTCCGCGTCCCCACCAACGCCTGGGCCGCCGACCATCTGGCCCACAAGCTCGCCGACCCGGACGGCTCGGCCGTCCAGACCCTCGCCCGCAGCTGGATCGGCCGCACCGACCACCCGAACTGATCAATAGTCAGGAGGCTTGCCATGCCCGCCAAACCCCTCTCCGAGCTGGTCGACTTCGCGCGCCGCAACTCGCCGTTCTACGCCGAGCTGTACCGGGACCTGCCGCCGCGCGTCGAACACCTCACCCAGCTGCCGGTGATCGAGCAGACCGCCTTCTGGGCCGCCAACTCCTGGCCGGACAACCGGCTGCTCACCGGACCCCTGCTGGACGCCGGGGTCTACAAGACCGGCGGCACCACCGGCGTCCCCAAGTTCTCCCCCTGGTCGCGCGCCGAGCACGCCGACTCGGTCACCGCGTTCGGCGCGGGCCTGGTCCAGGCCGGCCTCAGGCCCGGCCACCGGGTCGCCAACCTGTTCTGCGCCGGCGAGCTGTACGGCGGCTTCCTCTACATCGAGAACGCCCTGCACCACGCGCCGGTCGACAACGTCCGGCTGCCGGTCGGCGCCGCGCCCGACGCGTACGTGGCCGGGCTGATCCACGACTTCGGCGTGGACGTGCTGGCCGGCGAGCCGATGAAGCTCAGCTCCGTCGCCGAGTACCTGGTCAAGCACGGGAAGGTCGCCGAGCGGATCGAACTGCTGCTGTTCGGCGGGGACCTGCTCTTCGCCGACCTGCGCCCGATCCTCTCCCGGGCGTTCCCCAACGCGGCCGTCGCCTCGATCGGCTACGCCTCGGTGGACGCCGGCCTGGTCGGCGCTCCGGTGCCCGGCAACGACGTCCGGGTGCACGAGGCGTTCCCCCACCGGACCGTGGTGGAGCTCATCGACGACATCACCGGCGAGCCGGTCACCGGGGCGGGGGTGCCCGGCCGGGTCGTGGTCACCAACCTGTTCCGCACCCTGATGCCGATCCTGCGCTACCCGACCGGCGACCGCGCCGAGTGGGTCGACGTGGAACGCGGGCGGTTCCGCCTGGTCGGCCGGTCCGCCGAGGGCGCCCGGGTCGGCACGGTGGCGATGCCCACCGAGGAGATCCGCGCCGTCCTGCTCGCCCACGACCCGGAACAGATCATCTCCGGCATGCAGATGGTCCAGCGGCGCTGGGACGGCAAGGACGGGCTGACCCTGCGCCTCGGGTACACCGAACTGCCGCCGGCCGGCCTGACCGAGCGGCTGGTCGAGGCGGTGTACAAGGCGCGCCCGCTCTACCCGGACAACGTGGCGGCCGGAGCGATCCACGACCTGGTGGTGGAGTGGGTGCCGCGCTCGGAACTGCTCACCAACCCGCGCACCGGCAAGCTCCAGCAGGTCATCGACGAGCGCCCGCCGGCCTGAGCCCGATCCGGTTCGGATCGGTTCGGTTCGGTTCGAACCGGATCGGATCGGATCGGATCGGATCGGATCGCGGGCGGGGACCTCGGCGGCCCCGCCCGCGAACCGGCCGGTTCTCAGCCCGTGTGCGGCGTTCCGGCGAGCATCACGCTCTGGCCGCGGAATTCCGCGATCACCTTTCCGGCCGCATTCCGCACCGTCACGTCGTAAACGCCGGTACGACCGGAGCGTGTGCGTTCGACCGCTTCCGCGGTGAGTTCGTCCCCCACCGCCGCCGGCGCCAGGAACGTCACCTGCGCGGCCTGGGCGACCGTCACCGGACCGTAGCTGTTGCAGGCGTAGGAGAACGCCGCGTCGGCGAGCAGGAACAGGAAGCCGCCGTGCGCGATGCCGTGCCCGTTCACCATGGCCGGGCCCACCGTCATCCGCATCACCGCGCGCCCGGTGGACACCGCGTCGAGCGTGATGCCGAGCCCCTGGCATGCGCGGTCGCGCTTGTAGAGCCCGGCCATCCGGGAATGCGGCGCGGTGCCTGCCGCCGGTGCGCCGGAATCCGTGCCGGCCGCGGTGTCCACGCTCATGACGCCCTGCTTTCCCCGGGAACAGCCCGAAACGGTCGGTGTGCCGTGCGTGCGTATCGCACCCGCATTACACCGAGGGCCGCGACGGGCTGTCAACGGTCTTCCGGCGGGGACGGAACGTCCGTCCGGGGAACTCAGAGCAGCCGCTTGATGTCCCCCCGGGCGCGGTAGAACGAGCCGCTGCCGGACTCCAGCACCTCCGCCACCAGGTAGCGCGCGCCCGGCACCCGGATGTCCTTCGGGAACTGCACCCGGCGCATCGGGTCGTAGCCCGGCGAGACGACCCGCACCCGCAGCCGGGCGCCGTCCTGCACGCACTCCACCTCGATGCCGCCCGCCGCGCCCGCCGAACCGACCGCCACCGACTCGATCGCGGCGCCGGCCACCGACGCCGTCCAGCCGCTGCCGTCCACCTCGGCGGCCTTCGGCAGCAGGCCCTCCTCGGCCGCGCGCACCGCCTCCTCGCTCGCGTCCAGGCAGACCAGCGAGCCGTCCGTGGTCACCAGGTAGAGCCGGCCGTCGCGGTACTGCATGCTGTACGCCGAACCGCAGCCGGTGCCGAGCTTCCACAGCCGGGTGCCGTCGGCCGCGAAGCAGTACACCGAGGAGTGGTTGTCGCCCGCGAAGACGTAACGGCCGTCGGGCGAGGCCGCGCAGGAGAACACCGAGGCGTCGCAGCGGTAGCGGGCCACCTCGGAGCCGTCCGCCTTGCGCAGCCGGTGCACCGAGCCGCGCGAGGTGCCGGCGAACACCTCGTCCCGCTCCTGCCAGCCGAACAGCACCGCGCCGTCGGTGGCGGTGTGCCACACGGGCGCGCCGCCGCGCGACGCGTAGCGGGCCACCCCGCGCGAGTGGCCGTGGTAGACGCCGTCGTCGTCGCAGCGCACCATCCAGCCGTGGCTGCCCTCGGCCGAGCGGCGCCACTGGAACTCGTCCTCGTGGTCGACGGTGGTGATCCCGCCGCGCGCGTCGGCCACGCCGAGCACGCCGTCGTGGATGTCCAGCCAGTAGATGTCGACGTCCTCGGCTATCTCGTACGCCACCCGCGGCACCTTGCCGCCGAGGTCGTACACCTTGCCGTCGTCACAGCCGGCGTAGATCCACCAGTCGTCGGCGACGATGCACTTCACGCCGTCCGGCAGTCCGTAGCGGCCGGTCACCTCGCCGTCGTGGGTGAGGGTGTAGACGTCGCCGCGCTCGTTGCCGACCCAGGCGTGCTCCTCGCCGATGAAGATGCCGAACGCCGCCGCGCCGGAGCGGAACCGCCACAGCACCGGCGCCTGGCGGGCCGTCGAACGGCTGCTGACGATCGCCCGGCGGGTCACCGCCCGGGGCTGGCGCACCCCGCGCACCGCCGGGGCGTAGCCCTTGCGGACCTTCTCGCCGATCTTCTTGGCGGCGGCCGACGCGGCCTTCTCCGGCGTCGGGTAGCCGGTCGTCTTGGTCTGGCCGCTCTCGCCGATCCGCCCGTAGGTGATGGTGACGTCCGCCCCGCTGACCCGGACCTCGTAGAACTTGTGCGCGCTGCCGCTGTCCTCGGACAGCTCCAGGTAGGTCGACTGCTCGTCGGTGGCGGTGGCTGACATGGCGTGGGCCCCTTCCGGGCACGGCGTGACGTGGGGCGCAGGGCTCGGTACCCGGCGACACCTCAGAACCTAGCCGCCCGCACCGACAACCCCGCCCCCGGCCCGGGTCTGCCCGAACGGACCTTCCGCCGGGCACGCCGCTCTGACAGCATCGTCCGCTATCCGGTCGCCCGACACCGGGAACGGGGGAGCAGGCGGATGCAGGACCTGGCACCACCCCCGACGCCCGCCACGCACCCCGGTCACCGGCCCGCGCGCTGGGTGCGCACCCGGCTGCGCGCCGCGCCCTGGACGGCGCTGCTGAACGCCGTGCTGGTGTTCGCGGTCGTCCTGCTCTCGGCCGGCCTGCCGCGCGGCGTCGACCGGGGCGAGGACGCCGCCCTGCGCGACTTCCTGCGCGACCGCGGCATCGGCGCCACCAGCCTGGTCACCACCGCCACCCTCCGCCCGGACGACGACTCCGCCGCGCTGGACGCCGTCGCCGCGAGCCTGCTGGCCCGCACCGGCGGGGAGTTCCGCATCTCGGCGAGCGGACCGGTCCACGGCGTCCGGGGCGAGCGGGTGAGGACCCTCACCGACCCCCACCTGTCGCGCCCCGACGGCCCGTCCCCGACGCTGGGACTGCGTCACCTCGCCGGGCTCCCCGAGCACGCCACCCTCGTCGACGGACGGTGGCCCGCCGCCGCCCCCGCCGGCCGGCCGATCCAGATCGTGGTGTCGCGGACCACCGCCGACCGGCTCGGCATCCGGGTCGGCGACGTGCTGACGGCCGAACCCCTCCCCCGCCTCGCGCCGTCCCCGGGGACCGAGGTGGTCGGCACCTTCCGGCCCCACGACGAGGCCGACCCGTACTGGATCGACATCCACTGCCTCACCCGCCCGTGCCTGCGCATCCCCGGCACCTTCGAGTGGAAGCGCTGGTGGGAGGCCACCGGCCTGACCGGCGGCGACGACCTGCCGCGCCTGCTCGACTGGGCGGACGGCGGACAGCTCTCCTGGCGGCTGCCCGTCGACCCCGGCTCGCTGCGCGCCGACCGGCTGGCGTCGGCCGAACGCGAACTGGCGAGCTACCTGACCGGCCCCACCGCCGCCCGGCTCGCCGCCGAGACCGGCCGCCCCGAACTGCGCACCTTCTCCTCCCTGCCCGAGCTGTTCACCCTGGCCACCGCCCGTCGGGACGCCGCCGCCCCGCTGGCGGCGCTCGGCCCGGCCGGGCTCGCCGGCGTCGTCGTGGTCGTCCTGTGCCTGGCCGCCGCGCTGGCCGCGGACCGGCGCGGCCCCGAACTCCTGCTGCTCCAGGCCCGTGGCGGCTCCCGCCGGGGCGTGCTGCGGCGGCTGCTCGGTGAGGGGGCGACGACCGTGCTGCCCGGGGCCGCGCCCGGCCTGCTGCTCGCCCTCCTGCTGCTGCCCACCCCGCGCTGGGGCGCCGCGCTGCTCGCCGGGACGGCGGCCACCGGTTTCGCGCTGCTCGCCTTCCCGGCCCGCGCGCTGATGCTGCTCGGCCCGCGCACCCGGGCCCGTACCCGGGCCCGCCGGGGCGCCCGGCGCGGCGGTGCGCGCCGGGTGGTCGGCGAACTCGCCCTGCTCGCCGTCACCGCCGCCGCCGTGGCCGAGGTCCGCCGGCGCGGCGCCGCCCCGCCCGGCGCCGGGACCGACCCGCTGCTGGTCGCCGCGCCGCTGCTGATCGCCCTGGTCACCGGCCTGCTGCTGGCCCGGCTCCAGCCGCTCCTGCTCGGCGCCCTCGCCAGGGCCGTCGGCCGGCGGCGCAGCGCGGTCGGCTTCCTCGGGCTCGCCGGAGCGGCCCGCGGCTGCGGCGAACGCCCGCGTCCCGCCGTCCTGCCGACGCTCGCGCTGCTGCTCGCCGTCACCACCGCCGGGTTCGGCGCCAACGTGCTCGACGCCGTCGACACCGGCCGCGTCCGCGAGTCCGGACTCGCCACCGGCGGCGACGTCATGGTCAGCGCCCCCAGGGGCTACGGCCTGCCCGCGTCCTTCACCGAGGCGGCCGGCCGGCTGCCCGGCGTCCGGGCCGCCACCGCCGTCACCCTGCTGACCGACGCGGCGGTGCTGCGCCCCGGCCAACGCCACCTCACCATCAGCCTGTTGGTCGTCGACCCGCCCGCCTACGCCGAGATCTCCCGCAGCGTCGGCCGCGGCGCCTTCGACCCTTCCCGGCTCGCCGCCCCCGACGGTCCGGTCTGGCCGGCCGGGCGCGACGTCCCGGTCCCCGCCCTCTACTCCCGCGGCCTGGTCGAGCAACTCGGCGGCCACGCCGGGGCCGAGCGGATCTACCTCACCAGCACCGGCGAACTGCGCGCCCAGTACGCGGGCACCGTCGACGCCACCCCCGCGCTGCGCGACTCCACCCACCCGTTCATCGTCCTGCCGGCCGGCCCGGCCACCGCCCGGGTCCCCGGACTGGCCGACCACGGCCACTGGTTCGCCGTCGGCGACCTCGACGAGGCGGCCCTCCGGCGACTGCTGCACGACCTGCCGGTGCACCCGCTGCTCGCCGACAC
Source organism: Kitasatospora sp. NPDC008115 (assembly GCF_042957205.1). NCBI lineage: Bacteria > Bacillati > Actinomycetota > Actinomycetes > Kitasatosporales > Streptomycetaceae > Kitasatospora > Kitasatospora sp. NPDC008115. The sequence continues at coordinate 33,814 of NZ_JBIBHU010000014.1, read as the reverse complement.
CGCCCGGCTGACCGGTGTCCCGGTCGTCGGCCCGCGGCCGGAGGACGTCCCGGACGGCTACCTGGTGGACACCGCCGCCGCCCGCACCGCCGCGCTCGCCGAGGACCCGCTCCAACGCGCCGCCACCCGGGTGTTCCGGGCCACCACCGCCGGCGCGGGCGCGTTCGCCCTGCTCGCCGCCCTGCTCACCCTGCTGCGCGCCGCCCCCGACCGAGCCGCCGCCCTCGCCCGGCTGCGCACCATGGGCCTGCGCCCGCGCCAGGGCCTGGCGCTCATCCTGGTCGAAACCCTCCCGCAGACCCTGCTCGCGGCGGCCGGCGGCGTCCTCGCCTCGCTCGCCGCCGTCGCCCTGCTCGGCCCGGCCCTCGACCTGTCCGCCCTGCTCGGCACCCCCGTCCCGCCGGGCCTGCCGCTGCACCCCGCCGCCGTCCTGCCCCCGGCCCTCGCCCTCACCGCCCTGGTCACGGCCGGCGTCCTCGCCGAGGCCCTGCTGACCGGCCGCCGCCAGATCGCCACCGACCTGCGGGTCGGCGACGCGCCCTGACGGCGGCCGGGCGGCTCAGCCGACGGTGGCGAGGTAGGCGTCGACCAGTTCCGGTGTGGCCAGCCAGGCGGCGTAGTCGGCGGGCTCGGCATAGGTGTTGGCGAGCCGCCGGGCCACCGCGCCGTGCTCACCGGCGGCGGCGAACACCGCCTGGAGGTGGTCCGGCATCGTCAGCAGCGCGGCCGTCAGCGCCACGCCGTGGCGGGCGTGCCGCTCCCAGTGGTCCTCGAACACCTCCGTCATCCACTCCGTGGTGAACGGCCGGTCCCCGCGCTCGACGATCGCCCGCAGGTACGCCTCCGCCGCCCGCGCGGCGCTGTTCGCGCCCTGGCCGGTGATCGGATCGTTCACCACCACCGCGTCCCCGATCCCGAACACGGCTGCCCCGTTGCCGAGTTCGGCCACCGGACGGCGCACCACCGGCGTCAGCGCCCCGTACAGCGAGCCGCCGGGGTCGGTGGGCTCGGCGTCCTTCCACAGCTCCGCCTCCCACGGCAGATAGTCCCCCATCAACTCCCGCATCCTGCGGAGCTGTTCCACCGATTCCGGCCGATCCCCGAAACAGTCGAACGGGCTGCCCGGCACCGCCTCCCACAGCAGGATGTCGCACGGCCCGGACAGTGTCAGCGCCGGCTGGAGGTACAACTCCCCCACCCCGGGCACCGCGTGCATCCGCGCGCGCGGCCCGGCCGCCGGATCGGGCGCGCCCACCCCGTGCGCGTACAGCGCCGCGAGCCGCCGCTGCGGAGCGTCGAACGGCGAACGGGCGGCGTCCCGTTCGAAGATCCCGGCCAGCTCGCCCCGCCCCGCCGCGACCACCGTCAGATCGTTCGCCGCCGCCAACTCCCGCAATCCGGCGAGATCCAGCTCCCGGTACTCGACCCGCCCGCCGCGCTCCTCCACCAGCTCCAGCCAGCGCGCCATCTTCACCCGCTGGTCCACCGACTGCGCCGGCTCGTCCAGCGTCATGGTGAACTCCACCGCCCGCACCCCGGGTTCGGGAACCAGCACGGCGTCCACCGACCGCACCCCGGGCGCCTCCCCCTCCCACAGATCCAGCCCCGCCGCCCGCTCCACCCGCAACGCCGGCCCGAACATCGCCTGCGTCGACATCACCCGCCCACCCCGCACCTGCTCCGGCGTCCGCGCCGCCACCACCGCCACCTCGTACCCACCCGCCCCCAGCAACCCCAACCCCACCTGCAACCCCGCCTGCCCCGCCCCCACCACCGCAACCCGCCGCACAGCGCCTCCTCCGTCTCGGTCACCGGACGAGCAGCGTCCGCCGAACACCCCCACCGTGTCCAGACCGCGCCCGGCGTGTCAGGCGACAATGCGCGACCGGACGGACCGACCGTCAGAACTCTCCTCCAAAGCCGTCCGGCGACCACCACGTGGAAGAGGGAGCCTGAGGCAAGGGGCCCAACACCCGCACCCCGCTCACCAACACCTCACTCCCTCAGGAGGAGGGCGGCCGGTGGGAGGAGCCGGGCCGGATGACCCGGTCGGCGCGAACTCCAACGCCCACACCCGCACCCACCGCCGCTCTCACCCTCCCAAGGAGGAGGGCAGCCGGTGGGAGGAGCTGGGGCGGATGACCAGGTCGGCGGGGAGTTCGGTGCCCTCGGTGGGGGTGGGGGCGCCGCGGAGTTGGGTGAGGAGGCGGGTGACGAGGGCGGTGGCGATGGGGCGCAGGGGGAGGCGCAGGGAGGTGAGGGGCGGGCGGAGGTGGCGGGCGAGGGGGGTGTCGTGGAAGCCGGTGACGGCGAGGTCGTGGCCGACCCGGAGGCCCTCGGTGCGGGCGGCCTCGTAGATGTCGAGGGCGGCGAGGTCGTTGTCGGCGGCCACGGCGGTGGGCCGGTCGGGGCCGCGCAGGAGGGTGCGCAGGTCACCGTCGGCGGCCGGGGGGACCAGGGTGAGGCCGAGGCGGGCGGCCTCCCGGTGGAAGCCCTCGCGGCGGGCGGCGAGCCAGGGCAGCGGCGAGGCGGAGCCGACGAAGGCGACCCGGCGGTGGCCGCGTTCGGCGAGGTGGCGGGCGGCCTCGGCGGTGGCGGCCGCGTTGTCGATGTCGACCCAGTGCGGTGGCACGCCGGGGCCGGTGCGGCCGAAGGCCGCGAAGGGGATGCCGAGGCGGACGGCGCGGGCGGTGCGCGGGTCGTCGGGCAGGACGTCGGCGAGGACGAGTCCGTCGACCTGGCGGGCCGCCACCACGGCATCGATCGCCGCCCGGGCGTGCCGCTCCCCCGCCGCCGGGCGGAGGAGCAGCACGTGGTTGCCCTCGGCGCCGGCGGCGTCGACGAGCGCTTCGAGGAAGCCGGCCATCAGCGGGTTGGGGTCGTGCGGGTCGTCGACCGGGGCGAGGTAGCCGATGGTGCGCCGCTCGCCGGTGCGCAGCGAGCGGGCGGACTGGTCGGGCCGGTAGCCGAGCCGTTCGACGGCGGTGGTGACCCGGGCGAGGGTGTCGGGGTGGACGCGGTGCGGGGCGTTGAGCGTGTTGGAGACGGTCTGCCGGGACACCCCGGCCGCGCGGGCGACGTCCGCGATGGTGGTGGCGCGGCGGACGGGGCGCGGTCCCGGGGTGGTCATCGGCGCTCCTCGGTCGGCGGATGGGGGCGGCGCTCAGACCCGGCGCAGGGTCAGCAGGCCGCCCCGGGGGACGTGGACGGTGGCCCCGCCGTCGAGGCGGACCGTCGCGGTGGCGACGTCCCGGCCGCGGGCGTCCTGGACGGTGGCCTGCGCGAGGCCGTGGCCGCCGGCCAGGCGGACGTCCGGGTCGGCGTCGGCGTTGGCGACCAGCAGGGTACGCCACTCCCCGGCCGCCGCGACCGGCAGCGCCGCGTACCGGCCGACGACCACCTCGCCGTCGCCGGTCGCCGTCACCATCGGGTAGCCGAGGTCCGGCCGGGCCGGGCGCAGGTCGCCGAGTTGCAGGGTGTCGATGTGCGCGCGGGCGACGCCCAGCCAGAAGGCGAGTGCCTCGCGCTGTCCGGGGTTCTGGGCGGCGAGGTCGACGGAGATCTGCGGCACGCCGAACAGGACGTTGATGAGGTGGCAGGCGACCTGCTCGACCGGTTCGGCGGGGTGCCACATCAGCATGTCGGAGTGGACCGCGAGCGGTCCGGCGATCAGCCGGGTGTCGATGACGAGCCGGCGGTTCGTGTGTGGGCTGAGCGGGCAGTCGGTGGCCCGGATCATGGTGGCGTAGGGCCACAGGCCGGGGCTGACGTAGGGCTGGCGGTGTTCGACCATCGTCTCGGGGCGGGCGGCGTCGATCCGGCGGCGGATCTCGCCGAGCAGCAGGCGCAGGCCCTCGTCGACGGTGGCGCAGTCGGCCTCGGGGCCGGGGGCGGGCGGGTCCTGGACGCCGAACCAGTCGACGAAGTCGATCTTCAGCCCGTCCATGCCCCATTCCTCGGCGGCGCGGGCGAGCCGGTCGGCGAGGTGGGTGCGGACCTGCGGGTAGCGGGGGTCGGCGATCACGGCGCCGAGGTGGTCGGCGTCGGCGAGCGCGTACCGGGAGAGGGTGTCCCAGGCGGCGCTGTCCTTGCCGATGAAGGGCAGGGCGTACCAGAGCATATAGCGCACGCCGAGGTCGTGGACGCGGGCGACGTGGGCGGCGGTGTCGGGCAGCGAGCGGGGCTCCCAGTCGCCGCAGTGGGCGTAGCCGCGGGTGCGGTCGGTGGTCATCCAGCCGTCGTCGACGATGATCGTGTCCAGGCCGAGTTCCTTGCCGAGGGCGGCCTGGCGTTCGACGGCCTCGGGCGTGATGTTCTGGTGCAGCGCGTACCAGGTGGAGTAGGCGGGGCGGCGGGCGGCGTCGGGGACGTGGGCCTTGCGTTCGGCTGCGGCGGCCCACCAGTCGGCGAGGTCGGCGAGGCTCTGGGCGAAGTGCCGGCCGGAGGTGTCGATGCGGACGGTGAGCCGGCCGGCGGCCTGGACCCAGTAGCGGAACTCCCCGGTCTCCTCGACGACGCCGGCGCCGGCCAGGGCGTCCTCGCGGTCGGCGGCGAAGGCGCAGAGCGTGGTGTCGCCGGTGCCGACCAGGGCGGCGACGGGGGCGCCGCGGGAGAGGGTGGTGCGGCGCGGGGCGCTCCAGGCGGCGGGCAGCCAGTCGGCACCGCGCAGTTCGGGGGTCCAGAAGGCGGTGGCGTCGGTGCAGGGGGTGCGCCATTCGATCCGGACGTCGCCCGCGCCGTCCTGGCCCGGGTCCTCGGCGGTGATCTCGACGACGTCCGGGGCGATGGTGCGCACCTCGGCGGTGCCCGCGACCAGCAGTTCCAGCCGCCCGGCGGTGAGGCCGGGCACGGCGACCGGACGCGGGCGGGCGGTGGTGGCGGTGGCGTGCGGTTCCCAGACCTCCGTGGCCGCCGTGCTCTCGGCGTTCTCCGTCATGGTTCGGTTCAGCCTTTCGTGGCGCCGGCCAGCAGGCCGGAGATGAACTGCCGCTGCAGGACCAGGAAGAGGACCATCATCGGCAGGGTGGACAGCGCGGTTCCGGCGAGGATCAGGCCGTAGTCGGTGTTGCTCTTCATGCCCTGGAGGGTGGCGAGCGCGACCGGCAGGGTGTGCATCTCGGGGCTGCGCAGGGCGATCAGCGGCCAGACGAAGTTGTTCCACGAACCGAGGAACAGGAAGATCCCGAGTGCGGCGAGCACCGGCCGCATGACCGGCACCACGACGCCGAACAGCACCCGCAGTTCCCCGGCGCCGTCGACCCGGGCGGCGTCGAGGAGTTCGTCGGGCATGCTCGAAAGCGCCTGGCGCATCAGGAAGATGGCGAACGGCACGCACAGGCCGGGCAGGATCAGGGCCTGGTAGGTGTCGAGCAGGCCGAAGGACATCATCATCTTGAACAGCGGCACGAGCATCACCTGGTCCGGCACGACCAGGGTCGACAGCAGGACGGCGAACAGCACCGTGCGGCCGCGGAACCGGAACTTGGCGAAGGCGTAGCCGGCGAGCAGCGCGACGACGAGCGCGCCGATGGTCTGGATGCCGGACACCAGGAGGGAGTTGAGCACCACCCGGCCGAGGCCGACCCGGTCGTTCAGGTGCCGGAGGTTGTCGCCGAGGTGGCCGCCGGGCAGCAGATGGGGCGGCCAGGAGAAGATCTCGGCGTCGCTGAGGGTGGCGGAGACCACCAGCCAGTAGAACGGGGCGACGGACAGGCCGGTGACGGCGGCGAGCGCCAGGGTCGCCGGCCAGCCGCGCAGCCGGCGCCTCGCGCCTGCGGCCCCCGGCGGCACGGAGGTGACGGGCGTCATTCGCGTTCTCCCATCAGGCGCATCTGGATCGCGCCGAGCACCGAGACGATGAGGGTGAGCGCGTAGGCGATGGCGGAGGCGTAGCCGAAGTCGAAGTAGCGGAAGCCGTTGTCGTACAGGTACATGGAGACGGTGAGGGTCGCGTTGTCGGGGCCGCCGCGGGTCAGCACATAGGGTTCGTCGAACAGTTGGAGGGTGCCGATGGTGGAGAGCACCACCGTGAACAGCACCACCGGCCGCAGCGCGGGCAGGGTGACCGAGGTGAACCGGCGCACCGCTCCGGCGCCGTCGACCGTCGCCGCCTCGTACAGCTCCTTCGGGATGCCCTGCAGCCCGGCCAGGTAGATGACGGCGTTGTAGCCGGTGTAGTGCCAGGTCAGGACGAGGACGATGGCCGTCCGGGACCAGAAGCCGCTGCCGAACCAGTCGACGGCGGGCAGGCCCACCGCCTCGATCGCCTTGTTGACGGCGCCGCTGTCGGTGTTGAGCAGGAAGGAGAACAGCACGCCGGTGGCGACCAGGCCGGTGACGGTGGGCATGAAGACGCCGAGCCGCCACACCACACGCCAGCGGACCAGGGCGGTGTTGAGCCCGACCGCCAGGAGCAGGCCGAGCGCGAGCATCACCGGAACCTGCACGACGAGGATCCGGGCGGTGTTGCCGAGCGCCGTCCAGAACAGCGGATCGTCCAGCAGCCGCCGGTAGTTGGCGAGTCCGGCGCTGTGGGTGACGGTGCCCGAGCCGGCGCTCAGCGAGAGCAGCAGCGAGGAGACGATCGGGTAGGCCTTGAAGACCGCGAAGAGCAGCAGCGCGGGCGCGAGCAGCAGGTAGGGCACGGCCCGGCGGCGCAGCCGGGCGCGCCGGACCCGGGCGCCGGGGAGTGCCGCGCCGCCGGACGCCGAGCCGCCGGCCGGGGTGCCACCGGCCGGGGTGCGGCCGTCCACCGAGGGGGCGGCGGCGGTCACTTGAGCTTGCGCCCGGTCTGCTGGGCGAGCTGCTCCGCGGCCTCCCGCAGCGCCCCGGCCGGGTCGGCGCCCTTGGTCAGCACCTTGGTCTGGGCGTCGCTGACGACCTTGAGCGCGCGGGCGTAGTCACCGGAGTAGTTGGTGGCGTCGCCGCCCTCGGCGAGCAGCTCGGTGAAGGTCTTCAGGACCGGCTGGCCGCCGTAGTAGGCGCTCGGCGCGCTGTAGACCGGGTCCTGGTAGGCGGCGGTGAGCGCGGGGAAGACGCTGCCGGCCTTGAACATGGAGTTGACGGCGTCGACCCGGGTGAGCGCGTACTCGACGAACTTCCAGGCGGCGGCGCGGCGCGGACTGGAGGCGGCGACGGCGAGGTGGGTGGAGTTGACCAGGGCGGTGCGCTTGCCGCCGGGGGTGACCGCCGGGGGCCGGGTGAGCCGCCAGTTGCCGCTGAGGTCGGGGAACCTGCTCTCGATGAAGTGCGCCGCCCAGGACGGCTGCGGGCCGGCGCCGAGCTTGCCGTCCTTCATCTGGGCGCGCCAGGCGGTGGAGCCGGGCGTCTCGATGACGACGCCGGCCTCGTCGAGGCGCTTGACGAGGGTGAGGGCGCGCACGCACTCGGGGGAGGTGAGGCTGATGTCGCCCTGGAGGTCGAAGAAGAAGGCGCCCTGCTGCTGCATGAGGGCCTGGAGGAAGTCCACGTCGGGGCCGGGGGTGCCGGTCCGGTTGAGGCCGACCAGGCCGACGCCGGGGTTGGCGGCCTTGAAGGCGCCGGCCGCGGCGATCACGTCGTCCCAGGTGGCGAAGGTGGTCGGGTCGATCCCGGCCCGGTCGAACATGTCCTTGCGGTAGAAGAAGCCCTGGGCGTTGACCTCCCAGGGCAGGGCTCGGGCTCGCCCGGCCTTGTCGGTGACGACCGGCCACAGGCCGGGGGTGAACTTGTCCTTGTGGGCGTCGGCGCCGAGGGCGGAGAGGTCGGCGAAGCCGTTGGGGAACTTCTCCAGGTAGCCGGGCAGGTAGTCGCAGCCGATGTGGAGGACGTCGCCGAGGCCCTGGCCGCCGGCCGCCAGGCCGACGGTGATCTTGTCCCAGATGGCCGGGTTGCCGACGTCCTGGACGTCGACCTTGATGCCGGGGTTGTCCTTCTCGAAGGAGGGGACCACGCCGCGCAGGGCGTCGGCGGCGTTGGTCCAGGACCAGACGGTGACGGTGCCGGTGGCGGCGTCCCCGCCGGAGGAGCCGGTGCCGCCGGAGCCGCCGCAGGCGGAGAGGGCGCCGCCGGCGGACAGGGCCAGCAGGCCGGCGCCGGAGGCGCGCAGCAGATCGCGACGAGTGAGGTGTGACATTGCAGGCCTTTCCGAGGGGGGCGAAGGACTGGACTTGGGGCGAAAGGGGCGGGCGGTCCGCTCAGCCGACGTGGACGCCCCGCCGGACGCGGCCGAGCGCCTCGGCGAGCGGCTCGGCGGTCGCGGGGTCGGTACTGGCGTGCGGCGACAGCCTGATCCAGCCGCCGCGCAGGGTGGTGGCCAGGCCGGTGGCGGTGAGCGTGCGGTGGACGGCGGCGGGGTCGGCGCCGGGCAGGCGCAGCCGGGCGATGCCGCTGCCGGAGCCTTCCGGCTCCCCCGGCCCGCCGGCCGTCTCGGCCCCGGCGGCGCGGGCGGCGGCGAGCAGCCCGCCGAGCACCTCGCCGATCCGGACCTCGATCCGCCCGGCGCCGGCGTCGCGCACCAGCGCGAGCGCCGCACCCAGGGCGGCGACGGCGACGCCGTCCGGGTTGGTGAGGGTGTGGGCGACGGCGCCGGGCCGGGGCGGACAGGGGTGGGCGGGGGCCTCCAGCGGGTCCAGCACTCCGGACCAGCCACCGAGTCCGGGGCCGAGCAGCCCGGCGACCCGGTCGCGGACCATCAGGACGGCCGCGCCCCAGCCGGCCCGCAGCCACTTCTGGCCGCCGGCGGCGAGCACGTCGGCCGCGTCGGCGTCGAACTCCACGGCGCCGAGGGCCTGGACGGCGTCCACCACCAGCACCCGGTCCGGGCCGATCAGCTCCTTGAGCCCGGCCAGCGGCGCCCGGAAGCCGGTGGCGGCGTCCACCGCGCAGACCGCGACGGCGCGCACCCGGTCGTCCAGGTGGGCGCGGACGGTGTCGACGGTGAGCGGCCCGCCGATCTGACGCACCGTCAATCCGCCGTTCCCGGCGGCTCGCAGCCACGGGTAGAGGGCGCCGGGGAAGTCCGTCCGCGCCATCAGCACGGTTCCGTCCTGACCGGCGAACGGGCGGGTGAAGGCGTGGGCGGCGGCGAAGAGGCCGTGCGAGGTGGAGCTCACGAAGGCGATCTCGTGCGGTGCGCAGCCGAGCAGCCCGCCGGCCGTCCGGGCGGTCGCGTCCGCCTCCGCGTCGAGGCGCTCCAGCGCGGCCCAGCCCCGGCGGTGGAGCCGGTCGGCCTCGCGCACATGGACCCTGCGGACCGGCTCCGAGACCGGCCCGAACCGGGCGAAGTCCAGATAGCCGAACGGTTCGGCGAACTGCGCCAGGTAGTCACGCATGACCCTCCCCCACACTTGAGTCGATTTGAACGTTCAAATCACACGCAAATAAACAGAACCAATCACCATCGAACGAGCGGGAGCCAGCAAACGCCCGTTGCTGAGTCCCCGTCAAGACCCGTGCGGCCAACGCCGCCCGGTCGAGACCTTCTCGTTACACCCCTGCCAAGAGGTCCGGCCGACACCCTCTTGCGCAATGCAATTTGACATTACTATTTTACTGACTACCGGGTCGACCCCCCTCGCCTCCGACCCCGCGAGCTCATCCCACACCTTCAACTGCCGCCTTCCCCATGATGGTTGGCAGTACCCCCACGCTCTCGGGAGTTCCCGTGTCAGCCACCCCACGTCTGCGCACAGTCCTGCTCTCCGCGGCCCTCGCCGCCACCCTCACGGCCCCGCTCGTCCGGAGCGCCCAGGCCGCCGCGCCCGGCCCCCGCCCGGCCGCATCCGCCCTCTCGTCCACGTTCGGCGACGCCGCCCGCCCCCCGGCCGGCGCCACCGGCGACATCGCCCACGGCAGCGGGGCCGGCGACGCCGGCCCCGAGGGCGCACCGGAGAACGCCGACCGCCCGTCGATCCCGACCGCCGGGCAGCCGGTCGCCGACCCGGCCACCCCCTCCTCCCCCACCGCCCGCACCACGGCCGTCGCCGCCTGCGACCCCGCCGCCTTCGCCGCGCTCTCCCCCACCGCCCTCGCCGACTTCCTCGGCGACCCCGCGCACGGCTACGACGACTGCCTGCTGCCGCTGCTCCGCACTTGGAAGCCAGAACTCGCCACGGTCTTCACCACGGACCACGTGCGCGCCGTCGCCGAGCGGATCACCACCCTGGCCCCGAGGTTCGACGGCACCACCGCCCTCAACCCGCGCGGACTCTGGTACTACCTGCACGTCGCCACCATCGTCGACTACGACCACGAGGAGTTCGACTTCAAGGACGACACCACCACGTCCTCGATCGAAGGCGCCATCGCCGCCTACACCGCCAACCCCCGCGTCTTCGAGCCCTCCGAGGCGGCGGGCGACGCCATGGGCGAGGTGTTCCACGCCGCCAGCGGCCCCCCGCTGCGGCCCGTCCTCCTGCCGCTCGGCGAGCGGGTGCTGCGGCAGTACGCCACCGCCGACAGCCCGTACATCGGCAACAGGGGCTGGAACTGGGCCCTCCAGGCCGTGCTCCAGATCAACTACCAGGGCATCCGCAACGTGGTCGAGGACGACGGGAAGTTCCGGACCACCGTCGTCGACAACCCCGGCTACCGGCAGGCGATCCGGGCCTTCGCCGACTACACCCACCTCAAGGGCACCGGCACCGAGTGGGCCGTCGGCGACGCCATGCTGGAGTACGCCCGGCTGGCCGACATCGAGGCGCTCAAGCCCGTGCTGAAGGACGAGGTCGGCGCCGTCATCACCGCCGTCCGGGACAACTTCGGCCGGCTCAGCCGCCCGTGGGCCAACGTGGCCGTCCCGGTCAACGACCTCGGCCTGTGCCGGGCGTACGACGCCTGCCAGGACGACCTGTACCGGCAGTTCTTCCCGAACACCTACAGCTACGACAACGGCACCCTCGTCGTCCGCACCGCCCTCGACAAGGCCACCGCCGACCGGCTCTACTACGCCACCAAGCAGGTCAAGGCCCAGTTCTTCCGCACCGTCGGCACCGACCAGCCGCTCGCCGAGGACCCCAACCAGGTCCTCACCGTGCAGCTGTACGACACCAAGTCCAACTACAAGCTGCTGCAGTACCTGCTGTTCCGGATCGGCGAGGTCGAGAACGGCGGCATGTACATCGAGCAGGGCTCCACCTTCTACACCTACCAGCGCACCAGCGACGAGTCGTACCTCAGCCTGGAGGAGCTGTTCCGGCACGAGTACACCCACTACCTCAACGGCCGCTGGGCCCTGCCCGGGATCGGCGGGACCGAACGCTGGCCGTCCGACGCCACCTTCGCCATGAACGAGGGCACCGCCGAGTACTTCGCCGGCGCCACCGCCAAGGACGGCGTCAAGGCACGCAAGAACATGTTCAAGGAGATCGCCGCCGACGACCGGTACGGCACGCCGCGGCTGACCGTCGACCAGATCCTGCACGCCACCTGGAAGGGCCTCGGCTTCCGCGCCTACCCGTACGCGGCCGCCTTCTTCAACCTCCTCGGCGAGCGGCACCCGGACCAGTTCGCGGAGATGTACCGCCTGCTGCGCGCCGACGACGTCGACGGCTACAACGCCTGGCGCGACCGCCTCGGCCGCGACGCCGACCTCCAGCGCGAGTACACCGCGTACCTGGACGCCCAGGCCCCGAAGGCCGCCGACCTCTACGTCCCGGCCACCGCCTACACCCCCAACGGCCAACTCAGCTTCGCCTACGCCTCCGAGGTGCGGGACTCCTTCGCCCGCGCCACCCAGAACACCCCGGTCTGCAAGGACAACGCGGACTGGAACAACACCATGCGCTTCACCTGCACCGGCCGGATCACCGCCAGCCTCACCAACTCCCTGAGCGCCGGCCAGGTCCGCGAGTCGATGGCCGACACCGTCGACTACTACCTGCTCACCCGCGCCGGCGCGGCCGCCAACAACCTCGCCGACATGAACTGCTGGTTCGGCAAGGTCGACGTCTGGCCCACCGGCCAGGCCGGCACCGCCGACTACACCTGCGAGGGCCCGCTGCGCCGCTGAGGCGTGTGCGACCCCCGTGCCGGCCGGAGGAGGGTCCTCCGGCCGGCGCGGGGGCGGCGCGGGGTCCGGGGAAGGCCTCGTGGGCGACGTCGAGACACCCGGCTCCATCTCCGGGGCCTGCCTGCCGCCGGCCTCGACACTCCTCCTGACACTGGATCACGAGCGGCTTTCGGCCCCCGCCCGCCACCGGGTGCCGGACCGGCGGACGGCAGTGCGTGGCGGGCGAATCGGACTTCACGGCCCAGGTGAACGGCCATCGCGGCACCGGCGAGGAGTACTGCGACCCGGAGCTGTGCGGACTCCCTTTCCACTGGCGGGAGTTGGCAACGCCGAGCACACCCGGCGCCGCGAGCAGGCCTCCTTCGTCCCGCACGCGCCCGGCGAGGACACCGAACGGCTGGACCGCATCCGCGCCTCCCGCCCCAGGTGGGACGGCCCCTGCCGTGCCACGGCGAGGCGGATCGCGTGATCAAAATTGGTCTACTCCAATTCTGTCCTGAATACGTCGTCACAACGGGCACTCCGTGCCGTTCACTGTGTCCCCAAGCAGCCGGGTTCGCTGGCCGCACGACCGGTTGTTAGGGAGACGGAATGCCGATCGCCTTGCGCTGTCTGATCGTTGGGGTGACCGCGGCCGCCGCCGCCTGGGTGGTGGTGGCCGTGCACGACGGCGGCCGGATGCCGCTGCTGCCTGCACTGTGTGTGGACGTGTTCGTCGGGATCGCCTGGCTGTCGGTCCTCGCGCTGGCCGTGCCGAGACGGCGGCCCGCGGACGGTCCGGCGGACGACGGAATCGACCTCGCGTACCGGACGGCCGGCGAGCCCCGGGCCATCGTGCGCTGGAGAGCGCGCCACTGGTCGTGAGCCCGACCGCCCCAAATCCGGCCGAGATCACTTCGCACCCTATCCGCAGCTGGGCGGCTCCTGACACCATGGCGCGAGACCCCAGAAGCGAGGGAGAGCCAAGGTGACGATGGTGCGCGTGAGTTCGGCGGTCATGACCCACCCGGTGCGCCTGGTCCAGGCCCGGGAGCTGGCCGACCGGCTCGGGCTGGGCGGCCTGGCGCTCGACCCGGAGCCGGACGGTCCGCCCTCGGCGATGCGGACGGCAATGGTCGCCTGGGCGGCGGCGGACGCCGGGGCGAGCCACCACCTCGTCGTCCAGGACGACGTGGCCTGCCCGGAGAACCTGGTGGCGCTGGTCACCCGCGCGGCGGCCCGGTTCCCCGACGAGGCCCTCGTCTACTACACCAACTGGCACGCGCGCAACGGCGGCGCCTCCCGGCTCGCCGCGCTCGCCGGCGCCGCCTGGGTGCGGGCGGTGCCCGACGAGTTCACACCGTCCCTCGCCGTCTGCCTGCCGGTCGACACGGCGGAGGAGTTCCGCCGGTTCGCCGCCGGCAGCTCCGAGCGCCACGACGACGAGCTGTTCTCCGTCTTCTTCCGCGCCCGCGGCCGGATGGGCCTGATCGCCGTGCCCAACGTGGTCGAGCACATCGGCACCAGCAGCATCAACGGCCATGCGACGCAAGGGATTCGGCTCGCGGTCTGCCCCACGGACGCCTTCGACGCCGGGCCGCTGCTGGCGCGCGGCCGGGTCCTGGAGGAGCCGGGGTGGATCCCGTACATGCGGTACGGCGAGGGCTACATCCGGCTCGTCGGCCAGGAGAAGGGCCCGGACGGCGGGCGCGGCCATCACCGCTGGCGCGACGCCCTTCCGCAGACCGGTCTCACCGAGCGCGCGGTGGACGAGGCGGTGGCCGAGGGCATGCCGGCCGACCTTGCGGCGGAGGTGGCCGCGCTGTTCGGCCGGAGCTTCGCCGAGGAGCTGTGGATCCACTGCCTGCTGCTCGGCCGGCAGGCGGCCGAGGCCGCCCGCCGGCTGGGCGACGGCCCCGGCGACGTCCCGCCGGCCGCCCTCGCCCGGCTGCGGGACTCGGCGGTCTCCACCGCCGGTCCCGCCGGCCTGCCGCCCGAGCGCCGGCCGGAGGCCGGGCCGGACGAGGTGCGGCTGATGTCCGCCTTCGCCTGGACCGCCGTCAGGGCCGGGGAGAAGTGGCCTACGGCGTGAGCTCGGGCGTGACCTCCGGGGGCACCGGGTGGGTGATCCACACCGCGGGCTCCCAGTACGAGCCGAGGTCCCGCTCGCGCTCGATCCGCAGGGTGGAGAGGCCGTTCGGGAAGACGTAGTCGCCGTCCTCCGGGTAGGCGAGCCCGGTCCAGCTCTCCCATTCGGCCACCGTGCCGGTGATCCGCGAGGAGCGCTCGGAGGCGCCGGCGACCGCGCCGCCGGCGCCCACCTGGGTACGGATCCACGGGTCGAACGGAGCGCCGTCGGCGCGCCGCCAGGTCGCGTACCGCTCGATCGGCACCAGCGGGTACTTGTCCTTCCAGGTGGGCCGGACGGGCACCAGCACCGTTGCCAGGCCGGCCCGCCGGGCCACCTGGCGCATCCCGTCCAGGAGCACGCTGGAGAAGCCGCGGCGCTGGTAGTCCTCCGCGACCTCGATGCCCAGCGCGCACAGGGCCTCGGGGGTCCGGCCGGCGTCGCGGTCCGCGAACGCCCGGGCGATGGAGTCGTCCAGGCCGGGACCGAGGTCGGCGGCCGTGCCGTCCCAGGTGCGCGGCAGCGAGCGCCCGGCGCCCGCCACCAGCTCGCGCTCGTCGTCGTACAGGACGAACTGGTACTCGGCGAAATCCGAGAACAGCCGGTCCCAGTAGCCGTCGTTGACGTCTCCGTGCAGGTTGTACTCGGGCACGATGCCGGCGAACCGCTCCGGCATGCGGTCCCACAGTTCGGGCTTCTCCGCGTGGGTCACCACGACCAGGGCCATCGGGAAACTCCTCCTTCTTCTCGTAGGCCTAGGCGGGGACTTCGACGTCCCAGACGATGACGATCGGCAGCCCGTCCCAGGCCGCGCGGGCCGCGTCCGCGATGAACTCCTCGTAACCACCAGGCGCCAGGCGGCCGTTGAAGAGCGGCTCGTGGCAGGCCCGGACCCGGAGCCCCGCCGCGTTGAACGCCTCCAGGTAACGCCCGGGCAGGTGCACATGGTTGCGGACGAACGCCAGCTGCTCGGAGCCGTGCACGAAGACGCACTGCCCCTGGAGGGCGATGACGAACGGGTGCAGGTCGGAGACGATGATCCGCCCGCCGGGCCGCACCACCCGGGCCAGCTCGGCCACGCCGGCCGCCAGGTCCGGCAGATGGGTCATGGCCAGTGAGCAGACGGCGAGGTCGACCGAGTCGTCCTCCAGCGGCAGGCTCTCCAGGCGTCCGGTCCGGAACTCCGCCTGCGGGGCGCGCTCAGCGGCCTTGGCCAGCATCTCCGGCGACTGGTCCACACCGATGGTGCGGTGCCCCCGGGCGACCAGGGCGCCGGTCTGGCGCCCGGTGCCGCAGGCGGCGTCCAGGGCGGTCCCCGTGGGAAGGGTGTCGAGTATTCCGTGCAGCACCGGCTCCTCGACCTCGATGAACGAGTTGGGAAGCGAGTCGTACACCGCCGACCAGGAGGCGTAGCCCTCGGCCAGGCCGAGTTCGCTGACGTCGCTGTCCCCTCCCGGCAGCTCCGCGTCGCCCGCGACGAAGCGCCGGATGTCCTCGACGCGCTCCTTGAGGAACTTCTCATCGCCGTCCAGGGCGTGCCGCAGCAGCGCCAGGCCCTCGATTCCCAGGACGAGTTCTCTCACTCGAAATTCATTGCTCATGCCAAAGCCTCGTTCTTGACCGGAGGTGAAGGATTCGCGGTAGCCGGTCGGGTCCCGCTGAATTCCGACTACCCGGCCCGGCGGTAGAGGATTCCCCCGATCCGCTTCGCTGTCCGAAAGGCGGTGCTGAATGACCGGTTCCACAACACCGTTGCCCGGAATTCGCGGAACCGCCTACGATGGCGGGCCGAAGCCGCCGGAAACCTGTTCGCCGGCCGTTCGCTCTGCTGGGAGGCGGAATGATAGAGGGATATCTCGGCAGGGAAAGCGTCACCTCCGGGGAGGAGTTGACCGTGCACGTCTCCACGGACGCCGCCCGGTTCCGGCTGAGGTTCTACCGGCTGGGCAGGGGGCTGGACCTGGTGGCGGAGACCGGGTGGCACCCCGGCTCGCTCCACCCGCCGCGCCCGCACCCCGACGGCGTCCCCGGCCGGGTCTCGCCCGCCCGGGGCTGGGACTGGCCACCGCTCACCCTGCCCGTGCCGGAGCACTGGACCCCCGGCATGCACGTCGTCCAGTTCGTCGAGGACGGCGACGACCCGCCACTCCTGGACGCCGCGGGCCTGGAGGGGCCGGCCCGCGAGTTCTTCGTCGTCCGGCCCCGGCGGGCCGGCAGCCGCTCGCGCATCCTCTACAAGAAGTCGACCTACACCCGGCACGCCTACAACCGCGCCGACCGGCCGGGCGAGGACCGCGGCGCCAGCCTCTACGACCACCCCGTGTACCTGCCGGACGGCGATCCCCGCGGGCACCGGCTGAGCCTGCACCGGCCCGGCGGAATCATCGACCTGGCCTACTGGGACGCCCCTTTCATCGGCTGGCTGGAGCGCAACGACTACCCCGTCGAATTCTGCACGGACCTCGATCTGCACGAGGACCCCGACCTGTTGTCCTCGTACGATCTACTGCTCAGCGTCGGCCATGACGAATACTGGAGCGAGGCCATGCGCGGCCATGCCGAGGAATTCGTCCGGGACGGCGGGAACATCGCCTTCCTCAGTGCCAACACCTGCTGGTGGCGCATTCACCCGACCGATGGGAACACCGCTTTCGTCTCGGACACCGACCACCACGTCGGCGACGAATATCCACACCTTCCCGCCACCGACCAGTGGTGGCCGGCGCAGCCCGACGGCGTGGGCCGTCCGGAGAACTCGCTCACCGGGGTGAGCTTCCGCAACGGCGGCATGTGGGCGAGCGCGGAATGGCCCGGGAACCGTCCGCGCGGGGGGTACACGGTGCAGCACGCCGACCACTGGGTCTTCGCCGGCACCGGTCTGCGCGACGGTTCCGGCAGCGGCGGGCCCGACGACGGTGGACCCGACGATGGTGGGCCCGACCGGCTGGGCGAGGGCACCGCGCTCATCGGGTACGAGTGCGACGGCGCCGCCTACGAGCGCGACGAGCACGGCGTCGCCCGCGCCACCGGCGAGGACGGCACTCCCGCCTCCTTCCTGATCCTCGGCATCCACGTCCTCGACCCCGTCCACGAGGACTTCCACGACTTCAAGTGGGACCACTGGAACGGTCCGGCCCGGGAGCCTGGCATCACCAGCCCCCGGGCCGCGACCATGGGCCTCTACACCGCCGGCGGCACCGTGTTCTCGGCGGGCACCACCGACTGGCCGGTGGTCTGCGGGAACGACCAGGACGCCGGCGTCGCCCGGGTCACCCGCAACCTCCTGGACCGGCTGCGGCACCGCTCGCCACGAGGCTGAGCAGCTCCTCCAGCCCGCGGATCCGGGCCGCCCCCTCCGGCAGGGGCGGCTCGGACCCGAGTACCGCCGGGTCCGGCCGGCACAGATGGACGGACGGCATCCCGGCCGTGAGCGGGCCGAGCACGTCCGGCGCCCACATGTCCCCGACGAACAGCACCTGCCGGGGCGGCAGTCGGCACTTCTCCAGCAGCGTCCGGTAGATCAGCGGGTGCGGCTTGCGCGCACCCGCCCGGGCGGAGCCCACCACGACGTCGGCCAGGCCGCCGAGGCCGACCTCCGCCAGGCAGTCCTCCAGGTTCCAGAACCAGTTGGAGCAGATGCCGACCAGCAGCCCCCGGGCGCGGAGCTCCCCGAGGACGGCGCGGGCGTCCTCGAAGAGCTCCAGCCGGACGGCCTTCATGACCAGGTCGATCTCCCCGACCAGGCCCTCCAGCTCGTGCCCGGGCACCCCGCAGTCGAGGGCCCTGCGCCGGAGCCGGTCCAACTCCCAGCGGTGGTAGTCGGCTTCGGTGGCGGAGTGGGCCGCGTGCTCCTCCCCCTCACCGGGACCCACCGCCCACTGGTCGCCCCAGCGGGCGCCCTGGGCGGACAGGCCCCGGCGGTCGAAGATCTCGCGGTGGTCGGGTGGCAACGGCTCGACCATCCGCGCCAGCGTCCCGTAGAAGTCGAAGACGACGGCGCGGATCTCCGGCATCGGCACGGTCGGCATCAGGACCGGCCTCAGTAACGACCGTGCCGGCGCGGGAAGTAGTCCTGCAGATCGCCGTCCCGCTCGATGTCGACGGTCGCACAGTGCAGACCGCCGCCGAACGGGCCGACCGCCCGGAACGGCACCGGGACGATCTCGAAGCCGTAGGAGGCCAGCTGCTCCGACAGCCGGACCTCCTTCTCCTCGATGCACAGGGTGTTCTCGTCGATGTTCAGCATGTTCCCGGCGAGCCACGGGCTGCAGAACGACAGCTTCGGCGGGTGGTCCCAGCTGGCCGGCTGCACCGCCTCGATGATCTCCCAGTCGTTGAGCCGGAAGAACTCCATCAGCTCGGCGTCCGCGAGCCGCTCGCCGCAGTGCAGCACCAGGCCCGGGCGCAGCGGCACCCAGGTCGCGTCGATGTGCAGCGGGTGGGTGTTGGTGGAGGTGACCGCGTGGACCCGGTGGTCGGGGAAGTGGCGCTTGAGCCACTGGTAGCCGCTGCGGTTGGTGACGAAGGACAGCTGGACGAAGAGGTCCTTGCCGAAGCGGGCGACGTCGGCGGCGTCGAACAGCGGCTCCGCCTCGGTCAGCACCAGGTCGTAGTCGCGGACCCGGGCGAGCTGCTCCTCGGTCGGCAGGTCGTTGTAGGTGTCCCAGAACTTGGTGTTGTAAGAGGCGTCGGAGAGCCGCGGCTTGGGTGCGGCCTCCCAGCGCATGCGCTCGTCGGAGTCGAAGAGGTTCTGCAGCAGGGGCCGGTAGGCGAGGTACTCGTGGAAGCGGCTGCGGTAGGACATGGTCGCTTCCAGGACCTCGTTGCCGACGGTCAGCAGCAGGTCGCGCGGCGGCATGCAGCCGAACATGGAGTCCTGGGTCCAGTCGGGCGTGGAGACCTGCTGGTTGAAGTCGAGGGGGGTGGGGCGGTCCACCCTGATGCCCCGGCGGCGCAGCATCTCGGCGAAGTTGTCGAGCTGCTCATCGGCCTCGGCGACCATGTCCTCGGGCATCGGCCCGTAGGTGCCCAGGGGGAAGCCGTCCTCGGGGTAGTCCCGGCGTACCGCGGGCTCGGGTGCCTGGACCACGGTGCCCTCGGCCCGGCCGACGATCACGTGGCGCAGCGGGTCCCAGCCGTTCCAGGCGTTGACCCGGATCGGACGGGAGGAGGCGTCGGGAGTCTCATCGGTCGCGGCAGTCGTCTGCTCGGTCACGTAACAAGCCCTTCGTATCGGGATCACGTGGGTGCAGAGGCCTAACCTGCGGGTACTGCCCCGGAGGAGTCAAGGGTTGATCTCTATGCGGGACACTGAACGTCATCTTCCGGCCGAATGTCTAAACCTCTGGGACTCTTGGCGATCAGACGGGTAATCAGATGGGTACCCCCATAGCGAACTTGGAGACCTCATGGCCATTCGCATGTCCTATCGCCCCCTTGTCCTCACGTTTCTCCTGTCTCTCGCCGCCACCGGCTGTAGCTCCGGATCGGGTGGCGGCTCCGAGTCGGGCGGCAAACTGACGGTGTGGCTGGCCGTGGACGCCCAGGACAGTTGGCCGCAATTGGTCCAGTCCACCAATGAGCGTTTCGCCCAGGCCCACCCCGGGGTCTCGGTGGACGTCCAGTACCAGCAGTGGACGACGAAGAACCAGAAGCTGGATGCCGTCCTGGCCGGGAAGAACGTTCCCGACGTGGTCGAGATGGGCAACAGCGAGACCACCAACTACATCATCAACGGCGCCTTCTCCCCCGTTGACCCGGCGCGCTTCGACCAGTCGGAGGCCTGGCTGCCGGCGCTGGCCGATGCCTGCCGGGCCGATGGCAAGACCTACTGCGTGCCGTACTACGTCGGGGCCCGGATCGCGGTCTACCGCACCGACCAGTTCACCCGTGCGGGTGTGACCGGCGCTCCGAAGACCTATACCGAACTGCTCAACTCGCTGGACCGTCTGAAGAGCACCTACGGCGCCGAGGACCCCAACTACTCGGCGCTCTACATGCCCGGCCGCTACTGGTACGCGGCGATGGCCTTCGTGAAGGACGCGGGCGGCGAGATCGCGGTGAAGGAGGGCGACAAGTGGAAGAGCACCCTGTCCTCGCCGGCGTCCATGGCCGGGCTCACCGAGTGGAAGCGGTTGATCGACACCTACTACGTCGGTGACCGGGCCAAGGACAACAGCGACCAGCCGCAGGTGGTCGGCCAGGGCAAGGTCGGCGTCTTCTACGGCAACACCTGGGAGGCGACCGCCGCCGCCGACGAGCGCTCCGGCGGCGACCCGAAGCTGAAGGACAAGTTCGACACCTTCCCCTTCCCCGGCCCGTCCGGCAAGCTCCTGCCGCCGTTCCTCGGCGGCTCCACCCTGGCGGTGCCGGCCAAGTCGACGCGCAAGGACCTGGCCGCCGACTGGATCAAGATGTTCACCGACCGGGAGTCGCAGAAGGCCCTGATCGCCGTGAACACCCTGCCGAACAACACCAACCAGCTGACCGAGGTCGCCTCGGGCGGCATCAACGGCCCGGCGGCCCAGGCGGCGGCGACCGGCGGCTGGATGACCCCGTTCGCGCCGGGCTGGACCTCGGTGGAGAAGTCCAACATCCTCCAGGAGATGCTGGAGCGCATCTCCAACGGCAAGCAGTCGGTGCAGGACGCCACCCGTGAGGCGGACAAGCGGATCAACGAAGTGATCAATGAGCGCTGACCGGGGCCGGCGGCGGCGGCGTCCGACGCTGCTGCCGTACCTGCTGATCGGCCCCACCGTCCTGGCGATGGTCCTGGTGCTCGGCTACCCGCTCGTGGACATGGTCGTGCTCGCCTTCCAGGACATGACCCGCGAGCAGCTCTTCAGCGGCGACTCCCCGCCGTGGGCCGGGCTGGACCAGTTCAGCAGGATCTTCGGCGACGGATTCTTCTGGACGGTGCTGGGCCGCACCATCCTGTTCACCGCGGTGTGCGTCGTCCTCACCGTGGCCTTCGGGCTGTTCACGGCGCAGCTGATGCACCGGGTCTCGCCCTGGGTGCGCGCCGTCATCGCCGGCGTGCTGGTCACGGTGTGGGCGATGCCGGCCATGGTGGCCGCGTCGATCTTCCGCTGGCTCTTCGACTCCGACTACGGCGTGGCCAACTGGGTGCTCTCCAACCTGCCGGGGGTCGACATGGCCCACCACAACTGGTTCGTCAACCCCTGGCAGGGGTTCTCGGTCATCGTCGCGGTGGTGGTGTGGGGCTCGCTGCCGTTCGCCGCCATCACCCTGCGGGCCGCGCTGGCGCAGGTCCCGCCCGAACTGGAGGAGTCCGCGGTCCTGGACGGCGCCAAGCCGTTCCAGGTCTTCCGGCACGTCACCGTCCCGGTGATCAAGCCGGTGCTGCTGATGGTCACCACGCTGACCGCCATCTGGGACTTCGGCGTCTTCAACCAGATCTGGCTGATGCGCGGCGGCCAGCCCGAGCGGGAGTACTACCTGCTGGGCGTCTACTCCTTCATCGAGTCCTTCGCGGTGAACCGGTACAGCGCCGGCGCCGCGATCGCGGTCGTGACCGTCGTGCTGCTGCTCGCCGGCTCGGTCGTCTACCTGCGTCAGATGCTCAGAACGGGAGAGCTCGAATGAGGCGACAGCGGTCGCTGGGCCGCGATCTGCTCGGACTGCTCGTCGCCGCGGTGATCGGCTTCCCCGTCTACTGGATGGTGCTCACCTCGTTCCGGCCGGCCAACGAGATCCTCAGCCTGCCGCCGAAGTTCTGGCCGGGCCGTCCCACGCTCGCCAACTTCTCGCGGGCGCTGAACTCGGAGACCTTCTGGGAGAACGTCCGCTCCAGCGTCGTCATCGGCATCGGCACCGTCCTGGTGTCGCTGGTGATCGGCACGCTCGCGGCCTTCGCCCTGGCCCGTTTCCGCTTCACGGGCCGCAAGGCCTTCGTCGTGGTGATCCTCATCGTCCAGATGGTGCCGCTGACGGCCCTGGTCATCCCGCTGTACCTGCTGCTGAACGACGCCGGGCTGACCGACAGCCTCACCGGGGTGATCATCACCTATCTGGTGTTCACGCTGCCGTTCACGGTCTGGATGCTGCGCGGCTTCATCGCCGGGGTGCCCGTGGAACTGGAGGAGGCGGCCATGGTCGACGGCTGCGGCCGGCTCGGCGCGTTCCGCCGGGTGGTGCTCCCGCTGCTCGCACCCGGCATCGTCGCCACCTCGGTCTTCGCGCTCGTCCAGGCGTGGAACGAGTACGTGCTCGTCTACATCCTGCTCTCCACCCCGGAGAAGCAGACCGTCAGCATCTGGCTGGTCTCCTTCCAGACCAGCTTCGGGACCGACTACGGCGGGCTGATGGCGGGTGCCTCGCTCACCGCCCTGCCCGTCGTCATCTTCTTCCTCGTCATTCAGCGCCGGATCGCCTCAGGCCTCGCCGCCGGAGCGGTCAAGGGCTGAACCAACCCTCACTCGAAACACCCGGCTCCCCCGGTCGCACCCCGTTCACGTCCACAGGAGGACTCTGTGACGCACGACCGTCTCGATCTCGTCTCCAAGCTCTACCAGCCATCGGGCTGGCCCCGAATACTTCAAGCGGCCGGAGGGGCGGCGTCGGACGCCCCGCTGGTCGTGGACCTCGACCCGACGACCTTCTGCGATCTCGCCTGCCCCGAGTGCATCAGCGGGAAGCTGCTCAACCAGGGCCGGTTCACCCCCGAGCGGCTCGCCGCGCTCGCGGAGGAACTGGTCTCCATGTCCGTCCGCGCCGTGGTCCTCATCGGGGGCGGCGAACCGCTCGCCCACCGGGGCACCCGCCGGGTCCTGCGCATCCTCGGCGAGGCCGGCCTGGCCATCGGGGTCGTCACCAACGGCACCATGATCGACAAGAACCTCGACGAACTCGCCGCCTACGCCTCCTGGGTCCGCGTCTCCATGGACGCGGGCACCTCGGAGACGTACGGCCTCTTCCGCCCCGACCGCAAGGGCCGCAGCGTCTTCGACAAGGTGGTCGCCAACATGCGGCTGCTCGCCGAGGCGAAGACCGGCGCGCTCGGCTACTCGTTCCTCGTCATGACCCGCCAGGAGCGTGACGGGCGGATCGTCAGCAACCACACGGAGGTGCTCCAGGCGGCCGAACTCGCCCACGACATCGGCTGCGACTACTTCGAGACCAAGGCGATGTTCGACGAGGAGCACCACGTCATCCAGGTCTCCCAGGACCTCCTCGACTCGGTCGACAGCCAGCTCGCCGAGGCCGCCCGGCTGGAGAGCGACACCTTCCAGCTCATCAACTCCTCGACGCTCACCTCGCTGCGCCGGCACACCGGGCCGGTCCAGCCCAAGGACTACCACCGCTGCGCGATCGCCGAGCTGCGCACCCTGGTCACCCCGTCCGGGGTGTACATCTGCTCCTACCACCGGGGCAACCCGCTGGCCCGGATCGGCGACGCCGTCACCGACAGCCTGCCCGACATCTGGAAGACGTCGGACCGCGGCATCGTCGACCCGAGCCGGGACTGCCGCTTCCACTGCGCGCGGCACCGTTCCAACCTGGAGCTGGAGCAGATAGCACAAGGAACGGGCGCAGTCCCCCCTGGAGAGGACTACGACCCGTTCCTGTGACCGTGGCCGCGGTCGTCGTCAGCCGGTGCTGACGACGGCCCGGTCCCCCGCCCGGGCACTCCGGCTCCCCGGAGCCGCCCGGGCGGGGATCACGCGTGCCCCGGGGAAGGGTCCGCGCAGCGCGTCGGCGAGCCGCGCCGCCACCCCGGGCAGGTCGGCCGCGGGGCAGACGCCGACCAGTGAACCGCCGCCGCCGGCGCCGCTGAGCTTGAGCGGCAGTGCGGCGGACCGCAGGGCCAGCGCCCGCAGCTCCTCCAGGAGCGGGGTCGACATGCCCTGGAAGTCACGCATCGCCGCGTGCGCCCGGCTCATCGCCTCCCCCAGCGCCTCGTGGTCGTGCCCGCGCAGCGCCGCCCAGGCGGCGCCCGACGCGCGGTCGGCCTCCGCCCGGTAGGCGGCGAGGCCGGGGTCGCCGGCCGCGAGCTGCGCCCGCACCGTGCGGATGTGGTCGGCGGTGTTCTTCCGGGTGCCGGAGTCCACCACGACCACCCCCCAGTCCGCCGGGAACTCCAGCCGCTCCCGGACCACCGGCAGGCCGCGCTCACGGCCGTCGATCAGCAGGGCGCCGCCCTCGGCGACGGCGAGGTGGTCCATGCCGCCGCCGTTGAAGCGGGCGAACTCGAACTCGTACGCCCACTCGACGAGGACGGCGTCCGGCGTCCGGTCCGGCCCCGCCGCCTCGACCGCCTGCGCGAACGCCCGGAACAGCGCCACGATCAGGGCCGTGGACGAGGACAGCCCGCTGGCGGCGGGCGCCTCGCTGCCGATGCGCACGGCCGGCGGGGGGCCGGCCGCCCCGGGCAGCCGCTCGCCCAGGAACGCCCACACCTGCTCCGGCCAGTCGCCGTCCGTGCTGTCGGGCGGTGCCCCCACCGTGGTGGGCAGGACCTCCACCGTGGTCGGCAGGTCGAGGGCCAGGCTGACCGAGCGGCCGTCGCCCAGCCAGTCCAGGTCCTCCCCCGACAGACACGCCCGGCACGGCACCGCGACGCGGATCACTTGCTCTTCGCTCACCTTGCCCGAAACCTCCCGTCGGTGCGGAACTCGCGGTACATCTCCAGTACGACCCGCGTGGGCGGGTGCAACGGTGCCGGCGGATCGTCGAGGGGCCGGAACTCCGCCCGGCGCACCTCGTCCGCCCCCGGGGAGAGCTCCCCCGACCAGCGCCGGGCCTCGAAGCACAGCGCGAAGCAGTGGTTGACGTCCCCGTTCGGGTACGTCACCGTGTGCACGGCCGGGTCGGACAGCGAGCCGAAGGCGACCAGGTCCTCCTTGGCGACCCGCAGCCCGGTCTCCTCCGCCACCTCCCGGACGGCGGCGTCGGCGAAGCCCCCGTCCTCCTCGCAGGCGCCCGCGGGAAGCTCCCACACGCCGTTGTCGGCCCGCTGCTGGAACAGCCCCCGGCCCGCCCCGTCGATCAGCAGGACCTGAGCGCCCGGAACCAACAGCCGTCTGCCGCCGACCTTCTGACGCAGCGACCAGACGTACGACCCGACATAGCCCATGCCGGCACCCCCTCCTCCGACATCCGCCCCCACGGCGGACGTCACGGGGTCACACACTGTCACGCGCGGTCCTCGGCGAGCCAGCGCGGCACCGCCTCCGGCGTCCGCTCCAACCAGCGCACATAGCGGTCGACGCCCTCCGCGACGCCGATCCGGGCCTGCCAGCGCAGCAGCTCCCGGGCCCGCTCGGTGGAGGCGTACCCGCCGAGCGGGTCGCCCTCGGGGCGCGGGGTGAGGATCCGCTCCGCGTCCGGGAAGTAGGGCATGAGCAGGTCCGCGACCTCCCGCACCGCCGTCGGACGCCCGGTCCCCACGTTCACCGTCCGGCCCGCCATCCCCTCCTCGACGAGGGCCAGCGCGGTCGCCTCGGCCACGTCCTGGACGTGGATCATGTCGCGCACCTGGACGCCGCCGCCGTTCAGGCGCATCGGGCGGCCGAGCTTGGCCTGGAGCGACAGCCAGGGAACCATCCAGGAGTGGCTGCCCGGCTTCGGGATCTGCGGGTCCCCGTAGACGGAGAAGTAGCGCACGATCGCGAACTCGGCCCCCGCCGCCGGCCCGAGCATCAGCCGGGTCTGGTGCTCCGCCCACAACTTGCCGTTGGCGTACACCGACAGCGGGAAGAGCGCCTGGTCCTCGTGGAACATGTGCGGTCCGGGCGAGTCGGTGGGGCCGTCGCCGTACACCGACGCGGAGGAGACCAGCACCAGCCGGCGCACCCCCGTCCGGGCCAGCTCCTCCAGGATGACCTGGGTGCCCTGCACATTCGCCCGGAAGGCGACGTCGGGGTCCCGGGTGCAGGCGGCGACGTCCGCGTAGGCGGCGGCGTGGACCACGTAATCGGCGTCCCGGAGCAGCCCGGCGACCACCTCGCGGTCGCAGACGTCCCCGACGACCAGCCTGGCCCCGGTCTTCTCCACTCCGAATATCTCGTGCCCGTTCTCGGGGTAGGCGTCCATCCGGTCCAGGACGGTCACCTCGGCACCGACCTTGCACAGCAGGGCGGTGAGGCGGCTTCCCACCAGGCCCCCGCCTCCCGTCACGAGGATGCGGGAGTCGCGAAGCCTCTCCAGCCGTGCCTCGACGCTCTCACCCCCGTCGGTTCCGGCTTCGTTCAACGGCGCGTGCGATCCAGCGGACATAGGGGTTCCCTCCGTTAAGACGGCGAACTCTCAACTCTCAGCCATCAACTCTCAAAACACGCTCACACACAGCCACACGCTTCACACGCAAGGTGGTGTGCCAGTCCAGCATCCTTGGGACACCAACCGTTACACCAGTGCTAATTCGGCACTCTTGCCAGCGTCCGGCGTGATCCGTACTGTCCGGAATCGATGGCACCCGCAGTAGCCGATAGCGACACGAGTGCCACCAAGTCCCCCACACCCCATCGGAAAGAGGGAAACCACGTGACGCGCCATCAGCTCAGCGGGGTGGTCATGACCCACCCCAAGCGCCGGCACGCCGCCGAGCGGATGGCCATGGCCGCACCTCCGGGCGCGCTGCGCGTCGTCATGGACCCGGACCCGACCGGCACTCCCTCGGTGCTGCGCACGGCGCTCGCCGCCTGGGACTCCGTCGAGGACGGCGCCACCCACCAACTCGTGGTCCAGGACGACATGCTGTTGTCCGAATCGTTCTTCGAGCGGGTCCACCTCGCCATCGAGGCGATGCCGGACGCGGCGCTGGCGCTGTTCGCGCTGTGGGACTCCCGCAACGGGGCCGCGATCCGCTTCGGCGCCATGGCCGGCGCCCGCTGGGTCGGCGCGGTCAACGAGTACTTCCCGTGCGTCGCGATCGTACTTCCCCGGCCCGTCGCCGAGGGCTTCGTCCGCTACGGCCGCGCGCGCCTCGGCGGCTGGCCCGACGACATCCTGATGCACCGTTACCTGACCGACCTCGGCGTCCCCCGCTACGTCTCCGTCCCCAACCTCGCCGAGCACCAGGACCACGGCTCGATCTCGGGCAACGCCTTCCGCGGCCCGCGCCGCTCGGTCTGCTTCCTGCCCGGCGACCGCCCCGGCGACGAGGCGCTGAACCTGACCGGCCTGCGGGTCCTGCCGTTCTTCAAGTACGGCGTCGCGCGCTGCACGGTGCGGGTCGACGGCCCCGGCCCCGAGCGCTGGCTGCACATGGACTGCGAGCAGTACCTGCGCGGCCTGGAACTGCCCCGCACCCTGCTCGCACCGCCCGCAGGCCCGGAGTCCGGCGCGTCCGACGTCCGGGGCACCTGGCTCACCGCCCTCGCCATGGGCCACGAGGCCGCCCGCCTCGGCCTGGCCCCCGACGGCTCCGCACCCGCCGTGCGGCCCGAGGTGTACGCCGAGGCGATCGCGACCATCGGCGCCGGCGGCATCAGCAACACCAGCACCGAGGAGCGGATCGCCGAACGCCGCGAGGTCCTGGCCGCCGTCGCCCGGCGCGCCCTGGCCGCCGGCCACGAGGCCGCCGCCGGTCCGTCCCCCCGCCGCCCCCGGCGCCCCGCCGGCCTCACCGTACGCGGCGGCGCCTCACCGCTCGGCGAGCACCTCGCCCGCCGCCTCACCGACCTGGCCGGCCCCGACGCCCCGCTCGACGCCGTCCTCGACCTGACCGGCCTGCGCGAAGGCGCCCCCGAGCGCACGTTGACGATCAGTCTGCCCGACGACCCGCGTCCCTACACCCTCACCGTCGGCGAGGTCTACGGCCCCGGCTGCTCCCGCGACACCCTGATCGGCCGGATGGTGTGGGACGCCCTGCGCAGCCTCCCGATGACGGTCCCGGGCGCCCCCGACACCGAGATCCACCCCGTCTACGTCGACGACCTCGCCGACGCCGTCCTCACCGTCCTCCGCACCCGCCCCGCCCCCCGCACCCTCACCGTCGCCCCCGAAGAGCCCACCACCCTCGCCGACCTCGCCGGCACCATCCACACCGCCGTCCGCCCCGTCCCCATCCACCCCGCCCCCACCCCCGCACCTCCGGCCACCACCCAGCCCTTCCCCGCCACCACCCCCCGCCCGCCCACCTGGACACCCACCACCCCCCACCCCAAGGGCCTCCACTCCTACTCGCAGTGGCTCGCCTACGAGGGCACCCTCCTCACCGTCGTCTGACCGGCCCGCAGCCGGCGCCGACACGACCGCGGGCCGGGCGAGAACGCCCGGCCCGCGGCCAACTGCCCTGCCCTGCCCTGCCTTACCCGGAGGATCAGCAGGAGATCCCGGAGCCCGTCGGCACCCCGAGGGTCTGCGTGAACGCCTTGTACCGGTTGACCCGGCTCTCGACCTGGCGCGGGTTCTTGCCGTCACACTCCAGCGCACCGTTGATCGAGCGGATCGACTGCCCGAAGCCCGCGCCGCTGATCATGGCGTCGTGCCCGGTGATCGGGCCCGGCCCGGCCTGGGTGTTCCAGTACCACAGGGCCGTCATCATCGCGACGGCCGGATCGGTCTCCACCAGCCACGGGTTGTTCAGCAGGTCGATGCCGAGGAAGTCACCCACCCGCTTGTAGTTGTAGTTCCAGCTCAGCTGGATCGGCCCGCGCCCGTAGTACGCCGCCTGTCCGGCCGGGCAGCCGTAGGGCTGGTCGGCGTCGCAGTAGTGCGGGTAGTTCGCCTCGTTGACCTCCTTGATGTAGTACAGCCCGGCGGTCTCGTGGCTGATGTTGGCGAGGAAGGCCGCGGCCTCCTGCCTGCGCATCACGCTGTCACCGGTGTGCGCGAACGCGGGAAAGGCGTCCATGGCGTCCACCAGGCCCTGGTACGTGTAGGCCGGATTCCGGTTCGGGAACATCTGGTTGAACTGGGCCTCGCTCACCACGAAGCTGTTCGGATACGGGTTGCCACCGGTTCCGCAGGTGTACGGAGCCCAATAGTACGTGCTCACCGCGGGGTTGTATCCGGGGTTGTCGCGCTGGGCGACGTAGATCTTGCCGTCGGTGTACTTGACGATGTCGCGCGCCTGGTAGTTGGCGCCCTGCGACCAGCTGGGCGCAATCTCGCATTCGTCCGCCGACGTGGGGGCGGCGGTAGAAGCCGCAGCCGGTACGAGTGCCGTGGCGGCCAGAGTCCCTGCCGCCATCAGACCGACCAGCAGCGCCTTCACACGAGTTCTGAGCACGAGCTTCCCTTTCGTGCACCACGGACACGCCGAACAGGACCCGGTGGGGGCCGGGCCCGCCGACAGACGCCGTGCAGGAGGATGTTGGCGCACACTGAACCGCCCCGCGTTCACCCCGGTCAACCCCCGACCGAACACGTTTTGCACGGCGCAACGACTTCCCCGCCCCATTGAGGGGGAAGACAACTCGGCACTAATGTCGGACTGTTGACGGCAACTCGGATCAATCGGGTGCGCATCGATCCCGCGCGTATTCACTCCCCTGCGCACACGGCCACCCCGGTCCGGCTGAAACCCTCCGAGCCGGGCAGCCGGGAACTACCGTGGTGCAGGACTCGCGAGATGGATCGCCGTGATCGTCGCCGCGGCGTCGAAGCCGAGGACCGGATCGGGCCGGTCGGAGAGCAGGCTGGCGTAGAGCGGGCGGTAGTGGGCGACCTTCCGCCCGGTTCGGCCGTCGTTGCCGAATGCGGCCACCAACTCGCCACCCCTGGCGGCGAATCCGGTCATGGCAGTGTGGTCGATCCACATCTCCACACCGGAGCGGCCGAACACCAGGCTGCTCTCCTTGCTGCTGGAGCCGGTCAGCCAGCTGCTGCGCAGCCGGGCCGTGCCGTCCTCACCTCGGGAACGGAACGCCACCGTGCACCACGCGCTTGCGCCGCCGTCGAGCTGTCGGGCGGAGGTGAGCTCGGTGAGTTCGACGAAGCGGGTGAGCATACTGAGCTGGTTCACCCCCGAGTCCGTCCAACTGGACACGTACGAGGCGAAGGCCTCAGGACCCCGCAGGACGTAGGGGTCGTAGAACGCCGACGTGACGGCCGTGACCGGTCCCCATTCCGGGTGCGCGGCGATCAGCTCGGCCGCCCAGTCCACCTCGGGGGAGAACGCGAAGTGGTGTGCCGTGAACACACGCTCCCGGACGCCGGTCTCGCCGTCCAGGTCGCGCAGCCCGGCGAGCGAGGCGAGATCGTGAACGAGGGGCTTCTCCACCAGGATCCTGGCCTTCGACCGGGCGAGAGCCAGCACCGTCAGTTCGGCGTGGGTCTCCGTCGGGGTCGCGAGGACGAGCAGGTCCGGTCGGTGCGCATCGAGCGCCTCGGCGAGACTCCCGTAGTGGGACGGCGTGGCTCCTCGGAACACGACCGGCCCCGCCGGCCTGGGGTCGACCGTGAAGTCCAGCTCCGCGTCCGGCCGTTCCGCGAGCACGGCCAGGTGCGTCTCGGCGATGACGCCGACCCCGACCAGGCCGACCCGCACCGGCTCGACGCCAACGCGGTCAGTCATGAGTCTCTCCCTCCCGCCACTACGGCCCCGTTCCCCGGAACCCGGGTGCCTCTATCGTCGCGCGGCCACCTCGGCCCACCGGCCCAACGACACGGCCGGCCCGTCGACCCACTCGATCCCCGGGTCGTGCTCCGCCGCCCTCGGGACACCGTCGATCCAACTCGTCACGATCGGAACCCAATAGGTGTTGCCGCCCGACCTGCGGGTGCGCGCATCGAGTTCGACCCGCGTACGACGGGCGCCGTCGTGATCGCCGTCGAGCACCCCGAGCAGGATCTGAGCCACGTCGGCAAGATTGTGACCACCGCGGTAGCCGATGCCGTCCGCCAGCCGACGGGTGCCTCCGACAGCCTCCAGGGCGGCTCCGGCGTCACCGGCCACCGCGAGCGCGACCGCCTCCGCGGAACGGATCTTGACCAGTTCGACGGGGTTGGGCACCAGATCGAGCAGGTCCCGCGCCCGGGCCGCCGCCTCCGAGACCGGCGCCGTCGCACCGGACCAGCAGGCGGTCTGCGCCAGGTTGGCCAGCGCCTTCGCCTCGGCGGCGGCCAGGCCCTCGCGCCGGGCGAGGTCGATCGCCTCCGTGTACGAGGCGGTGGCTTCGTCGAAGCGGGCGTTGACCCGCCAGATGTGCCCGATCAGCCGAAGCCGTTCGCCCTCCGCCTCCGGCCCGCGGCCGCACTGCTCGCGCAGCAGGCCGAGCGCCGCACCGAACCGTCCGTTGAGGTAGTCGAAGTCGCAGAGCCAGTAGCGGGCCGCCGGATCGAACTCGCCTCCCACCAGGGCACGGTAGATCTCCGCCGCCTCGGTGTAGTCACCGTGGTTGCGCAGCGCGTGGGCGAGGTGGAGCCGCAGAAGTTGCGCCGTCGCACTGCCCTGCCGGACGCCCTCGCCCGCACCGGCGAGCAGCGACACGGCCTCCGCGGCCTGGCCGGTACGGCGCAGTTGAACACCCCGTATGGCGGCGAGAAGGGCACGGTACTCGGGCGTCGCGGCCCGTTCGGTGGTGAGCCCGGCGCCCAACTCGGACCACTGCCCGGCTTCGACGAGGCGCTGCGTGGCGCGGGCCATCCAGTCCTCGAAGACCCCGTGCGCGGCCGAGAGCCGGAGGCCCGACTCCAGGGCGTTGGCGATGGTGACCCGCCCCGCGGACGGCTCCAGGCGCTCACCCAGCCAGACGAGCATCCGGGCCGCGACCTCGGTGCGGTCGCGGTCGGACCACCCGTCCGGGAGTGTCCGGTCCGCCTCGCGGATGGCATGGCGCAGCGCCGCGTGCAGGGAATACGGCAGGGCGTAGGCGTCGTCGTGCATCAGGAACGGCCGGCGCAGGAACCGGGCCACGCTGCCGTCCGAGATGCCGGGCTGTCCGGCCCGCAGGAGTTCGGCCCCGACGCGGTCGGTGAGCGCCGCCGTACGGACGAGATCGCGTTCCTCCCGGGGCAGGTCCCGGATCGAGCGGGTGGCCACCGCCGTGAACGAGCCGCCGAAGTCCGCGGCCGACGGCCGGCCACCGCGGGCCAGGAGCGCCGCGAAGTGCGACACCGACAGGTCCAGGTACAGGGGCAGGCCCTGACCGCCGTCGATGATGCGCCGGCGGACCTCGTCCGTCATGGCGGGCTCGTGGTCGCGGACGAGCGCCTCGCGGAGGTAGCTGTCGGCGTCGGAGTCCGAGAGGTAGCCGACCAGGTGCTGCCTCGGCTCGACGGCGTCGTTGCTGAAGTGCAGATTGGGCCAGCACTGGGGACCGGTGAAGTCCAACTCGCCGCCGACACCCGTGTCCGCCCAGTCGATGCGGTTGCGGCCCGTGATCACGAACAGCACGTTGGGCATCAGGTAGGCACACCGCTGGATCAGCCGTTCCACCGTCCGGTCGGCGCCGCCGTTGACCACCTCGAACGTGTCGAGGAACACGCACACCGTCGGCCGCCGGGCCGGCCTGCCGCGGCTGGGCAGCTGGTCCAGGTCCCAGGCCAGCAGGTACGGGAAGTACGAGAGGGTCTCGTAGTCGGCCTCTGCTTCAACGAGTTCGGCGAACAGCTCGCAGTTGGCGAGCAGCCGCCCCTCACGCACCCGGTCACGCACGGCGCGGTAGGTGGCCAGGGCCGCACGGTGCGCCAGCCCCGCCAGGCCACCGAGCCCCGCCGGGTCGACCTGCCGCACGCTCTCGGCGATCTGGTCACCGAGGCCGACGCTGCGGGAGGCGCGGCGCAGCGCCGGCGACGAGTCCAGGAAGTCCTGGAGCGTCTCACCGGGGTGCGCGCGGACCCAGTACGAGGCGAGCGCCAGGTCGAAGGCCTGCCACCGGCTCCCCAGCTGTCCGAGCGCGGCCCGCAGGCGCATCACCAGGTTCTCGATGTCGCACGCGCCGTCCTCGGAGAGGTCGACCCGAACCGCCACGACGTCGTCGCCTCCCTCGGCGGCCGCGTCGGCGAGCAGCCGGCGCTCCAACTCCTGGGAGAGCGTCGTCTTGCCTATGCCGCCGACCCCGTAGAGCGTCAGGACGTTGCGCCGGCCCTGCACGCGGTCCACGACCGGCGAGACCTCGGCCTCGTCCAGCGTCCGGCGCAGGCTCTCCACCGACCGGTTGAACGCGGCCACTTCGTCGACCCGGTTGGTGAAGACCTGCTGCGCCGTGACGGTCGACGACAGCCCGCTCATGAACGCGGCCCGCAGGTTCACCCGTGCCATCCCGTCCCCTCTCCGCGCCGCCCGGGCGCTGCCCGATCCGCAGCACCCAGGAGGTATCCAAACTGAGATCCTGTCAGTTTCCGGACGGGCTCCACAAGCAGCCGACCGACCGCAGGACCTGCCCCGCCCACCCGTTCGACCGGCCCGCCTGTCCATTCGAGACTGATCGGCCATCAGAAGGGTCGGCGAGGTCGGCGTCGATACGAGCAGCCCCTGCGGCAGACACCCGGACCGGAGGATCGGCGGGCCACCCACATCACACCGGCAGCGGGGACAGCGGACCGGGGCGTGATCACCCTCGCGAACTCCGGCACGGCCTCACCCGACACCGGTGGTCGGGAACGCCACTTCGGCGTCGTCCTCGCAGGTCAGCGCTCCCGGCCGCGGGCCTTGAGGGGGATGTCGGGGAGGGTGGGGGCGTGGAGGCGGGGGCCGTCGTAGCCGTGGACCTGGCCGAAGCGGGTGCCGGTTTCCCAGTCGTTGCGGGCCTGGAGGATCTCGTCGCCGGTGCGGGCGATGAAGTTCCACCACATGACGAGTTTCTCGG
>NZ_JBIBHU010000013.1:0-230581 GCF_042957205.1 Kitasatospora sp. NPDC008115 | reverse complement strand
AGTCGGACGAGGGAGGCGAGGAAGTCGTTCACGGGTCCGGCGGCGCCGGTTCCGGCGGCGGTGAAGCCGGAGAGCCAGAGCACGAGCGCGGTGGGTAGGGAGACGCGTCGGCCCCGGATGAGGACGGCGGAGATGATCGCGAACAGGACGGTGGTGCTGAGCGCAACGATCACGGCGGGGCTCTCTTCCGAGGGGCGGTTCGAGGCGTGGGCGGCCCGCCTGGAGGTGCGTGGGGGCGGGTGGTGGTGCCTGTCATCCGGGGTGTCATCCGGCCTGTCTGTCACCTGTCGCCTGTCACCTGTCTGTCACCTGTAATCCGCAGGTCACAGAGGGGGTGACAGGTTCCGGGAGCCTCAGGTGCCCCCCTGTGTGGGGCGGGGTGACAGGTGACAGACAGGCGGTCGGGGTCAGGCGTCGGGGGCGTGGTCGCGGTGGACGTAGCGGGTCTTGCTGCCCTCGCCGATGCGGAGCGCGTCGCCGCTTTCGACCCATGCCTTGAGCCAGTTCTGGAGCACCGGGCGGCGGGTGCCGTAGGTGTCCTTCAGGGCCCGTTCCATGGCGGATGCGCCGGTGCCCTCGGGCCCGGCGTCGCGCAGCAGTCGCAGCGCGGCGTCCTTCGCGTCGGGCGTCTCCGGCGCGGCGGGCTCGCGGCCGGTGGACCAGGTGGACGGGTCGGACCAGTCGGTGCCGGGCGGGGTGTTGTCGGTCTCGGTGCCGGCGGCGGGCAGGAGCCAGATCGATTCGAGGTCGTCGGCCGGCGCCTCGGCGGGGGTGTCCCATCCGGCGGTGGCCTTCCACCCACCCGTCGGGGCGGCGCCCCGGCCGGTCCCGGCACCCGTGGTGGTGGTGCCGGCGGCGCCCGGGGTGGTGGCGGTACTGGTAGCCGACGCGGGGGTGGTGACGGTCTCGGTGTCGGTGGCCCAGAGGTGGCCGCAGCGTTCCAGCAGCCAGCGGTCGGTGTAGTCGGTGCCGGCGGCCTCGAGGGAGGGGGTGTCGAGGGCGGGGCGGCGGTGGGAGGTGAGTGCGCTGATCTCCTCGATCATGTCGGGGGTGATGCGCGGCTGGCGGGCCTTGGCGGGCTGCTTGCCCTCGGTGCCGACCAGTACCGACCCCGGCCCCGAGAAGCTGTCCTCGGCGCGCAGGGCGCGCCAGCCGAAGAGGTGGCCCAGTTCGGAGTCCTCGAACGCGCCGGTCGCGAGCCGGTTGGACGCCATCTTGCGTACGAGCGGGTCGGGCATGACGTCCTGGGTGACGCGCAGGACGGACACCACGGCGCGGATGGCCATGGCGCGGGCGATGCGGATGACCTCCGAGACGCCGGCGAGGACGGCGCGGGCTTCGCGGGTGGCGGCGACCTCGGCGCCTTCGTCCATGACGATGACGATCTCCGGCACGGTGGGGCCGACGGGGAGCTTGTCGTCGTTGGCGTCGCGCATGGCGTCCTGGTAGGCGGCCTTGCGGCGCTTGGCGATCCGCACCGCCGCCGCCAGCATGCGCTTGGCCTCCTCCGGGGTGGAGGCCACCCAGTCCACGCCCGGCACGGGGATCTCGGCGTCGGCCCAGCGTGAGGTGGGGCGGTGGAGTTGGGCGTCGCGCCAGGCGTTCAGCCAGGGCAGGCCGATGCTCCCGGCGTTGAGGTCGATCACCCACACGAGCGTGTCGTTCGTCTGGAGCAGGCGGGCGATCAGCGAGTGGAGCCAGTTGGTCTTGCCGCTGCCGGTCGGCCCGGTCACGATCGTGGAGGCCTGCCGCAGGTCCATCTCCGCCCGCATCCCGTTCGACATGAGCGCGACCGGGATCGGGTTGTTGACCGTGGTGACCTCGCCCATCTCGTCGACGGGGAAGAGGAGTTGGTCGGTGAGGACCTTGGTGGTGACCTGGATGAGGACGCGGCGTCGGGAGATGCCGGGCATGACCTGGAGTCCGCAGCCGTCGGGCAGGTCGAGGTCGGAGCCGAGGCCTTCGGTGCGGTCGGTGATGGACCGTCGGGTGGTGCCGCCCTCGGGTAGTTCGATCTCCAGCGTGTAGCCGGCGCCTGAGGGCCAGTGCTCGATCCCCAGGACGGTGACGTCCACGTTGCAGACGCGCTTGATGCGGTCGGTCCACTCGGCGGCGATCTGGCGGCGGGCGCCGATCAGCAGGAGGTGTTGGCGCTTGGCCTGCTCGACTTCCTCGTGGGCGGCGAAGCCGACGGCGAGGGTGCCGGCGGCGATCCCGGCGGCGGCGAGCGAGCCGATCTCGGGCCACTGCCACGGCCCGCCGTGGGCGAGGGCCCAGGACGACCAGCCGCCGGCCGTCATCCAGCACGTGCTGCGGAAGGTGAGGGTGGCGGCGGTCAGGCGCTTGCGCAGGCCCGATCCGATGGTGCCGAGCGCCCCGGCGGTGCCGGCGGCGAGCGCCCAGGTGGCGGGCATGCCGCTCGCGTGGCCGAGCGCGGTCGTGGTCAGCGCGCCGGCGGTGGCGTTGAGGGTGCCGGACAGGACGCCGTGTCCGGCCTTCCAGTCCACCTTGGGGCCGGTGGTCTTGGTGGTCTTGGTCATGCGGTGGTCTCCAGCCGTACGGGGCCGGGCCGTCCACAGGGTGTGGACGGCCCGGCAGGGGTGTGGGTGCTGGGGAGAGGAGGGGTCAGACGTTCCACTTCCGCTCGGCGTCCAGGCCGTTGCGGGGGTTCTCGTGGCGCTCCAGGTCCTCGGCGTGGGCCTTGCGGAAGGTGGGGGCGACCTCGTCGAGGGCGTGGACGACGGCGCCCATGGCCCGGTAGCCCTGGCTGATCTCCTCGACCACGGCCGGGTCGAGGGGCAGGCGCTCGGCGGCCTGCTCGGCGAGGACGCGCAGGACGTCCTGGAGCGTGGTGAACGCGACGGGCAGGTCGTCGGCGAACGCGCCGAACTCGATCATCGTCTCGGGGTCGAAGGTGGTCGCGGCCTGGAGCAGGACGTCGGCGGCGGAGGTGAGGTTGAACGAGGCGGCGGTGGTGCTGCCGTCGAGGTCGGACACGGTGGACTCCTTCACGGTGGACTGGCCGAGGGTGATCGGGGCGACGGCGGGGGTGGTGTCGGGCCGGGAGGGGCGGCCGAAGATCTCGGCCGCGACGATGCCACCGGCATTGGGGGTGGCGGTGGTGCCGGCCGGGGTGGGGGTGGGGCGGCCGGGGATGTTGACGTACTGGGCGGGAACCGGCACCGACACCGCCCCGGCGACCGGGGTGTTGTGGGTGCCGGTCGGATTGGCGGTGCCCAGGATCGCCGCGTCCCGGGCGGCGCGCACGGCGCGGGCCCGGGCGGCCATCCGGGCCCAGGTGCGGCGCACGTGGCCCGCGACCTTGCCCTTGTGGCGCCAGTTGCCGACCGCCGCCGACGCCAGGCCGACCAGGCCGGTCGCGGCGGCGACACCGGCCATCCGCGCCCGGTGACGCGCCGCCGAGCGGCGCAGGGCCTTCGCCTGCACCGGCGAGGGACCCGAGCCGCGCAGGACGCCGGGCCCCGCCGGGTGGACGCCCGCGCCGGTCGCGGGGTCGATCCCGGCGGCCCGCTCGGCCCTGGCCTGACCCTTGGCCACCCTGCGGGCGGTGCGCTCGGCGACCTTCGCGAGCCGCCGGTCCCGCCGCTCGGCCCGCCGGTCGACCTGCCCGCCGCCGGCCCCGGCGTGCGGGGCGGAGCCGGGCAGACGGGACGCGGCCTTGGCCAGGGTGTGCGCGGCACCGCCGCCCGCCCGGTGGCGCGGCCCACCGGCCTTCGAGCGGGGGCCGGCGGCCGTGCCGGACGGCCCGGTCGCGCTGCGGGCGGGGGACGGGGTTCCGGCCGTTCGACCCATGGCGGAGGGTCCTTTCCGAGACACGGAGGAGGAGGCGGGAGCGGCGGACGCCCGCCCGGCGGCGGCCCCCGCCGGAGCGGCGGCACGGCCGGCCGAACGGGCACCGGACGGCGCGGAACGGGCCGAGAGGGAAGGCGAGCTGACGCCGCCTGCCCGGGCGCGGCTGGTCGGGGCGGGGGTGAAGAGGCCACCCGGCGCGGCGGCGCGCTGAGCGGCGGCGCGGCGGGCGGCGGTGTGCGGGGTGTGGCGGCGGGGGGTGCGGGAGCGGCGGGCCAGGCCGCCGATCGCAGCTGCGCCCGCGGCGGTGCCGGCCACGGCGAGGGCGACGGGGCCGCTGAGGGACAGCGCCCCGGCGACGGTGCCGCCGAGCGCGTTCGCCACGGCCACCGCGAGCGGCACCCCCGGTACCGCCCCGCCAACGGGGGCGGGGGCGGGGGCGGGTGGTGTCTTCACCGCAGGACCGGCGGTGGGCGGCTGGATCTGGGGGACGGTCGTGACCTCGACCAGCGTCGGCGCGGGAGGTTCGGACATCGCTTCCTCCCTGGCTCAGCGGTCCACGACGGGCTTGCCGAGGTCGCGGTGGGTGAGGTGGACGGCGGTGCCGGTCTTGCCGACGCGCCGGGCGATGGCCATGGCGACGGTCGCGGCCCGGTGCCGGCCGCCCGCGCAGCCGACCGCGATGGTCAGCGGCGCCTCGCTCGGCCCGGCGTCGAACGCGTCGGCGACCAGCGCGGCGGCGGTGATGGCCTCCCGGATGCCCGGGGTGCCCAGGACGGCCCGACGGACCGGCAGGTCGTGAGCGGTCTGGTGGCGCAGGGCGGGGTCGACGTGGGGGTCACGGAAGTGGCGGCGCAGGTCGAGGGTGAGGTGGGCCTCGGGCGGGGCGCCGTGCAGGTACCCGAAGCTGATCACATTGATCTGGGTCACGGACATGACTGCGGTCTCCCGGGGTTCAGGCGGCGACGGGCGTGGGGGCGGTCGCCTGGCGAGTGCGGAGCTGGTCCTGTACTCGCTGGGCGCGGGGCTGTCCGATGCCGTACTCGGCGCGCAGGGTACGGATGGAGGGGAGGGCGCCGTCGGCGAGTACGGTGGCGAAGTGCTCGGCGGCGACCGGGGTCAGCTCGTCGAGGTCTTCGGGCTGTTCGCGCTGGTCGGGGCGGGTGTATCCGGTGTATCCGCCGTCCTCGGGTACGTACTCGGCAGCCGGGTACGGGCGGATACGCTCCGGCCCGGCTGCGAGTACGGGGCGGGGCGGGAGCGGGCAGAACTCCAACTCCACCACCGGCTCGGCGGCGGGCAACGGGGCGGCCTCGGCTGCGGCGGGTACGGGTTGCGGGTACGCCTCGGGCGGCGCGGGTGCGGCGGGTACGTCCGCCGGATACGGCCCGCCCGGGGCGGGTACGGGCTCGGCCCACAACGGCGGCAGGTCGTCCTCCGCCGCCTGCTCCGGGTCTTCGGCGGCGGGCGTGGTGTAGGTGTGCAGGACGTGCACCCGCCACAGGACGAGCGGGGCGATCGCCGAGACGGCGACGATCAGCCGCCAGTCCGGGGTGATGACGCCGGCGCCGAGCAGGTGCGCGGCGGCGTTCGTGGCGATCATCCCGAGCACCGGCGGGAACACCTCCCGGCCGGCCCGAAGGGCCCGCAGCGCGTAGGTGTCCAGGGCCAGGGGGAGGCCGGCGGCGACGACGGGGTGAAATCCGCTGTCGACGGCCAGCGCCCACTCTCCGTGCGCCGAGACGACGACGGCCGCGCTCATCGCCAGCCAGGCCAGCAGGTCCATCCGTCCGGCGGCCCGCTTCACGCCGCCACCCGGGCGGTGCTCGCGGTGCGGCGGATGACGGCCGGGCGCCGCAGCGGCACCGGCGCGGCGCTCAGCAGGCGCTCGGCGTAGGCGGCCAGCGCCGGGTCCTCCCGGCGCAGGTCCGCCACGATGTCGGCCGCGGCGTCCATCCGGGCGGCGCGCTCCGCCTCGCTCTCACCGGGCACCCCGGTGAACAGGCGAGTGAACTCGGAGTCCACGCCGAGCGCCAGCTCGGCGAACTCGCCCTCCGTCAGGGCCGTCTGGCCTGCAACAATCGACCTCACGGGTCTACCTCTTCTCTGTTGGGGGTGTGGGCCCGGGGCCGCCGCGCGATCCTTGGCCGGGAGCGCGGCGGCCCGCTTCATTCAGGGCCCTGGCCGTTCGAACGGTCACGAGCAGCCACGGCCCCCGGCACCCGCCCCGCAGTCATGGATGCGAGGGGGTGTCGAGGGCCGTGGTCACTGGTGAAGCAAGGGGCTCGGTCTCAGCTGGACGCGGTGCAGCTCGCTCCGGGGAAATCCCTCCCGGAGATCGTCGCCGGCGAAAAGGTCGGCCGCGTCGGTCTTTTGAGTCGGCTGCGTGTCCCATGGACAGCCCGCCGTCTGAAGGGCGGGCCGAGGTGTCAGGGCGTGCGCCCCTTCTCTGCCGACTGGTCTCCACTCACCCCGACCGGCGTGGTCACGGACGGACTGCGGTGGTGGATCACTCTTTTGAGTTGTCGGGGTAGTGCGTTTATGCAGCTCAGAGCAGCCCAAAGAAGGGCCGTCAGTTCATCCGCCTCGCCATGCGAGACATGTTGAACATGTCTCTTACGATGCCGAGAAGCCGACGCTCCGTCAAGTCCTTCGTTTGGTTCGGTCGGAGATTCCGACCGTGCATCACTAGATTCGGCGCTTCGGCCGTGTCGGAACACGGCGCGTCTGGACGGCTACGATCCGACTTCGCTACGGTCGAGTCGTCCCAGATCGTCCAAGCGCCGCAACGTCGTCCAGGGGAGGGCGCGATGGCCAACGAGAGGCTGCGAGGGGCCATCCTCGCGAGCAAGTTGACGATTGAGCAGATCGCCGAGCGCCTAGGAACGAGCCCGCGGACGGTTGAGCGGTGGGTGGAGGCCAAGGATGGGCGCCGGCCCTACCGGCGTTTTCAGTACGCGCTCGCCAACCTGTTGCAGCGGGACCTGTCGGAGCTGTGGTCGGACGAGCAGACCAGCAGCGCGACGGCCGAGGCTGGCCGGGCGGAGTTGGTGAAGCTCTACCCTCACCGGGCCGTCGTCCCGAAGGAGCTGTGGACCTCGCTTTACTCGAAGGCCACGCGCCACTTCGACCTGGTGGTCTACGCGGGCTTCTGGCTGTCCGAGGACCCACTGTTCTTCCGGCTCATCCGGGAGAAGGCAGAGGCTGGCGTGCCCGTGCGGCTCATGCTGGGCGATCCCGAGAGTCCCGGCGTGGCTCAGCGCGGTGAGGACGAGGGGATCGGGCCTGCGATGGCGGGCAAGATCCGGAATGCATTGGCCAACTACGCGCCGCTGTTCGGGATTCCCGGAGTCGAGTTCCGGCTCCACTCGACGACGCTCTACAACTCGCTCTACCGCGCCGACGACGACCTGCTCGTCAACGGGCACGTCTACGGAGTCGGCGCCTACCTGGCTCCTGTCCTGCACCTCTCGCAGGTGCCGGGCGGAGAGCTGTTCAGCACGTACGCGGCGAGCATCGAGCGCATCTGGGAGGGTTCCCGGACCATCGCCTTGCCCCAGCTCGAAAGTGAGGTCGTCGTATGAGCCGGATCGACTACTTCCATGACCCGGCCGCCCCGCCGGCGAACTCCGTTGTGCCGTCCGTCACCGCGATGGTGACAGACGAGGCGGGGCGACTGCTGCTGATCCACAAGACCGACAACAACCTCTGGGCGCTCCCCGGCGGCGGGCACGACATCGGGGAATCCGTCGCGGACACGGTGGTCCGCGAGGTGCGCGAGGAGACGGGAATCGATGTCGAGGTCGACTCCGTCGTGGGCCTGTACACGGACCCGGGGCACGTCATGGCGTACGACGACGGGGAGGTCCGGCAGCAGTTCTCCATCTGCTTCAGGGCCCGGCCTGTCGGCGGCGAACTGCGGACGAGTTCGGAGTCGAAGGAGGTCCGCTGGGTGAACCCGGCGGACCTCGACGACCTAGACATTCACCCGTCCATGCGGCTGCGGATCACCCATGGCTTGGAGTCCGCCCGGGTGCAGCCGTACATCGGCTAAGCCGTGGCTCAGGCCTGGATGAGCTGGCCCTCGATCCGGCGTGCAGCCGCGTCGATCTCAGGCTCGGCACGGCGGATGAACCGCCCGACGATGCTGTCGGGCCCGTACCGGCCCACGATCTCCGCGATCCGGTCGGGAGTCGTCGTCGGCGTGCCGTCCGGCGTCGTCGTCATGTCGCAGTAGATCAGGGCGTCCACCAGGTGAGGCTCCTCCAGCGGGAACTCCTCCTCCAGCTCCCGCCGCAGGCCGCGCTCCTCCGCTTCGAGCAGCGCGCACG
Source organism: Kitasatospora sp. NPDC008115 (assembly GCF_042957205.1). NCBI lineage: Bacteria > Bacillati > Actinomycetota > Actinomycetes > Kitasatosporales > Streptomycetaceae > Kitasatospora > Kitasatospora sp. NPDC008115. Next base: position 222,440 of record NZ_JBIBHU010000013.1, on the reverse strand, counting down.
AGTGGTGGGCGACCAGCCGTACGACGCGCTCGTCCACGTTCTCCATGCGCAGGAATCGCGCGCCGTCGAGCGGGTGGAAGCCGGTGTCGACGAGCCGCGGTGAGTATCCGACGTCGTGCAGGACGGCGGCGGCCTCGAGTAGCTCCGCGTCCGGGCCGAGGATGCCGGAGAGGGTGCGCGCCTTGCTGGCCACCCCCTTCGAGTGGGACCAGCGGCGGGGAAGGTCGGCGGACAGGAGGGACTCGGCAAGCTCGTAGGCCCACACGGTTGTATCTGCTCCTCGGTGATCGTGGTCAGGAATGATCGGCGGGAAGCGCCCGGACGCGCCGGCCCTTCCCATGGCGGACTTCGAGAACGCCGGCGCCTTCCAGCTGGGCGAGGGCTCGTCGGACGGTGCCCCGCGCGGCGCCGGTCGTCTCGGCGAGCTCCTTCTCCGAGGGGAAGTCGGCTCCGACATCTAGCGTTCGCACCAGCGCGGTGAGCTGGTCGAGTACCGGCGGCTTGCGCTCGGCACCCACAACGACCCACCCGGCTCCGGGACGCGACGCGATGAGCCCTTTCGCCGCAAGGGAGTCCAGGGCGCGACGAACCGTGGTGCGGCCAACGCTGTGGGTCTCCATCAGTCGGGCTTCGGAAGGAAGCGACGTCACTGTGGAGTTCCCGCTGATCTCGGTCTCGATCGCGTCGGCGATCCGTAGGTAGGTACCGCGCGGGCTCCGCTCGGCCACTCGCCGCTCCCTTCTCTAGGCAGATACCTTGCTCAGGATGAGCGATTGGGGGCGGCAGATGCCAGCCTCTGGGGCGGGAACCTGCGGCTGGCATCTCTCCAGGCCATGTCGGGCCGGCTGCGGGTATTAGTCTTCTTGATGCTTCAAGGATGCCCACGGCGCGCCAGTATGAGGCTCGGCCGCTTGCCGCCGCTCCTGTCGCGTACGCGGCGACGGTGGTGGTCAGTCGCGCCGCGGAGGCCGGACGGCGTAAGGCGGATTCATCGAGATCGGAGGCGAGTGGCAATACTTGCCATTCGCCAGACGTGGGACGGTGGCAGGGTCTACGCTGCTCGCTATGGCGGAGAACGGGCCCGTGGGCTTCTGGTCTTACACGCATCGCGACGACGAATTGGTCGATGGCCGGATTCTTCGGCTAGCCAAGGCGATCGGGGATGCCTTTGAGTTGATCACGGGCGAGGAGTTGGGTGTATTCGTCGACAACAAGGATATTTCCTGGGGCGACGCATGGAGGGCAAGAATTGATTCCGCTCTGCTGAGCGGGACATTTCTGATTCCAGTAGTTACGCCCAAGTTCTTTTTGAGTCAGGAATGCAGGCGCGAAGTTCTCACTTTTGCCGGTAATGCGGCTAGTCTCGGAGTGAGCGACCTGCTTCTGCCAATTCTCTATGTGGACGTTCCGGCGCTTGCCGATAATCCTGCAAGTGACGAGGTGGTGGCTCTCGTTGCCTCACGTCAGTGGGTCGATTGGCGCGATCTCCGCTTGGAGGACGAAGGATCGCCAGCCTATCGAAAGGCTGTTGTAGGACTTGCGGAACGTCTCAATAGTATCTTGAGCGCCACCCAGATTGAGCCGATTCGTCCAGCAGTTGACGGGGCTTCTCCCGTAGATGGGGGCGAGTCGGAGAGTCTTGATGATGCTCCAGGATTCCTTGAGGTTATGGCCAAGGCCGAAGCCGCGATGCCCAAATGGGCTCAAACGATGATATCCATCTCGGAAGTTACCACCGAGGTGGGTATTATTACCGTCTGGGCTGCCGGTAAAATGAAGGAGTCTGACGAGAAAGGTGAAGGCTTTGCTGGGCGTATGGCGATTGCGAATCAGCTGAAGGATCGCCTTGAGGTGCCAGTCGAAAGGTATGCCGAGCTTGGGTCTCAGTATTCCGCTGAGCTTGTGGCGATTGATCCGGCAATTCTTGCCATGATTCGCCAAATCGCTGAGGAGGAGCTCGGGGGAGAGGTGACGGATGCCTCCCGGGAGTTCCTGTCTGGTATCAAGGCGCTCGTGGAGGCGAGTAAGGTAAGCCTGCCGTCCCTGCAGGAGCTCGCTGAGAGTTCCAAAGCCCCCGCCCAGCTGGTAAGCAGTCTTCGGCCAGTTATGAAAAAGCTTCAGACTGCTATTCAGCAGGTAGTGGACGGCAGGACAATCCTTGATGAGTGGGGTCGGCGGATCGACGAGCTGGGCCTGTAGTACTCCGCAGGGTGAGCTTGGGCATTCCTCGCCATCGTGGCCGTGAGTAGCGGCGCGGCGGGAAGTGCTGGGCCGCGTGTGGGCCGTCCGGGATCGGCCGATGGTGGCCAAGGGTACTCGCCAACGACCGCTCAACGGTTGCCCATCGGGTGCTGATTCGTCCCGCCCTGGGGAGTCATCAGTTCCTGCGCAACAAGAAGCAGGAGTGGGAGGAGTACCGCTCCGAGGTCACCCCCTTCGAGCTGCGGAAGAATCTTCAGGTTCTCTGACGGCCCGTCAATCGTTCCGGGTGGGGCGGGCGGTGTCCCCCGCGCATGGTAATCCGTTAGGCCAGTGTGGCTACTCTGCAGCGGTGCGAGCCGTTGCGGGGGCGCGAGTGGGCGTATGCAGAAGATCCGTTTTGCGGATCACCCTGGAGTGTCATGCGTACTCGAATCACCACCCTGGCCCTGTCCGGACTGACCTCGGCCGCCCTCGTGTGGGGGGCCGCCTCCGCCGCCTACGCCTCGCCCTCCGCCGACGACCACCGTGCGGCCGCCGGATCGGCGGAGGCCCAGGGTGAGTGGGTCGACGGGCTCCTCCGTGTGGCCGCGGAGGACAGCGGCAGCGCCGCCCACGCCTGGACGTTCGACAACCGGGGCGGGCTGCCGGAGGAACTGACGGTTCGTCATTCCTACTGGTCGGACGGCCTTCCCGGGGCGGCCGCCGTCGAGCAGGGCATGGCGGCCGCGACGGGCGCGACGGACTCGGCGGTCGAGCCGGCCGGGGAGGAGGCCGGGCGCGACCGGCCGACCCCCCGGCCGCTGACGCCCGAGGCCTCCGACGAGTCGGGCACGTACTCGGCCCCCACCGGCGAGCCCTGCCACGAGGAGACCCCCGTCTGCCCCTGCCACCACGGTGACCACGAGGGCCACGGCGGGCACGAGGGCCACGGCGGTGGGAACGGCGGAAGCGGCGGGAACGGCGGCAATGGCGGGGCCGGTGGCAACGGCGGGGCCGGCGGGAGCGGCGGCGAGCAGAGCCAGGCCGAGAGCCAGGAGCAGGCCCAGGGCCAGTTGCAGGGGCAGGGCCAGTCCCAGGGCCAGTCCCAGAACGGCCAGCAGACCCAGGACCAGCACGTCAACGTGACGGTCATCGTGCAGAACCACATCCACAACGACCTCAACAACAGCGCGAACAACAGCGCCACCAGCAACTCGAACAACACGTCGCAGAACTCGGCGCAGAACTCGGCGTCCAACAACGCCTCGAACAGTGCCTCGAACAACGCTTCGAACTCGAACTCCAACTCCAACACGGCCTCGAACGCGGCGCACAACAGCCAGTCGGCCTCGCAGGCGAACAACCTCTCCAACGTGAACAAGGCCAAGTTCGGCGCGGGTGAGCGCGGGTCGTACCGGCCGGGGCACGGCGGGCACCAGGGTCACCAGGGCGGCGGCGGCCAGGGCCACCAGGGTTACCAGGGTCACCAGGGCGGCGGCCAGGGCGGCCACCACGAGGAGGACGGCGGCCACCACGGCCAGGAGAACGGCCGGCACCACGAGGAGCTGGCCGAGACCGGCAGCGAGTCGACGCCGGTCCTGCTCGGCCTCTCGGCGGCGTTCGTCGCGGCGGGCGCGGCGGCCATGCGGATCGGTCGCCGCCGTTCCGCCTGACCGGAGCGGGTGGTGAACGACGGGCGGTGCGCGAAGCGGCGCACCGTCCGTCGCCGCGTCCGGGGCCGCCCGGCCGGGTTCGCGGGTGGCGCGGCGCCCGGGCGCGTAGCCTGCTGGGGCGGACGGACGGAGAGGCGATGACGGTGGAGGAACAGCGGGCCGGCAGCCGGGTCAGCCGGCCGGAGATCAGGCTGGTGCGGCGCGGCTTCACCGATCCGGCGCGGGCGCTGCGGCTGCTCGCCGAACCGGCCCTGGACGGCCTCGGCGCGGACCCGCTGCTGCTCGACGCGCTCGCCGCCACCGCCGACCCCGACCTCGCGCTGCTCGGCTTGTCCCGGCTGCTGGAGGCCGCCGACCCGGCCGACCGGCGGACCCTGCGGGACACCCTGACCACCTCCAAGCCGCTGCGCGACCGGCTGCTCGGCGTGCTCGGAGTCTCCACCGCGCTCGCCGACCACCTGGCCAGGCACCCGCACGACTGGCACGTCCTGGTCACCTTCGAGCTGCGCGACATGCACCCCGGCCCGGAGGACTTCCGCCGCGCGCTCGCCGAGGCCGTCGCCCCCGCCGTCGCCGACCCCGCCGGGCGCCCGGCCGACGCGCTGCGCGTCGCCTACCGCCGCTGCCTGCTGGCCATCGCCGCCCGCGACCTCACCGGCACCACCGACCTCTCCCAGGCCGCCGCCGAACTCGCCGACCTGGCCGGCGCCACCCTGCAGACCGCCCTCGACCTGGCCGCCGCCGAGGACCCGGACGCCGCCGAGGCCTGCCGCCTCGCCGTCATCGGCATGGGCAAGTGCGGCGGGCGCGAACTCAACTACGTCTCCGACGTCGACGTCATCTACGTCGCCGAGCCGCGCGAGGGCGTCGACGAGCAACGGGCGCTCCAGGCCGCCACCCGGCTGGCCGCCGCGCTCACCCGGCTGTGCGCCGACACCACCGGCGAGGGCACCATCTGGCCGGTCGACGCCAACCTGCGCCCCGAGGGCCGCAACGGCCCGCTGGTCCGCACCCTGGCCAGCCACCTCGCGTACTACCAGCGCTGGGCCAAGACCTGGGAGTTCCAGGCGCTGCTCAAGGCCCGTCCGGTGGCCGGCGACCAGGAGCTCGGCGAGGCGTACACCGCCGCCCTGGCGCCGCTGGTCTGGCAGGCCGCCGCCCGGGAGAACTTCGTCACCGACGTGCAGCAGATGCGCCGCCGGGTGATCGACTCGATCCCCGTCACCGAGCTGGACCGCCAGCTCAAGCTCGGCCCGGGCGGGCTGCGCGACGTCGAGTTCTCCGTCCAGCTGCTCCAGCTGGTGCACGGCCGCACCGACGAGGCGCTGCGCAGCGGCAACACCCTGGAGGCGCTGGCCGCGCTCTCCCGCGGCGGGTACGTGGGCCGCGCCGACGCCGCCTCGCTGGACACCGCCTACCGCTTCCTGCGCTCGCTGGAGCACCGCATCCAGCTGCACCGGCTGCGCCGCACCCATCTGATGCCCACCGGCGAGGAGGACCTGCGCCGGCTCGCCCGCTCGCTCGCCCCGCTGATCAACGACGACACCCGGGCCGACCCGGTCGCCGCGCTCCAGCGGGAGTGGAAGCGGCACGCGGTCGAGGTGCGCCGGCTGCACGAGAAGCTGTTCTACCGCCCGCTGCTGGACGCCGTCGCCGAACTGCCGCCGGGCGCGGCCGGCCTGCGCCCGGAGGCGGCCCGGGCCCGGCTGGAGGCGCTCGGCTACGCCGACCCGGCCGCCGCGCTGCGCCACCTCACCGCGCTCGCCTCCGGGGTCAGCCGCAAGGCGGCCATCCAGCGCACCCTGCTGCCGGTGCTGCTCGGCTGGTTCGCCGATTCCGCCGACCCGGACGCCGGGCTGCTCAACTTCCGCCAGGTCTCCGACGCGCTCGGCCGCACCCCCTGGTACCTGCGGCTGCTGCGCGACGAGAGCGCCGCCGCCGAGCAACTGGCGCGGGTGCTGTCGGCCGGCCGGCTGGCCCCCGACCTGCTGCTGCGCGCGCCCGAGGCGGTCGCCGTGCTGGGCGATCCACAGGGTCTGGTGCCGCGCGGGCGGGCCGCCGTGGAGCGGGAGGTGCTGGCCGCCGTCGGCCGGGCCGATTCCACCGCCGCCGCGGTGGCCGCCGTCCGGGCGGTGCGTCGGCGCGAGCTGTTCCGCACCGCCGCCGCCGATGTGCTCGGCCGGTTCGGCGAGGACCCGGCGCAGGCCCTGGAGACCGCCGGCGAGGCGCTCACCGCGCTGAACGCCGCCACCCTCCAGGGCGCGCTGCGGGCCTGCGTGGCCGGCTGGGAGGCCCGCAACGGCGCGCTGCCGACCCGGCTCGCGGTGATCGCGATGGGCCGCTTCGGCGGGCACGAGCTGGGCTACGGCTCGGACGCGGACGTGCTCTTCGTCCATGAGCCGCTGCTCGGCTCGCTGGAGGAGGACGCCGCCCGGGCCGCCCAGGCGGTCTGCCTGGAACTGCGCGCCCTGCTGGCCGCGCCGTCCACCGAGCCGCCGCTGGAGGTGGACGCCGACCTGCGGCCGGAGGGGCGCAACGGCCCGCTGGTGCGCTCACTTGCCTCGTACGCGGCGTACTACCGGCGCTGGTCGCACGCCTGGGAGAGCCAGGCGCTGCTGCGGGCCGAGCCGGTGGCGGGCGACGCCGAGCTGGGGGAGCGGTTCCGGCAGCTGGTCGACCCGCTGCGCTACCCGGGCACCGGGGTGCCGGAGCGGGACCTGCTGGAGATCCGCCGGATCAAGGCCAGGATCGAGGCGGAGCGGCTGCCGCGCGGCGCCGACCCGACCACCCACACCAAGATCGGCCGGGGCGGGCTGGCGGACGTCGAGTGGACCGTCCAGCTGCTCCAGCTCCAGCACGGGCACGGGCTGCCGGGGCTGCGCACCACCCGGACCAGGGCGGCGCTGGCGGCGGCGGCCGGGGCCGGGCTGGTCGGCGCGGAGGACGCGGAGGTGCTGGACGCGGCCTGGGTGCTGGCCTCCCGGGTGCGCTCGGCGGTGATGCTGGTGCGCGGCCGGCCGGGGGACTCCTTCCCGGCGGACGCCCGGGAGCTGGCGGGGGTGGCCCGCTACCTGGGGTACGGGGCCGGGCACAGCGGCGAGCTGGTGGACGACTACCGGCGCACCACCCGGCGGGCCCGGTCGGTGGTGGAGCGGCTGTTCTACGGGTGACGCGGAAGCCGGACGGGGCTGGACGGGGTGGGGCGCGGCGGGACGGGACAGGGTGGGACGGGGCGGGACGGCAGAGGGGCCCCGGTGGTGTCCGGGGCCCCTCTGTTCGTCCGTGCCGGCGCTACCGCCGGGCGCTGGTCACCGCGGGTTCGCTCCACTGCTCCGGGACGGTGACCGGCTCGGCCGGCTGCTCCGCCCTGACGGGCACCTGTGGGAGTGAGTAGACCCAGGAGTGGTACAGCCAGCGGGCGGCGAGGTAGCCCACCAGCAGGCAGAGCACGCCGCCGACGGCGTCCATCCAGAAGTGGTTGGCGGTCGCGACGATCACCACCAGGGTGGCCACCGGGTAGAGCAGGCCGAGCACCCGGACCCAGGTCCGGCGGGCCAGGAAGAAGATGGTCAGACCGCACCACGTCGACCAGCCGATGTGCATCGAGGGCATCGCGGCGAACTGGTTGGAGACATGGGTGGCCGGGCCGGAGGCCATCGAGCCCCAGGTGCCGTGCGTCTTCACGGTGTCGATGAAGCCGCCGTCGGTCATCAGCCGGGGCGGTGCCAGCGGGAAGAAGTAGAAGCCGACCAGCGCGATCGCGGTGGTGACGAACAGCACCGTGCGCACCGCGCCGTAGCGGCCCGGGTGCCGGCGGTAGAGCCAGACCAGCACGCCGATGGTCACGATGAAGTGCAGTGTCGCGTAGTAGTAGTTCATGCCGGTGATCAGCCAGCCGATGCTGTCGGCGGCGTGGTTGACCGAGCGCTCGACGGCGATGCCGAGGGACTTCTCCAGGTCCCAGATCCAGCCGGCGTGCTTCTGCGCCACCGACTCCTGCTCGGGGACGGCGTTGCGCACCAGCGAGTAGATCCAGTAGCTGAGGCCGATCAGCGCCAGCTCGAACCAGATCCGAGGCCGCGCCGGGGAACGGCGCTGCTCACGCACACGGGTGCGCAGGGTGGCGGTTCGGGAAGGGGCCGCGCTAGTGGCTCCGTCGGGCATGCGGCCGCCGTTCTGCTGGATCTCGGTCGGTTCCCCCATGGACGAGAAGTCTGCCAGACGTCCCGTAGCCGTCCGCTCATCCTCCGGAAGTGGATTCTTCACCAGCTGTCCCCCTTGAGAGGTAGGGGGTGGCTCCCACCGGGGGAGGGGGTGCGATCGGGTCTGGTGCGAACCGGTGGGACGGGCATACGTCCCATTGTCATGCCGGGAGGGCCGGGTGGCGCAATCGGGGGTGGGCATCAGGAAGGGGGACGCATTCTCCTTGCCCGAAGCGCTTTCTGCATCTTGCCGGAACATATTGCAGGCCGCCGGCGTCTCGGCAACCCGAGCCGGTCCGGCCGCCCTCGCCGCCGCCCGCCCGGCCCGGCCCGCCCACGGACGCCGCGCTCGCCGCCACCGCCGGGCGGCACGACCTCACCCGTGAGCAGTTCTCCTTCGTCCTGCCGGACCGCTTCGCCAACGGCGACCGGGGCAACGACACCGGCGTGGAGAAGAACGGCGTCAAGGACGTCGAGACCGACCGGCACATCGACATCGGCGCCACCGGCGAGGTCCGGGTCGCCGAGGGCGACCCGGCCGTCCGCGACAAGGACCTGCCCGACGACCAGTCCCTCGACCTGGCCGCCGACAGCCGCGAGGTCTGGCTCCTCGGCGGCCGCCCCGGCCACCTGCTGCCGCAGTCCGCAGGCGCCTCCTCCCAGCTGGACCCCGGTACGGCCAAGGCGCAGTGGATCGACGCGCGGACCGTCGTCGTCCCACCGGGTTTCTCGGTCCAGGTCTTCGACACCGCTACCGGCGGCACCCCGAAGACCCTGCCGCTCAAGCGCGACGACGAGACAAGGCCCTGCCGGCCGATCCCCGGCTGACCGTCGGCGCCGCCGACATCCGGGCGGCGAGCGCGCAGTACCAGGACCTGCCGCGGATCAAGCGCTCCTCGCCGCTGTTCGCGCTGCCCACCCTGGAGGCCGTCCAGCAGTGGCTCTCCTACCCGCTGTCCGGCACGCCCGGCGAGCCGCCCGGGGTGATCACCCTGCACCTCGACGGCACCGGGCTGCCGGGCGCGGAGAAGGGCGTCACGGTGGCGTCGCTCGCCGGGACGGCCCAGGCGCTGCACCCGGTGCAGGCGAAGGCGCCGATCCGGTGGTGAGGCAGGCCGGCTTCGACGCCGCGACCGGCACCTTCACCGTGCCGGGCCGCACCGTGGCGGTGTTCGTGCAGGGCTGACGGAGCGCCGCCGTTCGGGTCCCGTGCCGCCATCGGCGGTGCGGGACCCGAACGGTTTCAAGCCGCTTCCGGTTCCATTCAATGAATGGAGTTGTCCGAAAACCGCCCCTGGCACGGCCGGAAAGGTGAGGTGCCGCGCCGGTCCGGCGCCGGCCCGCACCGTCCGGGCCGGACACGCCTCCTGAGCGCTGGTCAGTGCCCGCGGGAGGTGGCCAAACCTCTTCGGCGGGGATGAAAACGATTTCCAGGAGTTCTCATCGGCGTAACACCGCCACGCTCCTGACGGATGTACGGGCCGGTAGCTAATCGGCCAATCCATGGCATGCATCTGTCATTAACGGCTCGTTTGCTGCCACGATTCCTGCGGCTGCAGACGAGGGGGCCCCACCCCCCGGTGCAGCTGTCCCAGGTGAGGAACGGCGCGTCCCCTGCCGGAAACCGCTCGACCACCTCGCTCCGCAACCGCACCCGCGCCGCGTATCGGCGGCGGGGGCCCCCACTGAGTCGCAACCCCGCGGCCAGGTTCTCTCCACCGCCGCGACCCGCGGCGGTCGGAAAAGGAGTCCGCATGTCCCGTTACGCCCACGCCCGGAAGGCGGCGGTTGTCATGGCCGCCACCACCGCGCTGCTGGTGACCGGAATCCCGGTCATCGCGCAGGCGGCCACCCCTGACGCACCGGCGGCCGTCGCCGCGCAGCAGGCGAGCCGGGCCGAGCTGATCGCCTCCGCCAACCAGCAGACCGTCGGCATCGCCCAGACCCTGGGCCTGACCGGTGACGAGAAGCTGGTCAGCAAGGACGTCGTCCAGGACGCCACCGGCGCCCGCCACCTGCGCTACCAGCGCACCTACGCCGGCCTGCCGGTGCTCGGCGGCGACCTGATCGTCCACCAGGACGCCACCGGCGCCACCACGGGCGTGACCAAGGCCAGCGAGGCCGTGCTGAGCGGCGTGAACACCACTCCGAAGCTCGCCGCGCCGAACGCCCAGGCCGCCGCGCTGGCCGCCGAGGCCGGCTCCGCGCTCGACACCGCCCCGCGCCTGGTCGTCTGGGCCGCCGACGGCACCGCGAAGCTCGCCTGGGAGACCGTCGTCTCCGGCAAGCAGGAGAACGGCACCCCGAGCCGCCTCAAGGTCGTCACCGACGCCACCACCGGCGCCGTGCTGAGCAAGGTCGAGAGCGTCAAGACCGGCACCGGCAACGGCGTCTTCGTCGGCACCGTGCCGCTGACCACGACCCAGAGCGGATCCTCGTTCCAGCTCAAGGACGGCACCCGCGGCGGCCAGTACACCACCGACATGGGCAACCGGACCACCGGCAACGGCACGCTGTTCTCCAAGTCCAGCGACACCTGGGGCAACGGCTCGGCCACCAACCGCGAGTCCGCCGCCGTCGACGCCCAGTACGGCGCCGCCGCGACCTGGGACTTCTACAAGAACACCTTCAACCGCAGCGGCATCCGCAACGACGGTGTCGGCGCCTTCAGCCGCGTCCACTACGACACCGGCTACGTCAACGCCTTCTGGGACGACGGCTGCTTCTGCATGACCTACGGCGACGGCGACGGCGACACCCACCCGCTGACCGAACTCGACGTGGCCGGCCACGAGATGAGCCACGGCGTCACCTCCGCCACCGCCGACCTCAACTACTCCGGCGAGTCCGGCGGCCTCAACGAGGCCACCTCGGACATCTTCGGCAACGCGGTCGAGTTCTACGCCAACCTGGCGAAGGACAACCCCGACTACCTGGTCGGCGAGCTCATCGACATCAACGGCAACGGCACGCCGCTGCGCTACATGGACAAGCCCTCCAAGGACGGCCGCTCGGCCGACTCCTGGTACTCGGGCGTCGGCAACCTGGACGTGCACTACTCCTCCGGTGTCGCCAACCACTTCTTCTACCTGCTGGCCGAGGGCAGCGGCGCCAAGGTGATCAACGGCGTCAGCTACAACAGCCCGACCGCCAACAACGTCACCGTCACCGGCATCGGCCAGGCCAAGGCGCTGCAGATCTGGTACAAGGCGCTGACCTCGTACATGACCTCCACCACCAACTTCGCCGCGGCGCGCACCGCGACGGAGAACGCCGCCAGGGACCTCTACGGCGCCGGCAGCCCCGAGGTGATCGCGGTCGGCACCGCATGGGCCGGCGTCAACGTCGGCACCGTGCCCCCGAACCCGGGCGGCGTCACCGTCACCAACCCGGGCAACCAGAGCACCAAGACCGGCACCGCGGTCAACCTGGCCATCAAGGCGAGCGGCGGTGCCGCCCCGCTGACCTACTCGGCCACCGGCCTGCCGGCCGGCCTGTCGATCAACGCCTCCACCGGCGTGATCACCGGCACCCCGACCACCCTCGGCACCTCGAACGTCACCGTGACGGCCAAGGACTCGGCGAACAAGACCGGCACGGCGAGCTTCACCTGGACGATCACCGACTCCAGCAGCACCTGCACCCCGGCGCAGCTGCTCGGCAACGCGGGCTTCGAGACGGGCACGGCCTCGCCGTGGACCGCCTCCAGCGGCGTGGTCGACAACTCCTCCTCGCAGGCGGCGCACGGCGGTTCGTGGAAGGCCTGGCTGAACGGCTACGGCTCGACCCACACCGACACGCTGTCCCAGACGGTGAGCATCCCGGCGGGCTGCCGCGCGACGCTGGGCTTCTACCTGCACATCGACACCGGTGAGTCCGGCTCGACGGTGTACGACAAGCTGACCGTCCAGGTCAACGGCACCACCCTGAAGACCTACTCCAACGTCGACGCGGCCGCCGGCTACCAGCTGCGGACCTTCGACCTGTCGGCCTACGCGGGCCAGACGGTGACCCTCAAGTTCACCGGCACCGAGGACGCCTCGCTGCAGACCAGCTTCGTCATCGACGACACCTCGATCGCCACGAGCTGACCCGGCGCCGGTGACGCCGGCGGAAACCAGGTGAGACAGGGGCAGGGCCCGGCGGGTGCGACCGCCGGGCCCTGTTGTCGTGCGCGGACGGCTGCGTGAGGCCTGCACGAGGCCTGTACGAGGCATGTGACGCTGAACGACACCTGGCGTCCGTAGCCGTCCCCCTTCCTCGTGCGGGTTCAGCCGCGACCGATGAACGGCATGGCGCTCGCCATCACCGTCGCGAACTGCACATTGGCCTCCAGCGGCAACTCCGCCATGTGCCGCACCGTGCGCGCCACATCGGCGACGTCCATCGTCGGCTCCACCACGATCCGCCCGTCCGCCTGCGGCACACCACGGCTCATCGCGGCCGTCATCTCGGTGGCGGCGTTGCCGATGTCGATCTGCCCACAGGCGATCCGGTACGGACGGCCGTCCAGGGAAAGGGACTTGGTCAGCCCGGTGACGGCGTGCTTGGTCGCGGTGTACGCGGCCGAGCGCGGCCGTGGGGCGTGCGCGGAGATCGATCCGTTGTTGATGATGCGGCCGCCCTGCGGCTGCTGTGCCCGCATCTGCCGGAACGCCGCGCGGGCACAGAGGAAGGTCCCGGTGAGGTTGAGGTCGACCGCCGCCCGCCACGCATCGACGTCGATGTCGTCCACGGTGCCTGCGGGCCCGAACGTCCCGGCGTTGTTGAACAGCAGATCCACCCGCCCGAACCGCTCCACCGCAACCCCGAACAGCGCCTCCACGGCAGCCGCGTCGGTGACATCCGTCGGCACCGCGAGCGCCCCCACCCCACTCAACCGCCCGGTCTCCCGCAACGCCTCCTCCCGCCGTCCCGCCAGCACCACCCGCCAACCCCCGGCCGCGAGTTCGACCGCCACCGCCCGCCCGATCCCACTCCCGGCTCCGGTGACAACGGCGACGCGTTCCAACATGTCAGGCTCCTGAGGTCTCCGACGGTCTGCTCGATCCGCTCAAAGATGTCAGCGCCGGTCTCCTGCGGCCATCCCGCCGGCGGCGGGCGGTCGCTCGGTGGAGTGGTTCGGGGGTGGTGGGGTGCACCCCCGTCGGGTGGCGGGGGTGGGGGCCCGTCGGGTGGGAGGGGTGGGTGGGGGGCTTTGCCCGATTGGGGGCAAACATTGGATACGTGCTGGCCAAGGCGCAACCGGGGGGTGGTGGGGGACGTCATAAGATCGCAGGACGGCGTGCCCCCGGGGTGGGCGGCGCGCTGTCTCCCGGGGGTCTCCCGGGTCTGTCCGGCCCCACCCGGGGGCCACCGCCCGGCTCCGTGGGAGCGGGCGCGACACCGGTCGGAGAGTTCTCACCGTGCAGCCGCAGTCCTCCCGTTTTCGCGCCGTGCTGACCGGCGCCACCGTCGTCACCCTGGCCGCCGCGTTGGCGGCGTGTGGGAGCAAGGACGGTGGGAGCGCGGGGAAGTCGGGGGATGCGGCGGCGGCCACGGGGGCCGCGGGCTCGGCGTCGTCGTCCGCGCCCGAGGCCCCGGCGACGACTGCCCCGGTGACGACGGCTCCGGCCACGACGGCTCCGGTCACGACCGCCCCGCCGGCGACCGCGCCGCCCGCGCCCTCCGGCAAGGTGCTGATGCCCACCGGCCCGCAGGCGGCGTTCAGCAAGGCCAGGGACACCGCCGCCGGCCAGATCATGATGACCACGCTGGCCGGACCCAAGTCCGGGGTCACCGGGAAGGTCTGGGTCTGGGTGCCGCCGGAGTACAACGACCCCAAGTACGCGAAGACCGGCTTCCCGGTGCTCACCCTGTACGCGGGCGGCCAGAGCGCCGGCTACAACACCTGGACGGACAACCAGCTGCCGATCCAGGAGATCGACGCCGACCTCGCCCGGCAGGGCAAGGCGCACCCGTTCATCATGATCATGCCGGTGCAGAACCTCGAATCCAACGAGGCCAAGGCCCTGGAGTGCGCGGACATCCCGGGCCAGCCGAAGATGGGCACCTGGATGGCCGAGGACGTCCCCGACTTCGTCCGCGCCAACTTCCGCACCGTGAAGGGCCGTGACGGCTGGGGCCTGATGGGCGCCTCCACCGGGGCGTTCTGCAGTGCCAAGCTCGCGCTCCAGTACCCGGACCGGTTCAAGGCCGCCGTTCCGATCGACGGCTACTTCAACCCGGACTCGCCGCTCTGGAGGGGGCACGAGGCCGAGCGCCAGGCCAACAGCCCCGACCTGCTGGTCGCCCAGGGCAAGGCCGACGTGCGGATGCTGGCCACCGCCGGCGGCGGCAACGCGTACGAGATGAGGCTGGTCAAGGCCTGGATCGCGAAGGCCGCACCGCCGCTCACCGTCGAGTACTACGAGCAGCCCGGCGGCAAGCACCTGACCAGCGACTTCAAGAAGATGATCCCGGACACCCTGCAGTGGCTCAGCAGGAACCTCGCGGGGCCGCAGAGCGACTGAGCCCGCAGGGCGTCCGGGCGGGCTCGGCTCTCAGCGGACCGCCGAGTCCTGCCACCCCTCGTCGACCGCCCGGACGAACCCGGGCGCCGCGGCGAGGTCCCGCACCGCCTCCAGGGGGACCGTGGTGTAGGTGCCGTCGACCGGGGTCGAGTCGAGGCTCAGGGTGAACTGCCGGCCCTGCGCGGTGACGAGCCGGATCCAGACCGACTTCGGCTGGTCGCGGTACGTCGGGTGCAGGACCCAGGCCAGCGCCCCGTCGGGGAGCGGCACGGTGAGGCAGCCGGTGCCGACGGGGTCCGCCGTCTCGCCGTTGGGGAGCGTCCGGGCGGCGCAGGGCGACCCCCGGTCCCCGGGGGAGCCGACGGGTCCCTCGAACTCCCGCATGAACCTGACCTGGCCGTCGTTCGCGCGGCGCATGGTGAACTCCCGGACGCTCGTGGTCCCGTCGACGCCGGTGACGCCCGGCAGTGGGTGGTCGCGCAGGAATCGCAGCAGTTCGGCGTGGCCGGCGCCGTTGAGCCGCCGGTCGGCGGCCAGGGGGTCATCGGCGGGCGAGGCGGGCGGGGTGGTCGGGTCGGCCGGCCCGGTCGGGGTACCGGAAGGGGACGGCACGTCCGGCACGCTCGGCGTGACGCCCGCGGCCGGGGCGTCCGGCCCGGAGCGGCCGGTCACCGCGACCCCGGCCGTGGCGACCGCCGCCACGGCGACCGCCGCCGCCGTCACGGTCAGCACGCGCCGCCGCAGCCGAAGCCGGGCGCCGGCCCGCTTCACCTGCGGACCCACCGACGGCACGGCGGGCTCCCGCTGGTCCAACACCGTACGGAACAGCGCGCCCACCCGCTCGGCGTCGAGATCCCGGTCCTCCTGGCCCATCGCCCTTCCTCTCCTCATCAGCTCGCGGTGGTCGGGTCAGCCCGCGGCGATCTCGTGCACCGAGTCGCCGAGGATCGCCCGCAGTTGGGTCAGGCCCCGGTTGGTCGCGGACTTCACCGCGCCGGTGCTCTGCCGCAGCGCGGCCGCCGTCGACTCGATGGACTGGTCTTCCCAGAACCGCAGCACCAGCACGGCCCGGTAGGCCGGGGTGACCTGGGCCAGCGCCGCGAGCAGCGCCAGCCGCCGCTCCGGGTCGGCCTGCGCCCCGGTCCGCCGCCCGCCGTCGCGGCCGTCCTCCAGGAGGACGGCCGGGTCGGGCGCCGCCACCTCCTGCGAGTCGCGCCGCCGCCGGGTGTCGATGTAGGCGCGGACCAGCGTCGTCCGGGCGTAGCCGTACGCCGCCTCGGGCTCGCGCAGCCGCGGCCAGCGGGCGTAGAGCCGCACCAGCGTGGTCTGCACGAGGTCCTCGGCGAGGTGCCAGTCGCCGCAGAGCAGGTACCCGGTGCGGCGCAGCGCGGCGTACCGGCCCGCGACGAACTCGTCGAACGTCCGTTCCTGATCCGGTGACATCCGGCCTCGCTGTTCCTCGTCGGCTTCCCGGTGCGGCGTACGACGCACCCTCGCCCTGGTACACGGGACGGGTGCGGCGGAATGTTGCGCCGCGTTCGCCGGAGCGCCCGCCGGAACCGGCCGTACGGCCGCTGAGCTGCACGTCAATCGGACATTGATTCGCCTCTGATGTCCTCTCACCACTGTGGTGGAGCACCGTCCCCGCCAGCTGTGCCAGGCCGTGCCAGTGCCAAGCCCTTGTCCGAGCGTGAAAAGAGTGCCATGCCCACCCACCTGCTGCCCGTAGCGTCCCCGGTCTCGCCGGCCGTGCCCGCCCAGGGCGGCCCCGTGCACGAGCACATCGCCGACGAGGAGCCGCAGGCCGTCCGGTTCGCCGGACTGCGGCTGGTCCACGCCGCGCTCCGCCGCGACCTCGCCCGGCTGCCCAACGCGCTGCGGCTGCTGCAGCCCGACGAGGACGAGAAGGGGGCCGCGCTGCTGCGGCACTGGACCTTCGTCACCGCCATGCTGACCTGCCACCACGAGCAGCAGGACACCCGGGTCTGGCCGATCGTGCGCCGGTTCGCGCCCGAGCTGCGCCTGTTGCTGAACTGGCTGGAGGCGGACCACCACAACCTCGACCACTCGTTCACCAGGGTCACCACCCTGGTCCGGATCGCCAGCCGGGACACCGGGTCGGTCTGGCCGGTGGCGTACGCCATCGAGGACCTGGCGGCCCGGCTGGAGACCCATCTGCGGATCGAGGAGCGCCAGCTGCTGCCGCGGATGGAGTCGGTCTTCGCGGAGGGCTCGCGGGTCGGCAGCCTGCCCGAGCTGCTGGACGTGCTGCACTCGGCCGACGGGCCGGGCAGTCCGGACGCGCTCGCCTGGCTGCTGGACGGCGTCGAGCCGGCGGTGGTCGAGTGGCTGCTCGCCGACTGCGACGACATGGTGGCCCGGCACTGGCCGCACTGGCAGGCCACCTACCAGCGATGCACCGAGCCGCTGTGGGGGGCGCCCGGCGCCTGGGAGGCGGTGGACGACTGAGCGCCGGGGGTTTTCGCGGGCCGTTGATCTACGCGCGGAGCATATGCCTCCGGCGTATGCCGGGCACGCTACCGGGGTGGTCGGGGGCCCCGGGCGGGGAGGGTTCAGCGCAGGCCGAAGCGCTCCAGGTACCCCGGCAGGTCGGCCGGGTCGTGGGTGGCCAGGCCCAGGTAGCCGTCCGGCCGGACGACGAACAGGCCCCGCCCGTACGCCTGCTCCGCGACGCCGCCGTCGACGCGGTGCCCGCGCACCCCGGCGGGCAGTGGCGGCAGGGGGTGGCCGACCGCGAGCACGGTGACGTGCGGGCCGCGGAACAGCTCGAACAGCCGGCGCGCGCCCGCGCCGTCCAACGGGGTGTCGTCCGCCGACGCGTCGTTCGCCGACGCACCGTCCAACGGGGCGTCGGGTGCCCGCTCGCCGGCCCGCAGCGCCTCCTCCGGCAGGCCGGGGCGCAACTCGACGGTCAGCGGGCCGTCCTCGTAGCCGAGCCCGAGCTGCTCGGTGCGCGGGCCGCGCCGCAGCGCGCCGGCCCGGACGCCGCCCGCGCGGTGCAGCCGGGTGGAGATCTCCAGCACGTCGGCGGCGATCGGCAGCCGCTCCTGCTCGTAGCTGTCCAGCAGCGACTCGTCGGCGCCGTGCCGCAGCACCTGGCCGAGCTTCCAGCCCAGGTTGTAGGCGTCCTGGACGCTGGTGTTGAGGCCCTGGCCCCCGGCCGGGGAGTGGATGTGCGCCGCGTCGCCGGCCAGGAAGACGCGGCCCTCGCGGAACCGCTCGGCGAGCGCCGCGCGCGGCCGGAAGGCGGACGCCCAGTGCACGGCGCCGACCGCGGACTCCGGCAGGTGGGTACGGGCGGCGATGGTCCGCCGCACACCCTCCGCCGAAGCGTCGGGCTCCTCCCCGGGGCCGCCGTCCCCGGGGCCGCCCTCCCCGGAACCGCCCTCCTCGCCGAACTGGGCGAACAACTGGAAGGCGGTGGTGCTCGGCAGCGGGCAGAGCAGCAGGGCGCCGCCGGGGCCCTTCGGCCAGCAGTGCCAGTTCTCGCGGTCCAAGCCGTCGATCTCGACGTCGGCGACCAGCGCCGGGCGCGGGTCGACCTGCTCGCCCGCCATCGGGATGCCCACCGCCCGCCGGGCGGTGGAGCGCCCGCCGTCGGCGGCGACCAGGTAGCGGGCGGTGACCGTGCGCCCGGTGCCGTCGGGCCCGGTCAGCCGGGCCTCGACCCGGTCGGGGTGCTGGTCGAGGCCGCTCAGCGCGGTGCCGAAGGCGACCTCGCCGCCGAGCTCGCGCAGCCGGTCGTGCAGCAGTTCCTGGGTGCGCCACTGCGGGAGCATCCAGACCGCCGGGTAGGGCACGGTCGGTTCCGGCTCGGCGCGCCCGACGAGGTCCCACTCACCCTGCCGCTCGCCGTTCTCCCAGCTCACCATGCGCGGGTACGGGCGGCCGGCGGCGTGCACGGCGTCGAGCAGGCCGAGGTCCTCGAAGACCTCCTGGGTGCGGGGCTGGAGGCCCTTGCCGCGTGAGCCGGGGAACAGCGCCGGGGCCTGCTCGACCAGTAGCGCGGAGACCCCGCGCCGGGCCAGGTCGCAGGCGAGGGTCAGCCCGGTCGGCCCGGCACCGACGATCAGGACCTCGGTCGCGCTCCGGTCCTGGGCCCGGTTCCGGTTCTGGGCGTGCGCCATCGCACACTCTCCTTAACGTTGTTAAGTGGCGGACGTCCAGAAGCATGGGCTTAACGGTGTTAAATTGTCAACGCCGGACGTCGAGGCTGGACGTCGCGGCCGAGCGAGAACAGCCGCCCGGAAGGAGCGCGACATGCCGCCGAAGCTGGACCGCGCCCAGGTGGTCGACACCGCCCTGCGCCTGCTGGACGAGACCGGCCTCGACGGGCTCACCCTGCGCCGGATCGCCACCGAGCTGGACGTCAAGGCGCCCGCGCTGTACTGGCACTTCGCCAACAAGCAGGCGCTGCTCGACGAGATGGCCACCGAGATGCTCCGCCGGATGTCCGCCGGGCCGACCGCCGTGCCGGACAGCTGGCAGGAGGCGGTCACCGGTACCTGCCGCACCCTGCGGACCTCGCTGCTCGGCTACCGGGACGGCGCCAAGGTCTTCAGCGGCACCCGGCTCACCGACTCCGGGCACACCGAGGGGCAGCACGCCCTGCTCGCCGCGTTCGGCCGGGCGGGCTTCGAACTCGGCGACGCCGTCCTGGCCTTCACCACCGCCTACGCGTTCACCATCGGCTTCGTGATCGAGGAGCAGGCCGTCCACCCGGTGCCGGGGGAGCGGGCGCCCGGCTACGACCCGGAGCAGCGGGCCGCCGGCATCGACCCCGAGCACGCCCTCGCCGCCGCCGCGGGCCGGGACCTCTTCGGCGGCTTCGAGCAGCGCTTCGAGCGCGGCCTGGCGATCGTCGTCGCCGGGATCGAGGCCGCGCTGCCGTCCTCGCCCGGCTCGGGGTGAGGCGCCGCCCGCTCAGGTGCGGCGGGTGGTGGACGTCCGGATGAAGGTGACGGTCCCGGTGACGGGGTGGGGCCGAGTGCGGGTGAGTCCGTCGGGCAGGCGGCTGTTGGCATCGTCGACGGCGAAGCCCACTCGGACGCGCCCCCGCCCACGTCGGTGAGCCCCTTGACCTAGGACATCCGGGAGTTCGGCCTCACCTTGGCCGGGAGCCGAACCCGGGTTCCACCTCCTGACGGACCGTCCGGGAGGCGGCGGCCGCTACTCCGGCAGGCGGTTGAGCCAGGTGATGGGCGTGACCGCGATCGCCGTCTCCGGGGAGCCGTCCCACTCCACCGGAAGCCCGGCCGCCGTCAGCGCGGCGGCGACCTCCCGCCCGACCTCGGCCGTCCGCCGCACGGCCGCCTCGGTCGGCTCGCCGTCCACCTGGAACCCGCCGTACCGCAGCATCAACGCACCGCCGTCGGCGGCCCGTTCGGTGTCCTGCTGATGGAAGAACACGAACCCGCGCGAATCCTCCTCGGCCTCGCCCCCGATCTCGGCGTAGCCGCAGTTCGCGCAGCAGGTGAAGTCCATCGCGGCGACGATGCCCAGCTCCTCCAGGGCGTCGAAGGCGGCCTCCAGCCGGTCGACGTCGGTCGTCTCCGGCCAGGCGGCCTGCTCCCGCAGACGCTCCCGCCACAGCGGAGCGACGATCCGCTCCGCCTCCTCCACCGTCAGTCCCTGGTCGTCGAGGTCATCGACCAGGGACTCGGCTATCTCGTCAGGCTCCTGGAAGCCGCACCGGATCAGTTCGAGGGCCCGCTCCTCGGCGTCCCGCAGTACCTCGGCGGCAAGGGTGGTCTGCACGGTGTCCTGGTCCATGCCCGCATCCAACCACCCGCTACTGACAATCCGGCCCTCCCGTCGGCCCTCCCGTCGGCGCTCCCTCCGGCCCGGCACCCGGGCGTCCTCGTGTGCTCAGCCGGAGGCCAGCCGGAACTCCAGGTTGCCGAACCGCACCTGGTCGCCCGGCCGGACCCGCGCCGCGCCGACGATCCGGTAGCCGTTCACATGCGTCCCGTTGGTCGACCCGAGGTCGTACAGCACCCAGCCGTCGCCCTCCCGGCGCAGCTCGGCGTGGTGCCGGGAGACCGACGCGTCGTTCAGCCGAAGCCCCGACCCGGGGATCCGTCCTATCGTCAACTGCCCGGCCCCGGCCTCCGGGAGGCTCAGCCCTGGCAGCCGCTCGGCGCGCCAGGCGTCGCCCAGCCGCACCCCGAACGCGGAGGCCCAGCCGACCGTGCGCAGCACGAAGCGCCCCACCGGGTTCCCGCCCGGCAGGTCCGCCATCACCGCGTTCAACTCGGCGCGGCTGCCCGCATGGAGCACGAGGTCCAGCCGCCCGAGGAAGGTGTCGTGCGACAGCCGGCCGTTCCCCGCGCCCTCCCGCAGCACTCCGAGGGCCCGTTCCCGCTCGGCCTCGGACGGCCGGACCACCCGGGTCCGGTTCTCACGCGACATCATGGACCGATTCTCGGCCGCTCCCCGCCGACCTGTCCAGATTCCGCGGACCGCCGCTCCAGCGTGAAGTCGGCTCCCACCGTCAGCCGTTCGCCGTCCTCCCGTACCGCCCGCGCCGTGCCGAACGCCGCGGGCCCGAGCCGGAACCGCTCCAGACGCCCGGTCTGTTCGACGATCAGCCCCCACGGTCCGCCCTCCCCCGTCGGCACCGCGAGGTGGACGACCGCCGATGCGGGCTCGTCCGGGTCGTGGCCGTGGCCCTCGAAGTGGACCGCCAGCAGCCGCACCGCCGCCCTCTCGGGCCGCGGCCGGGGTTCGGCGACGGGCGGCGGCACCTCCCGCAGCCGATCGACCAGGCGCTCCGCCCACTCCCCGGTCCGGCCGGGCCGGCTCCGTGAGGCGAGCTGATCCGCGAACCAGCCCGCCCAGGGGTCGCCGCCGCGTGCCACCCAACGTTCGATCAGCGCGCGCCCGCCCGCCTCGCCCTGCCGTGCCGCCGCCGCCAGGTCCGTTCCCGCCCCCTCGAAGATCCGGCAGAGCTCCAGGATCGCGCGTCGGGAGACCGCGTGGGGGTGCCGCGCCAGCCGGATGTCCAGCATCGCGCGGTGGACGAGGACCGCCGCCAGCCACTGCGACCCGCCGTCGCGGACGGTGAACGGCGGGCCGGGCGTCCGCTCGGCGAGCCCGGCCGGCCGGCCGAACGGCCCGGACCGGCGGTCCGCCGACCAGTCGGCCCCGATCGGGTGCCGGTGCCGGTCCTCGACGGTCAGCGAGGCCCGGGCCGCCCGCAGCAGGCCGGCCCCGCCCACCCGGAGCTCCACCCCGTCCGCGTCCACCCGCCACTTCAGCGGGCCCGCTGCGGCCGGTCCCGCCTCGAACGCGACCGCCGACACCTCGTCCAGCGACAGGAACAGCCTCGGCGGCCTCCCACCTCCCGCGGGCAGGGCGTCCGTGCGCGGCGCCGCCACGTCCAGCGCCACGTCCAGCCGGTCGCCGGAGTGTTCCGCCAGCAGCCGCAGCAGCCGGCAGCGGGAGAGGTCGTACCCGTCCACGGCCGTCTCCGCCAAGGGCAGGGGCGCGTACCTCCGGAAGAGGCCGGGCCCGTCCGGTGGCGGCGGCGGTATCAGACCCTCGACCGGGTGCCCGGCCGCCGCCGACTGCTCCAGCATCCACGCGTACCGCGCCTCGCCCAGCCCGGCCATCCAGCGCAACCCGGCCCGGGCGGCCCGCTCGCGGCGCAGCGCGGTCCGGCGGACCGCGGTCGCGGACAGCGGGAAGGTGTTGTTGTCCCAGACGTCCGCGCAGCGCACGATCGTCGAGCGGTCGAAGGCGCGGCCGTCGGCCGCCGCCTCCGCGATCCGGGCGAACGAGCGGTCGAGCAGCGCGGTGTACGCGTTCAGCGCGGAACGGGCCAACAGGGCCTCCGGATCGTCGTGGACGGGCCGTGGACGGGCGCGAGCGGGTCGCGGGCGGGCCCGGGGCGTCAGGCCTTCCGGGCGGCGGCCAGAATTTTGGCCGTGGTGTGCAGGAACCGGGAGGTCACCGAGCCCCGGTAGGACTTCCCGAAGAGCGCACCGCCGGTGACCCACTTGCCGTCCTTCAGGTGCACCACGACGTACGCGGTGCCCGGGTCGGCGCCGATCACCTCGTAGTCGCCCTTCGGCGAGGTGTAGGGGACCGGGAAGTCGGCGGGCAGCGGTTCGGAGAGGAAGTTGACCGTGAGCCGCACGTCCGGGGTGGCCTCGACGCCCGCGAACGGCTCGGCGTCCAGCACCGCCTGGACCTCGTCGGCCGTGCGCAGCAGCACCGGCACCGGGAAGCCCAGCCGCTCCTCCAGATGGCGTTCGATCCGCCCGGTCAGCGCGGCCCGGCCCGCCGTGTCGGCGGCCTCGGCGGTGAAGAAGACGTTGCCGCTCTGGATGTAGGAACCGACGCGTTCCAGGCCCAGCTCGCCGAACAGTGCGCGCAGGTGCTCCATCTTCACCGTCCGGCCGCCGACGTTCACGGCCCGCAGGAAGGCGATGTAGGTGGTGGTGGTCACCCGCCCAGTGTGGCACCGGGCACGGACACCGGACGGGACGCCGGGCACCGACGCCGGGCAGCGACACCGGACGCGATCGCCGGACGGCGGCCGTCGGTGCCCGGTGCCACACTGGCGCCATGGCTACCTGGCAGGATTTCGAGCACGAGGCCCCGGACCTGGCCCCCGCCGTGCGGGCCCGCTTCGAGGCCAACAAGCACCACGTCCTGGCGACGCTCCGCAAGGACGGCTCGCCCCGGGTGAGCGGCATCGAGGTGGACTTCATCGGCGCCGACCTGATGATCGGATCGATGGACGGCGCGGTCAAGGCGCTGGACCTGCGCCGCGACGCCCGCTTCGCGCTGCACAGCAACCCGAGCGACGAGACGCTGGCGGGCGGCGACGCCAAGGTGTCCGGCCGGGCCGTCGAGCTGACCGACGCGGCCGAACGCGCCGCCTACGAGGCCGAGCTGCCCGAGCCGCCGCCCGGCCCGTACCAGGCCTTCCGGCTGGAGCTGGAGTTGGTGGTGCTCACCACCGTCGAGGGCGACGCGGTGCGGATCACCTCCTGGCACCCGGGCGAGCCGGTGCGGCGGTTCGAACGCCGCTGACGGCGGCGGCCGTCAGGGCAGCACGGACTTGAGTGCCTCGGGGGTGCGGGCGACCACGGCGTGCCCGTCGTCGGCGGTGATGATCGGGCGCTGGAGCAGGATCGGGTGCTCGGCCATCGCCGCGAGCCAGCGCTCGCGGTCGCCCGCCTCCCGGCCCCACTGCTTCATGCCGAGGTCCTTGGCCACCTGCTCGTCGGTCCGGGCGATGTCCCACGGCTCCAGGCCCAGCCGCTCCAGCACCTGCTCCAGCTCGGCGACGCTCGGCGGGTCCTCCAGGTAGCGCCGCACGGTGTACGTGACGCCCGCGCCCTCCAGTCCGTTCAGCGCGGTACGGCACTTCCCGCAGCGCGGGTTGATCCAGATCTCCATCCCGCCACCCTACCGACCGCACGTGGCCCGGGTGCCGCGTGCGGCCCCGGTGCCCGGGCCGCGCGCCGCCCCGCCCGGCCGCCGCCCCGGCTTCCGCCCGCCGGCCGAGTCGCGCCGCCGGCCCCGTCCTCTCCCGGGAACTCCCCTCCGGCCACCAACAGTTGTCCGTCGGGGAGTCGGATCCGCGGTGGATCCTGGCCGGTTCCACGGAGGGGTAGGCCGCATGGACGGCGCGTCGATCATCGAGCAGCTCATGACCATCGAGGGGCGCTCCAACCCCTACCCGCTGTACGCGCGGGCGCATGAACTCGGCCCGGCCGCCCCGGCCGGCCCCGGGGCGGTGCTGGTGGTCGGCCACGCCGCCGCCAACCAGGTGCTGCGCAACCCCGCCTTCGCCCTGGAGGACACCGAGGACCTCGCCGCCGACTACGCGGAACTGCTCGCCCACCCCTCCATCGAGCTGCTGGGCCGCTCGATCCTCCAGCGCAACGCCCCCGACCACGGCCGGGTCCGCTCGCTCGTCGCCTCGGCCTTCAACGCCCGCCGGGTCGCCGCCCTGCGGCCGGCGGCCGAGGCCGCGGTGCACCGGATGCTCGACGAACTGGCCGACCGGGGAGCCGACGGCTCGCCCGTCGACTTCATGGACGCCTTCGCCTTCCGCCTCCCGGTCGAGGTGATCTGCGAGCTGCTCGGCGTTCCCGCCGCCGACCGCTTCCGCTTCCGCGGCCTGGTCTCGGACCTCACCGTCGTCCTGGAGCTCATCCAGGACTTCGCCGAACTGGCCGCCGCCGATGCCGCGGCCCTTGAACTCTCATCCTACTTCGAGGAGTTGAGTGCCGAGCGGCTGGCCCGTCCGACCGGCGACCTGGTCAGCGAGCTGGCCCGGACCGCCGTCGACTCCCCGGACCGGATCTCCGGCGAGGAACTGCTGAGCAACCTCGTCCTCCTCCTGGTGGCCGGCTTCGAGACCACCACCAACCTCCTCGGCAACGGCCTCGCCCTGCTTTTCCGCCACCCGGAGGCCGCCGGGGGCCTGCGCACCGGCGCGATCGACCCCGCGCTCTTCACCGACGAGGTGCTGCGCCACGACTCCCCGGTCCAGGTGACCTCCCGGATCTCCACCGCCCCCGGCCTCGACGTGGCCGGAGTGCCCGCCCCGACCGGCACCATGGTGTTCGTCATGCTGGGCGCCGCCAACCACGACCCGGCCCGCTACCTCCGCCCGGACCGCTTCGACCCCACCCGCACCGACAGCCAGCCGCTCAGCTTCGGCGGCGGCCCGCACTACTGCCTCGGCAGCCAACTCGCCCGCCTGGAGAACGACATCGCCGTCCCCGCCCTCCTCGACCGCTTCCCCCGGCTGGCCCCCGGCGGCGTCGCGACCCGCCGCGACCGCCTCGTCCTGCGCGGCTACGAGACCCTGCCCGTCATCACCCGCTGAGCTCCGGCCCCTCCCACTCCATCAGGTTGGCGAACAGCACGGCCTGCTCCCGGGCGTCGTCCAGCGCGTGGTGCGTGTGGGGGAGGCCGGGCAGCAGTTCCCCGGGCATCGAGCGCTTGCCGATCCCCGCGAACGGCACGCCCGCGCGCGCCGCGTACAGCGTCTTCATGTCCAGGCACCCGGAGTGGCCGAACGGGCTGGAGCCGGTGAACCGTACCAGGTACCAGTAGAGGAACTGCCAGTCGTAGACGGCGGGATAGCCCACCATCACCGGCCGGTACCGCCGCCCGTCCGGCCCGGTGCGCGACTGCTCCAGCCAGCCGGTGAACGCGCGCATGGCGACGCCGGGTTCGGTGCCGCCGGCGAGCAGCGCCGCGCGGTCCAGCCCCGAGACGGCCAGTGCCTCGGGCACCCAGGTGTCGGAGACGGGCCGCAACTCCCGGTAGAAGCCCGACGATTCGACGTTCCCGGACCGCCGGAAGCCGTCCGCGTCGTGCCACCCGGCCACCACCGCGCCGAAGCTGACCATCGAGTAGGGGCCGGGGATCGGCCCGTCCGCCTCGACGTCCACCGACACGTACACCGTCGGCGTGACCTTGACCGCCGCCCCGCTCCGCTTTCCCATGAGCCAAGTCTCGTCCCCCGGAACGGCCTTGACCACCGGGTTTCGGCGGGACGGCCGACGGCCCGGCGCGTCAGCCGCCGCCCCGCCCGCCGTCCGCGAGGTGCAGGGTGCGGGCGGACTGGTAGGGGCAGCCGACGGCGTCGAAGGCCGCCGCGACGGCGCGCAGCCGTGGCAGGTCGCCGTCCAGGAGGGCCTGCGCCCGGTCGAGTTGGGCGGTGGCGACCGGGTTGCCGGCGACCACGGGGCGCGCCTCGGCAAGACGGGCGCGGGCGTCCGGGTGGCCGGCGAGCACCGACGCCTCGACGCGGGTCGCCGCGTACCAGTGCAGCCAGACCCAGGAGACCCACTTCCACACCTCCCCGGGCGCCGGCGCGATCCGCTCCAGGGCGGCCCGCGCGTCCCCGTGGTGCAGCAGCACCATGGCGTCGAACACCGCGCCGTAGCCGTACCGGTGCTCCTCCTCGGGGCCGGCCCGGCCGGCGACGGCGAGCCAGGAGGCCCGGGCGTCCTCGTCACCGCGCAGGCCGTGGACCATGGCGACCGCGGCGGCGGCCGGGCCGAGCGAGAAGGAGCGCGGACGGCCGTCCTGCTCCCACGCGTCGAGGAAGCGCACACCGGTGGCCGGCACCTCCTCGGTCCGCCCGGCGAAAGCGTCCGCGACCAGCAGCCAGGACGTCGCGTGGTGGCCGACCTCGGCCAGCAGCGGATGCCCGGCGAGCCGCCGGCCCCACTCCCGGGCCCGGTCCAGCTCGCCGACGCCGATCGCGGTGGCGGCCGCCATCGCCAGGGCGTCCACCCGTTCGTGCGTACCGGCCGGGGTGCCCGGCGCCGGGGCCGGCAGGCCGACCCGGCGGCGGGCGGCCTCGGCGGCCGCGAACGGCTCACCGGCCCAGCTGCGCGCGCCCGAGAGGGCGTCCAGGGCGGCCGACTCGGCCACCGGGTCGCCGGTGCGCCGGGCCAGTTCGACGGCCCGCTCGGCGTAGGCGACGGTCTCCCGCGCGGTGTTGTCCGGGCTGCCCTGGACGGAGCCGTAGGCGTCCGCGAGCACCGCCGCCTCGGCCAGCGCCAGGGCGGCGCGGGTCGCGGTCGCGGTCGCGGGGGAGCCCTTGGAACCGTCGGGCTCGTCAGCTGCCGCCCGCGCCCGCGCGAGCAGGCCGGCCACCTCGTCGGCGGGGGGAATGCGGGTAAAGGTGCTGGAGAAGCGGTATGCGACGGTGGCGGCGGCCGCCAGGTCGCGGGCCGCGCCGGCGCCGTCCCCGGCTTGGTGGGCGGCCTCGGCGGCGGCGCGGTGCAGGCGGTACAGGTCGTCGCCGAGCCGGCGGCACCCCGCCACCCCGGCGGCCTCCCGCAGCGCCGTCGCGGCGCCGGCCGCGTCCTCGGCCAGCGCGGCCGCCTGCTCGTAGCGCTGCTGCGACTCCCCGAGCAGGTTGCGCGCGAACGCGGCCTCCCCCAGGGCCAGCGCGAGCCGGTGCGCCCGCTCCCGCAGCTCCGGCCGCCCGGCCGCCCAGCCGAGGGCGGCCCGCAGGTCGTCGGCCACCGCGTCGAACCGGGCCCGCAGGTCCGGGCCCTCGGCCCGCGCCAGCCCGTCCGCGCCGGCCAGGCACCAGGCGAGGTGCCGGGAGCGGACGTCCGCCGCCTCCCCGGCCTGTTCGAGCCGCTCGGCCCCGTACTGGCGGATGGTCTCCGCCGCCCGGTACCGGGTGCCCTCCGCCGCCGGGGCGACGGTGAGCAGGCTCTGCTCGGCGAGCCGCCCCAGCCCGTCGGCCACGGCCGCCGGATCCAGCGGGTCGGACCCCGCCACCGCGACCGCCGCCCCGGCGGTGAACGGCTGGACGAACACCGACACCCGGCGCAGCAGCGCCCGGTCGGCGGGCTCCAGCAGGTCGTGGCTCCAGTCCAGCACGGCCCGCACCGACCGGTGCCGGTCGCCCGCGCGCGGACCGCCGGCCAGGATCCGCAGCTGGTCGCCGAGGCCGGCCGTGAGTCCGTCCAGGCCGAGCGTCGGCCAGCGGGCCGCCGCCAGCTCGATCGCCAGCGCCATGCCGTCGAGCCGCTCGCAGACGGCCGCTATCCGCTCCCGGAGCGCCGGGTCGGGGGCCGCGCCGGCCGCCGCCGCCCGTTCGACGAACAGCGCGACCGCCTCCGAGTCGCCGCCGCCGTCCCGGGACAGCGGCGGCACCGGGAAGACCCGCTCGAACGGCACCAGCAGCCGGGCCCGGCTGGTCGCCAGCACCTTCAGCCGCGGACAGTCCGTCAGCAGCCGCTCCAGGAACGGCGCCACACCGTCCCTGACCTGCTCGCAGTTGTCCAGCACCAGCAGCGCCCGGTGGTCGGCCAGCGCGGCGGACACCGCCTCGTCGTGACCGCGCCCGGGCCGCTCGCCGACGCCCAGCGCGGCCGCGACCGCCGCGGCCACCCGCTGCGGCTCCGTGACCGGGGCCAGGTCGACGAACCAGGCGCCGTCGGCGAAGTCGCCCGCCAGGTCCGCCGCCACCGCCAGCGCCAGCCGGGTCTTGCCCACCCCGCCCGGGCCGACCGCGCTCACCTGCCGGTGCGCGGCCACCGCCCCGGCCAGTCCGGCGCGCTCCCGCTCCCGGCCGACGAACGCGGTCAGCGGCGCCGGCAGGGCGGGCGCGGGCCGTGAGCGCCCGGCGCGGGCGAGTTCGGCCGCGTGCCGGGTGAGCGCCCGCCGGTCCGGCAGCTCCAGCTTGCGCAGCAGCGCGGAGGTGTGGGACTCGACCGTGCGGACGGAGATGAACAGCCGAGCGGCGATCTCGGCGTTGCTGAGGTGCTCGCCGAGCAGCGCGAGCACATCGGCTTCACGGGGCGAGATCACGGAACCGGACACCGCGCCATTATGCGGGGCGGCTCCGTAGGGCGTTCCGTAGTCACTACGGATGCGGCGCCCACCCCGCTCGCGGGAGGCTGTGACCACGCCCGCCGACAACGACAGGAGTGAGAGACCATGGCCGGACCGCGTCCCCGCGCCCTGCGCCGCCACGACGCCGAGCAGCGCCTCGCCGACGACGTCGACGTCTGGGTGGCCACGGCCTCGCCGGACGGCGCGCCCCACCTCGTCCCGCTCTCCTTCGACTGGGACGGCGAGGCACTGCTGCTGGCCACCCCGGCCGGCAGCCCGACCGGCCGCAACCTCGCCGCCACCGGCACCGCCCGCCTGGCCCTCGGCCGCACCCGGGACGTCTGCCTGATCGACGGCGCGGTCGAGGTCCTCGCCCTCGACGCCCTCCCGCAGGAGCGCGGCGACCGCTTCGCCGAACGCACCGGCTTCGACCCGCGCGCCTCGGCCGCCTCGTACCACTGGTTCCGGGTCACGCCCCGCCGCGTCCAGGCCTGGCGGGAGGCGAACGAGCTGGCCGGCCGCGACCTGATGCGCGAGGGCCGCTGGCTCGACCACCCGACCGGCTCCTGAAGCACCCCCCTCTCCCCGACTCCCCGAAAGGCACCCCCCCCCATGACGACCAAGCAGAACTTCGACGGCTTCACCGAGGACGAGCGCGCGGCCATGAAGGAGCACGCCAAGGAGCTCAAGGCCGCCGCCCGCCGCAGCCCCCGCACCGCCAAGGCCGACGCCGAGCAGGACGTCCTCGCCAAGATCGCCGACATGGAGCCCGCCGACCGCGCCCTCGCCGAACGCCTCCACGCCCTCGTCAAGGCCGCCGCCCCGTCCCTGACCCCCAGGCTCTGGTACGGCATGCCCGCCTACGCCAAGGACGGCAAGGTCCTCTGTTTCTTCCAGAGCGCCCAGAAGTTCAAGTCCCGCTACGCCACCCTCGGCTTCAGCGACGTCGCCACCCTCGACGACGGCCCGATGTGGCCCACCACCTACGCCCTCACCACCCTCACGCCCGCCGTCGAGTCCCGCATCACCGCCCTCCTCACCCGCGCCACCTCCTGACCGCCCGGCCGGCCGGCGGGAAACGAAACGGCCCGCGGGAGCGCACCGTCGTCGAACGGTGCGCTCCCGCGGGCCGGGGTGCCCGGTGCCTCTAGAGGTCGTAGTAGAGCTCGAACTCGTGGGGGTGGGGGCGGAGGGCGATGGGGGCGATCTCCTGGGTGCGCTTGAAGTCGATCCAGGTCTCGATGAGGTCGGGGGTGAAGACGTTGCCGGCGAGGAGGTACTCGTGGTCGGCTTCGAGGGCCTCCAGGACGGCGGGGAGGGAGGAGGGGACCTGGGGGACGTTGGCGTGGTCCTCGGGGGCCAGTTCGTAGAGGTCCTTGTCGACCGGCTCAAGGGGTTCGATCTTGTTCTTGATGCCGTCCAGGCCGGCCATCAGCATGGCGGCGAAGGCCAGGTAGGGGTTGGAGGAGGGGTCGGGGGCGCGGAACTCGATGCGCTTGGCCTTGGCGTTGGAGCCGGTGATGGGGATGCGGATCGCGGCGGAGCGGTTGCGCTGGGAGTAGACCAGGTTGACCGGGGCCTCGAAGCCGGGGACCAGGCGGTGGTAGGAGTTCACCGACGGGTTGGTGAAGGCGAGCAGCGACGGGGCGTGCTTGAGCAGGCCGCCGATGTAGTAGCGGGCGGTGTCGGAGAGGCCCGCGTAGCCCTGCTCGTCGTAGAAGAGCGGCGATCCCTCGCTCCACAGCGACTGGTGGACGTGCATGCCCGAGCCGTTGTCGCCGAAGATCGGCTTCGGCATGAAGGTGGCCGTCTTGCCGTTGCGCCAGGCGACGTTCTTGATGATGTACTTGAACAGCATCAGGTCGTCGGCGGCGTGCAGCAGGGTGTTGAACTTGTAGTTGATCTCCGCCTGGCCGGCCGTGCCGACCTCGTGGTGCTGGCGCTCGACCTCCAGGCCGGCCCGGGCCAGCTCCAGGGACATCTCGGCGCGCAGGTCGGCGAAGTGGTCGACGGGCGGGACGGGGAAGTAGCCGCCCTTGTACTTGACCTTGTAGCCGCGGACGTCGCCCTCGGTGGAGCCGCTGTTCCAGGCGCCGGCCTCGGAGTCGATGTGGTAGTACGAGGCGTTGGCGCTGGTGTCGAAGCGGACCGAGTCGAAGACGTAGAACTCGGCCTCGGGGCCGAAGAACGCGGTGTCCGCGATGCCGGAGGAGGCGAGGTAGGCCTCGGCCTTCTTGGCGACGTTGCGCGGGTCGCGGCTGTAGGCCTCGCCGGTCACCGGGTCCTGGATGAAGAAGTTGATGTTGAGGTGCTTCTCCTGGCGGAACGGGTCGAGCCTGGCCGTGGCGAGGTCGGGGACCAGCGCCATGTCGGACTCGTGGATGGCCTGGAAGCCGCGGATCGACGAGCCGTCGAACATCAGGATCTCGGACGGGTCGAACGTCGCCGCGGGTACGGAGAAGTGCTGCAAGACGCCCGGCAGGTCGCAGAAGCGGACGTCGACGAACTTCACGTCGTTGTCCTGGATGAACTGCTTCACTTCGGCGGCGTTGTTGAACATCCATCCTCCTCGGTGTGGCGAATTGGGGCTCACCCTAGGAATGGGCCGTTTCCGGCCGGTGACCCAGTCGTTTCCTGAATGTTAACCGCCGTCGCGGCCTGGGCGGCAAAGCCGTACGGGACGGGGCAAAGCACCTCGCCCCGCCAGGTGGGGTGGCCGTAGTGGTCTAGACCATTGGTGCGGGGCGGTGGAAAGCCGCCGGTGACCGGGTTCACTCTTCGGTGGCGGATCCGGCGGGCCCGCGGGGGAGGCGGTGGCCGTCCCCGGCGTTCGCCCGGTTAGTGTGGATTCGTGGACACCAGAGAAGCGTTGGGATCGTGGATCGACGGCCCGAAGGCGGCCGCCGAGAAGATGGGGGCCGACTTCGGCCACCGCGGTGAGCGCCTCGGACTGCCCAAGGACGGCCCGGGTTCGATCGCCGGCCCCGGCCGCCGGATGGGCGCGCTGTTCGTCGACGGCTGGCTGATCGCCCTGATCTCCTACGGGCTGATCGGCAAGGGCTCCGCGGCCTCGGCGAACATGTGGACCACCCCGCTGTTCTTCGCCGTCACCGTGCTGCTGCTCGCCACCACCGGGACGACCGTCGGCAAGCGGCTGTTCGGGCTGCGGGTCGTCCGCCTGGACGGCAGCCGGGCGACCATCCCGCAGGTGCTGCTGCGCACCGTGCTGCTCTGCCTGCTGGTGCCGGCGCTGGTCTGGGACCGGGACACCCGCGGGCTGCACGACAAGGCGGTCGGCACCGTCGAGGTCCGGATCTGATTCCGGGAGCACCGGCCCGAGAACGTCGAACGGCCCCGCCGCGGAAGCTTCCGCGGCGGGGCCGTTGTCGTGCTGTCGACGGGGGAGGGGCTCAGCGGACCTGGCCGCCCTTGGGCATCCGGGCGCCCTTGGGCATCGGGCCCTTGGGGATGGGCGCCTTGGAGAGCAGGTCGCCCAGCGCGCGCAGGCGGTCGTTGGTCTCGGTGACCTGGGCGGGCGTGATGGCGCGCGGCAGGCGCATCAGGTGGATCTGCAGCTTCTTGAGCGGGACCTCGTCCTCGCCGTTGCCCACCACGATGTCGTGCACCGGCACGTCGCCGACGACCCGGGCCATCTTCTTCTTCTCCGACGCGAGCAGCTGGCGGACCCGGTTCGGGTTGCCCTCGCCGATCAGCGCGATGCCGGCCCGGCCCACGGCGCGGTAGACCGCGTCCTGGCTGCGGGTGACGGCCACCGGGGTGGTGCTGGCGCTCCAGCCGCGGCGGATGTTGTTCAGCACCGCCGCGACGGCGCCCGGCTGGCCCTCCATCTGTCCGAACGCGGCGCGCTCGGCCCGGCGCCCGAAGACGATCGCCATGGCCAGGAAGGCCACGATGAAGCCCAGGATGCCCAGGTAAACGGGGTGCTCGATCGCGAAGCCGATGGCGAGGAACACGCCGAAGGTCAGCAGGCCGACGCCGGCGATGATCAGGCCGATCTTGGTGTCGACCTTCTTGGTCATGGTGTACGCCAGGCGGATCTGCTTCAGCCGCCCGGGGTTCTCGGATGTTTCCCTCGCCATAACGCTCATGGTACGTGGCGTGGGTACGGGATATCCAAGCCCGGGTGCCCGTTCGCCCCGAACCGTGACCCGGGTGCCGCTACGGAGGCGTCCCCCGGCGCACCGGCCGGCCCGCCGCGGCGCCCGTCCTCGCCCCGCCCGCCGCCCCCGCCGGCGTCCCCGACAGCAGCGCGTCGTGCCGGCGGTCGGCGGCGTACCGGCGGTTCTCGCACACCGCCGCCCAGGCGTTGCGCCGGGCCTGCCGCTGTCCGCCGGACAGCAGGACGCTCTCGGCGAAGCGCAGCGCAACCCCCATCGACCGCATCCGCATCCGCATGCCGAACAGCTCCCCTCGCGGCCGTGGCCGTGGCTGAGAAGAATCGAACAACCGTGACGGGTCCATCGTCACCACCCCGTGTTACCAGCCCGTGACCTGGCAGTCAAAGCGTGATGAACGCGGAAGGGCGGAGCCGAGGCTCCGCCCTTCCCATGGCTCGAACACGCCCACGCGCGCCCGGTCGGCTCAGACCGAGGCCTGCTCGCGACGCTCCAGCGCCTGCCGGTACAGCCGCCCGGCGCGGTACGACGAGCGGACCAGCGGGCCGGACATGACCCCGGCGAAGCCGAGCTCCTCGGCCTCCTCCTGCAGCTCGACGAACTCCTGCGGCTTGACCCACCGCTCCACCGGGTGGTGGCGCAGCGACGGGCGCAGGTACTGGGTGATGGTGATCAGCTCGCAGCCGGCCCCGACCAGGTCGGCCAGCGCCTGGCTGACCTCCTCGCGGGTCTCGCCCATGCCCAGGATCAGGTTGGACTTGGTGACCAGCCCGGCGGCGCGCGCCTGGGTGATGACGTCCAGCGAGCGCTCGTAGCGGAAGGCGGGGCGGATCCGCTTGAAGATCCGCGGCACCGTCTCGACGTTGTGCGCCAGCACCTCGGGGCGGGACGAGAAGACCTCGGCCAGCTGCTCCGGCACCGCGTTGAAGTCCGGGATCAGCAGCTCGACGCCGGTGCGGCCGCCCTCGCGGCCGGCGGTCATCGCGTGCACCTGGCGCACGGTCTCGGCGTACAGCCAGGCGCCGCCGTCCGGCAGGTCGTCGCGGGCGACGCCGGTGATGGTGGCGTAGTTGAGGTCCATGGTGACGATGGACTCGGCGACCCGGCGCGGCTCGTCCCGGTCGAACTCGGCGGGCTTGCCGGTGTCGATCTGGCAGAAGTCGCAGCGGCGGGTGCACTGGTCACCGCCGATGAGGAAGGTCGCCTCGCGGTCCTCCCAGCACTCGAAGATGTTGGGGCAGCCGGCCTCCTGGCAGACCGTGTGCAGCCCCTCCTTCTTCACCAGCGACTGGAGGGCGTTGTACTCCGGGCCCATCTTCGCGCGGGTCTTGATCCACTCGGGCTTCCGCTCGATGGGGGTCTCGCTGTTGCGGACCTCCAGGCGGAGAAGCTTCCTGCCGTCGGGTGCGACAGCGGACACGTGCGACTCCTAGAACTAGACGGGGTACCCCCAGGGTACGCCTGTGCTTGTACGGCCTTCGCCGGGGCCACGGCCCCGCAATCGCAGGGCAACACGGCTACCGGCGGGTAGATTCCCGGGGGTCGGCCCGGGGACGGGAGGGCCTCAGCGGCCGGGCGCCGGCTCCGGCAGCTCGGCGAACACCTCGGCCAGGTGCTTCTCGACCAGCGGCACCGCCTCCGGCACCGGGAAGTCCCGGCCCAGCTCGCCGGCCAGCGAGGCGACCCCGGCGTCCCGGATGCCGCACGGCACGATCCTGTCGAACCAGGTCATGTCCGGATCGCAGTTCAGCGCGAAGCCGTGCATGGTCACCCCGCGCGCGACCCGGACGCCGATCGCGGCCAGCTTGCGGTCGTCGCCGCGCTGCCCGGCGTTGGACGGCGCGTACTCGGGGCCGGCCAGCCGGGGGTCGATGCCCAGCGGCAGGCCCATCCGCAGGGTGAGCTTGCCGATGTCCACCACCTGCGCGGGGTCCACCACCGCGTCCGGGATGGACCGGCCCAGCACCCAGACGCCGCTGCGGCCCTCGACCCGGGTGGTCTCCACGCCGAACCCGCCGCAGGCGCGGATCAGCGCCTCCTCCAGCCGCCGCACGTACGCGATCACGTCGATCGGGTCCGGCAGCTTGACGATCGGGTAGCCGACCAGCTGGCCGGGGCCGTGCCAGGTGATCTCGCCGCCCCGGTTGACCTCGACCACGGGGGTGCCGTCCAGCGGCAGGTCGGCCGGGTTGGTGCGCTTGCCCATGGTGTAGACGGGCTGGTGCTCCAGCAGCAGCACCGTGTCCGGGATCTCGTCCGCGACCCGCAGGGCGTGCAGCCGCTGCTGCTCCTCCCAGGCCTCCTGGTAGGGGACGGCGCCCTCGCCCGTGCCCATGCGTATGAACCGCACGTTCTCGCTCACCGCTGCTCCTTGCCAGGCGTTCGAGACCAACCTCGCCACTGTACGCCCGAGCCGAGCGGACCCGGTCCGGCCCCACCCGCCCACGTCACGGCCCGGACAGCAGTTGGAGCCGCAGCGCCAGCTGGAGCTCCAGGGAGCGCTCCGGGCCGTTCCAGTCCGGGCCCAGCAGCACCTCGACCCGGTCCAGCCGCTGCACCACGGTGTTCACGTGCACGTGCAGTTCGTCCTTGGCCCGGGTCAGGCTGCCCCCGCAGTCGAAGTACGCGCGCAGCGTGCGGACCAGCTCGGTGCCGCGCCGGGCGTCGTACTCCAGCAGCGGGCCCAGCGCCGCGCGGACGAAGCCCGCGACGTCGTGGCCGTCGCCGAGCAGCACGCCCAGGAAGCCGAGCGCCCGCGCCGAGGCGCCCTCGCCGGACCGGCCCAGCACCCGCAGCGCCCGGACGCAGCGCAGCCCCTCGCCGTACGCGGCGGCCAGCGCGACCGGTCCGGCGGTGGGACGGCCGGCGCCCACGGTGACCGGGAACCCGGCCAGCCGGGCGAGCCGCTCGGCGGCCTGCCCGGCGGCCCGCTGCGCGGCGTCCCCCTCGCCGGACCCGCCGGACCCGCCGGACGCACCCGAGGCACCCGATCCGCCGTCCCCGGCCGGGACCAGCAGCACCACCGCCTCCCCGTGCTCCGCGCTGATGCCGCGCGAGCCGAACAGGTACCGCCCGGCCGCGCCCGCCAGCCGGGAGCGGGCGCCGGTGTCCCGCGCCCCGCCCGGCTCCGCGACCAGCACCAGGTGCGGGCGGCCGAGGTCCACGCCCAGCCGCCGGCCGCGCGCGATCAGCCCGGCCGGGTCCCGGTCGGGGGCGGTGAGCAGGTCGGCCAGCAGCTCGCCGCGCACCCGGTTCTCGGTCTCGGCGACCGAGCGCCGCAGCAGCAGGAGCAGCGCGGTGACCACACCGGCCCGCTCGAACAGCCGGCGGTCGGCGTCGTCGAGGTCCGGGCGGCCGCGCAGCACCAGCGTGCCCAACTGCTCCTGCCCGGCCAGCACCGCGCACACCCAGGCCTCGCCGTGGCGCACCGAGCGCCCCTCGGCGCGGGACGCGGCCGCCGCCTCGGCCAGCCCGGTGCCCGGCGCGGCGGCCGGTCCGGCCAGCGGCTCGCCCTCGGCGTCCAGGACGGCTATCCCGCCGCCGAGCAGGGCGGCCACCGCGGCGGCCACGTCCGGTACCTCGGCCCCGCGCAGCACCAGGTCGGTGAGCCGGTCGTGGCCCTGCTCGGCGCGCTGGACGGCGGCGGAGTGGGCGCGGATCAGCGCGTTGGCGCTGTTCAGCTCGGTGAGCGCGGCCCGGGTGTCGGCCAGCGACCTGGCGGTGTCCAGCGCGATCGCGGCGTGCGCGGCCAGTGTGCAGAGCAGCGCGACCTCGTCGGGGGAGAAGGCGCGCGGTGAGCGGTCGGCGGCGAACAGCACGCCGATCACCCGGCCGCCGAGCAGCAGCGGCACGCCGATGATCGCCACCAGGCCCTCGTCCAGCACGCCCGCGTCGATGGTGCCGGTGTGGTGGAAGCGCTCGTCGGCGCGGTAGTCGGGGGTCGCGTACGGGCGGGCGGTCTGCGCGACCAGGCCGCCGAGCCCGTCGCCGAGGCTGAGCCGCAGGGTCTGGAAGAGCACCGAGACCGAGCCGTCGGTGACCCGCATGTAGGTGTCGCCGGCGTCCTCGTCCGGGAGGGTCAGATAGGCGGTGTCGGTGCCGAGCAGCATCCGGGCCCGGCGGACGATCGCCTGGAGCACCGCGTCCAGGTCGCGGGAGGCGGCGAGGTCGCCGGCGGTGTCGAACAGGGCCGTCAGTTCGGCCTCCCGGCGCCGGTGCTGGCGCATCGTGCGGTGGACCCGCAGCGCCTGCCAGGTGGCGTCGTCGATCTCGCTGAGCACCGCGGCCGGCGCGCCCCGCCGGCGGGCGTCGGCGAGCACGTCGGCGAAGTCCTCGGTGGCGGCGCCGGAGGCGAGCAGGTCCAGCAGGCGGCGGAGCGCGGGCGCGGAGCCGGAGTGGAGGTCGTTCATGGTGCGGCCGCCCATCGACAGTGGGTGTACGTGCCCCGGGGAGGGAAGCGAGATCGTAACCGCTCGGCCCGGTCGGTCGTCGGCGGCCGGCGCGCGTGCGGTAGTGCGCGCCGACCGCCGGACGCCACGTCAGGCGGTGGCCGCCTTCCCGGCCGCGGGCGCCGTCGTCCCGTCCTGCCCGGCGGGCGCCTCCACCTCCGCGAGGTCGTGCCCGCGGGTCTCCCGGCCGCACAGCACCGCCAGCACCGTGACGGCCGCCGCGATCGCCACGTACACCGAGATCGGCGTCGAGCCGCCGTAGTCCTTCAGCAGCGCGGTGGCGATCAGCGGGGCGGGGGCGCCGGCCGCCACCGAGGCGAACTGGGCGCCGATCGACGCGCCGGAGTAGCGCATCCGGGTGGCGAACAGCTCGGAGAAGAAGGCGGCCTGGGGCGCGTACATCGCGCTGTGGAAGACCAGCCCGACGGTCACCGCGAGCACCAGCGACCCGAAGGACCTGGTGTCCACCAGCCCGAAGAAGACGAACGCCCACACCCCGACGCCGACCGCGCCGACCAGGTAGACCGGCTTGCGCCCGACCCGGTCGGAGAGCGCCCCGAAGAGCGGGATCAGCGCGAACTGGACGGCGGAGGCGATCAGCACGGCGTTCAGCGCGGTCTGCTTGGGGAAGTGCACGTGCGAGACGGCGTAGGCCAGGACAAAGGTCGTCATCACGTAGTACGAGATGTTCTCCGCCATCCGGGCGCCCATCGCGACCAGCACCTCCCGCCAGTGGTGGCGCAGCACCCCCACCAGCGGCGGCTGCTCGGCGCCGCCGCGCCGCTCCGCCCGGGCCAGCGCCTCCTTGAACAGCGGCGACTCGTCCACCGCCAGCCGGATCCACATCCCGACCCCGACCAGCACCGCCGACAGCAGGAACGGCACCCGCCACCCCCACGCCAGGAACGCCGCCTCCGACTGCAGGCCGGTCATCAGCGACAGCACCCCGGCCGCCAGCAGATTGCCGGCCGGCGCCCCGCCCTGCGGCCAGGACGCCCAGAACCCGCGCCGGCGCGCGTCCCCGTGCTCCGACACCAGCAGCACCGCGCCGCCCCACTCGCCGCCGAGCGCGAACCCCTGCACCAGCCGCAGCGTGGTCAGCAGTACCGGCGCCGCCACCCCGATCGAGTCGTACGTCGGCAGGCAGCCGATCAGCGTGGTCGAGCCGCCCATCAGCAGCAGGCTCACCACCAGCAGTCGCTTGCGCCCCACCCGGTCCCCGAAGTGGCCGAACACCAGGGCGCCGAGCGGCCGCGCCGCGAAGCCGATCGCGTAGGTGAGGAAGGACAGCAGCGTCCCGGTCAGCGGGTCGCTGTTCGGGAAGAACAGCTTGCCGAACACCAGCGCCGCGGCCGTACCGTACAAAAAGTAGTCATACCACTCGATAGTGGTACCGATCAGACTCGCCGCCACGACTCTGGGCAGCGAACTCCTGCTTGCGCGATCCGATGGATCCGGGACAGCGGCCGTCATGGCTCACCACTTCCAGGCTCGGGGGGAGGGTGCTGGCACGAGGTGGGGAGCGCGGGGGCCGGCACTGTGTGACCGGCCCATACATCCCGGCGCCCTGTCATAGGTGCAGGGACCACGTCCTCAGCGGGCCGTCCAGGCGCCGTCGAGCGGGAGCGAGGCACCCGTGATGGAGGAGGCGTGGGGCAGGCAGAGATAGAGGGCGAGCCCGGCGACCTCGGCGGGCTCGATCAGGCGCTTGACGGCGGTGCGGTCGAGCAGGACGCGCTCGACCACCTCCTCCTCGGGGACGCCGTGGACGCGGGCCTGGTCGGCGATCTGGTGCTCCACCAGCGGGGTGCGGACGTAGCCGGGGTTGATGCAGTTGCTGGTGACGCCGTGCGGCGCGCCCTCCAGGGCGACGGTCTTGCTGAGGCCCTCCAAGGCGTGCTTGGCCGTGACGTAGGCGGACTTGAAGGGGCTCGCCCGCAGCCCGTGGACGGAGGAGACGTTGACGACCCGGCCCCAGCCGCGCGCGTACATGTGCGGCAGGGTGCGGCGCAGGATGCGGAACGGCGCCTCGACCATCACCCGCTGCATCAGCGCGAAGCGGTCGGGCGGGAACTCGTGGACCGGGGCGACGTGCTGGAGGCCGGCGTTGTTGACCACGATGTCGGCATCGTCCGGCAGCGACTCCATCGCCTCCGGGTCGGCGAGGTCGGCGACGTGCGCGACGCCGCCGATCCGCTCGGCGAGCCGGCGGGCCGGGTCGGCGGCGAGGTCGACGACGTAGACCCGGGCGCCGGCCTCGGCGAAGGCCTCGGCGCAGGCCCGGCCGATGCCCGAGGCGGCTCCGGTGACCAACGCGGTGCGGCCGTCGAGCGGGCGGGCTGAAGTGGTGTCCATGGCCGAGAACGGTAGGAATCCGGGGCCCGCGCTCCTATGTGGCGGTCCCCCACAGCACCCCGCTGAACTGTGGTGTTCCGCGCTATCACGCCGCCGTCGCGACCGTCGGCCGGCGGACGCCCTCGAAGCCAAACCCATCCTGAGGTGTCTTCCCCACAATGGGCGCGGATGCTTCACCCGTTCGGAGGATTGCTCGGTCAGAACCACCCATAGCGCCCGAATGCTCGCTACATTCACGCCGAATTCCCGACAGGGGGCGTCGCCACAGGCAGCCGAACCGCTGGTGGAGCCGGTGCGGCGTCCGAGAGGTGTTGACTGACTATGCCCCAAAGGCCTGCAACCGACAGCCCGGCGTACGGACCGCTCGACCCGCTCGACCAGCACCGGGGTCCGGTCGGCCGGTCCCTTCCGGACGCCCCCGAAGCCCCGTCCGCCGCCGACGACCTGCGGCTGCCCGAGCAGGCCACACCCGCCGACCGGCCGGGGCCCGAGCGCCACGTCCCCGAGCGCCATGCCCCCGAGCGCCACGCGGCCGAACGGCACGTCCCCGAGCGCCAGACGCCGCCCGAACGGCACGCGCCCGAGCGCCACCAGCCGGCCGGCACCACCCAGAACCTCCAGCTCGCCGCGCTGATCGAGGAGGCCGGGTTCTCGCACGCGGGCCTGGCCCGCCGGGTCGACCAGCTCGGCCTGGAGCACGGCCTCGACCTGCGCTACGACAAGACCTCCGTCACCCGCTGGCTGCGCGGCCAGCAGCCCCGCGGTGCCACCCCGGCGCTGATCGCCGAGGTGTTCACCCGCCGGCTCGGCCGCCGCCTCACCGCCCAGGACCTCGGCCTGGACGCCTGCGCCCCGGTCTACGCCGGCCTGGAGTTCGCCGAGACGCCGCAGGAGGCGGTGGACATCGTGGCGAGCATGTGGCGCAAGGACATCGGGCCGCAGTCCGAGCTGCGCCGGATCGCCTTCACCCCGGCCGGCCTGGTGGTGCCCAGCCGGGACTGGCTGATCGGCCGCACCGACGAGCGGGTCGCCAGGGACGGCTCCACGCTGGCCCGGCCCGACCCCGGAACCGGGTCGCCGCCCGCCGGTCCGCCCGGCGCGCCGGGCAGCCCCGTGACCCGCGGTCCGGCCCCGGGCGTCCGGACCGGCCCCGCCGCGGCGCCGACGGCCGGTGCCGGCTCCGCCGCGCTCGGCGCCCGGGTGCCCACCCAGAGCCGCCGCCCGCCGATCGCCGTCGAGCCGCCGTACCACGACCCGGGCCGCGACCAGCGCCCGGCGCTGCGCGTCGGCCGGGGCGACATCGCCGCCATCCGCGCCGTCGGCGACCTGTTCCGCGCGCTGGACCACGCCTACGGCGGCGGCCACGCCCGCCAGGCGCTGGTCCGCTACCTGGAGAGCGAGGCCGAGCCGATGCTGCGCGGCCGCTACGGCG
This sequence comes from Kitasatospora sp. NPDC008115, assembly GCF_042957205.1. Taxonomy (NCBI): domain Bacteria; kingdom Bacillati; phylum Actinomycetota; class Actinomycetes; order Kitasatosporales; family Streptomycetaceae; genus Kitasatospora; species Kitasatospora sp. NPDC008115. The sequence continues at coordinate 181,143 of NZ_JBIBHU010000013.1, read as the reverse complement.
AGCAGATCGGCCGCGCCCTGTTCGGCGCCGTCGCGGACCTCACCCGGCTGGCCGGCTGGACGTCCTTCGACATCGCCGCGCACGGCCTGGCCCAGCGCTACTTCGTCCAGGCGCTGCGGCTCTCCCAGGCCGCCGGGGACCGCGCGCTCGGCGGGTACGTCCTGGTGACGATGAGCCAGCAGGCCGTCCACCTCGGCCACGGCCGGGAGGCCGTCCAGCTGGCCAGGGTCGCCCAGCAGGGCGTGGGCACGGCGGTGCCGCCGACCGTGCAGGCGCTGCTGCACGCCGCCGAGGCGCGCGGCCACGGCCTGCTCGGCGACGTCCGTTCCTGCACCACCGCGCTGGTCCGGGCCGAGCGGGCGCTGGCGGCCGTGCGGACCGGCGACGAGTTGCCGTCCTGGGCCCGGTTCTTCGACGAGGCGCAGCTCTCCGACGAGTTCGCGCACTGCTACCGGGACCTCCAGCAGTGGCGGACGGCCGCCCAGCACGCCGAGAAGTCGCTGCGGCTGCGCTCGCCCGCGTACGCCCGCAGCCGGATCTTCTGCCGGCTGGTGCTGGCCACCGCCCGGCTCGGCATGGGGGACCTCGACGAGGCCTGCGGCATGGCGACCGACGCGCTGCGGGCGGCGGGGGAGATGCGGTCGGCCCGGTCGCTGGAGTACGTGCGCGACTTCCACCGCCGGCTCACCCCGTACCGGGGCAGTCCGGTGGCGCGCGCGTTCGAGGAAACGGCCCGCCAGGCGGGGGTGATCTGACCGGCCCGAGGACTACCAGCTCTCGGCGTTCACCCGCGGCCGGCCGCCCCCGACGGCGGCCGGCGGCCGGACGTCCCCGCGCAGCCGCTGCGCGGTCAGCGGGAACAGCAGCACCGAGAGCATGCCCGCGCCGACCAGGGCGGCCGCGGTCGAGGACGGCAGGTGGCCGGCGTCCACCTCGATCGTGGTGATCACCACGACCAGCGGCAGCGCGGTCGCGCCGTACAGGCCGAGCGCGGCCCGGTCGCGCCGTCCCAGCCCGGCGGGGGCGAGCAGCGCGGCGGGCAGTCCGCGCAGGGTGAGCAGCAGGAGCAGGAAGACCGGCAGGAGCAGCAGCGTGCCCGGATCGCCGAGCAGCGCGTCCAGGTCGAAGTTCATGCCGCTGACCACGAAGAACACCGGGACGAGGAAGCCGAAGCCGATGCCCTCCAGCTTGGCGTCGACGACCTCCGCGGTGTGCCGCGGGATGTCGGCGAGCAGCAGCCGGGAGACGATGCCGGCGGTGAACGCGCCGAGCAGCATGTCCAGCTCCAGCCAGAGCGCGGCGGCCACCATGGTGGCGAGCACCAGGATCACGGTGCGTACGGCGAACTGGCCGGAGGTGCGCAGGGTGCGCCGGATCAGCCCGGTCATCCAGGCCGGCCGGGGCCGCCGGGCGCCGCCGACCGCGACGGCGGTGATCACCGCGAAGGCGGCCAGGATGACGGCGGTGCGGGCCGGGGTGTTGCCGCTGAGCAGGGCGGCGACGGCGATGATCGGCCCGAACTCGCCGACCGCGCCGGTGGCCAGGACCAGTGAGCCGAACGGGGTGGGCAGCTCCCCGGAGTCGCGCAGCACCGGCAGGATGGTGCCGAGCGCGGTGGTGGTGAGCGCCAGTCCGGCGAAGGCGCCGTCCAGCGGGTCGGGGTTGACCAGCGCGCCGAGGCCGAGCGCGGCCGCCACGGTGACCAGCCAGGCGGCGACGGAGCGGCGCAGCGGGCCGCCGCGCAGCCGGGCGAGGTCGATCTCGTACCCGGCCAGGAACATCAGCATGGCCAGGCCGAACCGGGAGAGCGCGTCGACCAGGACGTCGGTGTGCACCCAGCCGAGCACGTCGGGGCCGATCAGGACGCCGAGCAGGATCTCGAACACCACGGTGGGGACGGCGATCCACCGCAGCAGCCGGTCGGCCAGCAGCGGGGCGGCCACCGCGGCGGCGGGGACCAGGACCAGCGCGAGCGGCTGGACGGCGGGCCCGGCGCTCACGCGGCGGCCGGCGGTGGAGCGGGCATCGGTGATGAGGCGGGAATCATCCGATCAGCGGTCATATCGGCATATTGGCACGCGGTCCTGCACCGGTCCGACAGCCGGACCGGTGCAGGACCGCGCGCCCGCTCCTCGCGGGTCGTCAGGCCGCGGCCGCCTCCCGCTCGGTGGCCGGCAGCCCGAGGTCGCGCGCCACCGCCTCGGCCGCGCGCCGCCCGGAGACCAGCGCCCCCTGCACGCTGCTGGTGTCTCGGTGGTCGCCGCAGACGTACAGCCCGGCCAGCAGCCGCACCGGCCGGCGGGTGTTGTGCGGCGGCGGCATGGCGGGCACCGCGTCCGGCAGGTGCCGCACGCTCAGGAACTGCCAGCCGCCCACCGGGGTGCCGTACAGCTCCGCCAGCCGGCCGCGCACGGCCGGCTCCAGCGCCGCCGGCCCGCCGGCGTCGAAGGTGCGGCGGCCGAGCACGGTGGTGGCGATCAACGCCTGCCCGGGCGGGGCGTACGAGGGGTGCAGTTCGCTGAGCACCAGCGAGTGCGAGACCAGCGACGGCTGCCCGCCCGGCCGGTCGCCGTCCAGCAGCAGCGCGGCCTCGCCCAGCGGCGCCCGGTCGGCCGCGTGGTAGAAGGTCGTGACGGGGTGGAAGTCCGGCAGCCGCAGACCGGGCAGCAGCCCGGCGGCGGAACGGGGGTCGGTCGCGACGATCACGGCCTGTGCGCCGATCCGCCCGTGCGCGGCGGTCTCCACGCCGTCGGCCGCGATCGAGACCACCCGCACGCCGGTGCGGACGGTGCCGGGGGGCAGCGCGGCGGCCAGCTGGGCCGGCACGGCCGCGATCCCCCCGGCGGGCAGACAGAGCCGACCGCGGGCGTAGCAGCGCAGCACCAGGTCGGCGACCCGGCTGCTGGTGCCCAGGGCGGGGTCGCTGAGCAGGGCGCCGAGCAGCGGGCGCAGCAGGCCGTCGACGGTGCGCGGGGCGAGCCCGCGTTCGCCGAGGGCGCGGGCGGCGGTGGTCTCCGGCCGGGTCTTCAACCGGGCGGGCGGGGTGGCGGCGAGCCGGTTGAGCCAGCCGCCGAGGCGCGCCTTGTCCAGCGGGTTGCCGAGCGGCGCCCGGGCGGCGGCCTGCCGGGCGGTGGTCAGCTGCGGGTCCCCGACCCGGTACCGGCGCCCGCCGTTGTGCACCAGGACGCCCGGGGAGAGCGGGCGCAGGTCGAGGCGGTCGAGGTCGAGCGCGCGGCGCGGCTCGGGGAACGCGGTGTTCAGCAGATGGCTGCCGTGGTCGAGGCGGAAACCGTCCAGTTCGTGGGCGGCGGCGCGGCCTCCGATCAGGTCCGCGGCCTCCAGGAGCTGGACGGTGACGCCGTGGCCGGTGAGTACGCGGGCGGCGGTGAGGCCCGCGAGGCCGGCTCCCACCACGATGACGTCCGGGTCGGACTGTCGGCGGGTGCGGCGGATGAAGTCGTACGTGGGCACGGGTGGCTCCCTCCCTGGTCCCGGATGTTTCGGGCCGGCGCAGGCAGCGGGGTGCTGGGACACGGTCCGATCGGTGTGATGCCCAGTCAGTGCGAGGGTCAGACAGTCGTACCGGTCCTGATTCCGGGGCCGGGAAGGGGAGTGATCGCATCCAGTGGGCGTGCCGTCACGGAATGTGCGCAGATCCGGCCGCGATTCCCGCCGGACGGGCGCGCACGGTCACCGACGGCGCGGAACGCGCCCACCGTGTGCTCCTGTGCGCCCCCTCCCAGAGCCCCTCCGGAGAGCCTTCCGGCGGTCACCCGCCCTCCGCCCGGCGAACCGCCGGTCCCGAGCCCCGTCCCGGGCCGACCCGTGCTCAGAGGGCCGCCCGCACCGCCGAGTCGACGTCCGGGTGCTCGAACCGGAAGCCCGCCTCCAGCAGCCGGGCCGGCACCACCCGGTGGCTGCCGACCACCTCGACCGCCAGCTCGCCCAGCACCGCGTCCAGCACGGCCCTCGGCACCGGGAACGGCGTCGGCCGGTGCAGCGCCCGCCCGAGCGCCTTGGTCAGCTCGGCGTTGGTCACCGGCTCCGGCGCGGTCAGGTTGACCGGGCCGCTCACGTCCTCCCGGTCGATCAGGAAGCGCAGCGCCGCGACCTCGTCGGCGAGCGAGATGAAGCTCCAGTACTGCCGACCGTCGCCCAGCCGCCCGCCGAGGCCCAGCCGGAACAGCGGGAAGAGCCGCCCGCCCGCGCCGCCGGCCGCGGAGAGCACCAGCCCGGTGCGCGGGTGGACCACGCGGATCCCGGCCCGTTCGGCCGGCCCGGCGGCGGCCTCCCACTCCACGCAGACCTCGGCCAGGAAGTCGTCCCCGGCGGGTGAGGACTCGTCGATCACGCGGTCCCCGGTCTGGCCGTAGTAGCCGACGGCCGAGGCGCTGACGAAGACCTTCGGCGGCTCGTCCAGCCGGGCCAGCGCGGCGGCCAGGGTCTCGGTGCCGAGCACCCGGCTCTCCCGGATCTCCCGCTTGTAGCCCTCGCTCCAGCGCCGGTCGCCGACGCCCGCGCCCGCGAGGTGCACCACCGCGTCGACGCCGGCCAGCCCGGCCCGGTCGACCTGGCCCAGCAGCGGGTTCCAGCCGATGGCGGTGGTGCCGTCCGGCCGCGGCCCGGTCTTGGAGCGGTACCGCACCAGCCGCACCACCTGGTGCCCGTCCGCCAGCAGCGAGTCGACGAGCGCCGAGCCGATCAGTCCCGTGGATCCTGTGACCGCGATTCTCATGCGCCCATCCTCGCAGTGGGTCCCGCGCGGACCGGAACGCCCGCTCCGTCCGGTTCCGGGTAATTCCGTGTACGCCCGCGCGCGCGATCGTTAGCATGCCGCGCATGCGCGAAACCGACGATCTGATCATCCGCCCCGCTCAGGCCGACGACGAGAAGGAGCTCGCCGTCCTCAACCGCCTCACCTGGACCCCGCTGGCCGAGGTAGGCCCGCGGCCCGCCGAGGACGCGGGGGTGTTCGACGAACGCCACACCCCGGACCAGTTCCACCTCGCCCTGCTCGACGGCAGGATCGTCGGTTACATCCGGATCGTCCCGCCGACCCCGCTGCCCAGCAACCGGCACGTGCTCCAGATCCAGGGGCTCGCCGTCGACGCCGCCGCGCGCGGCCGGGGCATCGGTGTCGCGCTGGTCGAGGAGGCCTGCCGGGTGGCCCGCGCCCGGGGCGCCCGCCGGATCACCCTGCGGGTGCTCGGCCACAACGCCCCGGCCCGCGCCCTCTACGCGCGCTGCGGCTTCGTGGTCGAGGGCTCGCTGACCGGGGAGTTCCTGATCGACGGCGCCTACGTCGACGACATCTGGATGGCCCGCCCGCTCACCGGCTGAGCCCCGGCGGCACCGGCCGTACCACCCGTTCCGCTACTGACAAGTCGTCAGGGCCGGTACACGGGTGGTGCAGAGTCGTGACAGACCCGGCCTGTCTGGAGCATCACCCGGACGGGTACGGTCTTGCCGTGAGCAACTCGACGCCTCCCGGGTGGTACCCGGTTCCGGGTGCGGACGGCACGGCCGGCCACGAGCGCTGGTGGAACGGTACGGCCTGGACCAGTGACGTGCGCCCCGTCCAGGCGGGCGGCGGCCAGATTGCCGACGCCCCGACGCAGGTCTCCTGGCAGAACCCCGCCCAGTCCGCCGCGCCCCCGCCGCCGTCCTACGGCTACGGCGCGCAGCAGCAGGGGCAGCCCGGGTACGGCTACCCGGCGCAGAACCCGCCGGCCTACGGCTATCCGCCGGACGCCTATCCGCCGCCGTCCCGGCCGAACCGGATGAAGCCCGGTACGGCCGTCGGCATCGGCGTCGCGGTGCTGGCCGTGGTCGGCGTGGTCGCCGCCATCGCGCTCAACAGCGGCGGTGACGGCCCGTCCGCCAAGCCGACCCCGCCGGTGACCACGGTCACCGTCACCGACACCCCGAGCCCGACCGCCCCGGCGCCGACCACGACCAAGCCGGTCTCGCCGCCGCCCACCACCACGCCGCCGCGCCCCGCCCCGGTGCTCAAGGACACCGTGGCGGACCCGCAGCACGCCATCACCGTGCCGGTCTTCGAGGGCTGGGAGGCGAACACCAGCGGCTCGCACTCGACGGTCTTCCTCGGCACCGGCCAGTACACCTGCCCCGGCGGCGGCAGCTGCATCCGAGGCCAGTTCTCGGTCGAGAAGGAGACCATCTCCGGCAGCACCGCCCGCGCGGCGGCCGAGGCGGCGATGCCCGCCTACGCGGCGGCGATCTTCAACAGCATCACCTCGCACACCGACGCCGGCTCGTCCAGCACCACGGTCGCGGGCATCTCCGGCTACGCGGTGCGCTGGCACGTCGTGACCTCGGACGGCAGCAAGGGCTACGTCCTGATGGTGGCCGTCCCGGCCAAGGGCGGCGGCTACGTGGCCTTCGAGGGCGGGGTGGACGACGCCGCGGGCGCGCCCGACCCGTCCGTCCTGGACCAGATCCTCAAGGGCATCAAGCAGGACACCAGCGCGGCCGACGACTCCGGCGCCTGAGCCCCGCCCGGGGACGGCGCCGGGCCGGGCTCACTCCCCGTAGCGCTCCCAGAGCTTGGGGAACCGTTTCGCCATGACGTCCGGGTCGTCGAAGTCGAAGCCGGCCCCGGACGGCCGCGCGGGCTGCCGCCCGCCCACCTCGGGCAGCGGCAGCCCGGTCAGCTGCTCGTACGCCTCGTCGGCCGCGTAGCCGAGGTCCTCGGCCTCGCCGTCCTCCTCCTCGTCGAACTCCGGCAGCAGGTCCGCCAGGTCGTCCGGCTCGTGCAGACCGCCCTCGAAGACCTCCCGGCCCTGGCCGATCAGCCAGCAGCGGAAGTAGTCGAAGGAGTCCTCGGAGGCCCCGCCCAGCAGCAGGTACGCCGCGCCCCACAGGTCGTGGCGGTACGCGCGCTGGAAACGGGCCTCGAAGAGCCGGGCGAAGTCGATCACATCGTCCGGGGCCAGCTCGCCCAGCCGTTCCACCAGGCGGTCCGCCTGCTCGTCGGGGTCGCCCTCGGCGGCCTCCCGGGTCTCGTCGATGATCAGCCAGAAGTCGGTCTCGTCCATCACCGCTCCAGCATCCCTGTTCGGCCGCACGCGCGCATGCGAAGAACGGGTGAATCACCCGGAACCGCGCGAAAAACCCGGAACCGGGCCCGGACGCGCGGAACCCCGCACCGTCCGGGGACGGTGCGGGGTTCCGGTGCCGTGGAGCGGACTCCCGGGGCCTTACAGGCCGAGTTCGACCTCGAACTCGCCGGCCTCCAGGATCTCCTTGACCGCCACCAGGTAGCGGGCGGCGTCGGCGCCGTCCACCAGGCGGTGGTCGTAGGAGAGCGACAGGTAGGTCATGTCGCGGATGCCGATGGCGGTGCCGCCGTCGGCCTCGATGACCACCGGGCGCTTGACGGTGGCGCCGATGCCCAGGATCGCGGCCTGGTTCGGCGGCACGATGACGGTGTCGAACAGGGCGCCGCGCGAACCGGTGTTGCTGATGGTGAAGGTCGCGCCGGACAGCTCGTCCGGGGTGATCTTGCTGTCGCGCACCTTGCCGGCCAGCTCGGCGGTCTTCTTGGAGATGCCGGCGATGTTGAGGTCGCCCGCACCCTTGATGACCGGGGTCATCAGACCCTTCTCCGAGTCCACCGCGATACCGATGTTCTCGGTGTCGAAGTAGGTGATGGTGCCCTCGGCGTCGTTGATCCGGGCGTTGACGACCGCGTGGGCCTTCAGCGCCTGGGCGGCGGCCTTGACGAAGAACGGCATCGGGGAGAGCTTGACGCCCTCGCGGGCGAGGAAGCCGTCCTTGGCCTTGGCGCGCAGCGACATGATCCGGGTGACGTCCACCTCGACCACGCTGGTGAGCTGCGCCTGCTCGTGCAGGGCCTTCATCATGTTGTCGCCGATGACCTTGCGCATGCGGGTCATCTTGACCGTCTGGCCGCGCAGGGCGGACGGAGCGGCGGCGGCCTTCGGCGCGGCGGCCGGGGCGGCGGCGACCGGGGCCGGAGCCTGGGCGGCCTTGGCGGCGGCCAGGACGTCCTGCTTGCGGATGCGGCCGCCGACGCCGGTGCCGGCCACGGAGGACAGCTCGACGTTGTGCTCGGCGGCGAGCTTGCGCACCAGCGGGGTGACGTAGGCGTCACCGGCGTCGGCCACCGGGGCGGCCGGAGCAGCCGGGGCGACCGGGGCCGGAGCGGCGACCGGGGCCGGGGCGGCGGGGGCAGCGACCGGAGCCGGAGCCGGGGCGGCGACCGGGGCGGCCGGAGCGGCGGCGACCGGGGCCGGAGCCGGAGCGGCCGGGGCGACCGGAGCCGGGGCGGCGGCGGGGGCCTGCGCGACCGGGGCCGGGGCGGCCGGAGCGGCGGCGGGGGCGGCGACGGCACCGGCGGCACCGATCAGCGCGAGCTGGGCGCCGACCTCGGCGGTCTCGTCCTCGCCGACCAGGATCTTCACCAGCGTGCCGGCGACCGGCGACGGGATCTCGGTGTCGACCTTGTCGGTGGAGACCTCGAGCAGCGGCTCGTCGACCTCGACGGTGTCGCCCTCGGCCTTCAACCAGCGGGTGACGGTGCCCTCGGTGACCGACTCGCCCAGCGCGGGCAGCAGCACCGGGGTGGCGTCGCCGGCCGGGGCGGCGGCGGGAGCGGCCGGAGCCTCGGCGACCGGCGCCGGAGCGGCGGCCGGAGCCTCCGCGGCCGGGGCGGCGGCGGGGGCGGCGGCCGGAGCGGCCTGCGCGGCCGGGGCCGGCGCGGCGACCGGGGCGCCCGAGCCGTCGTCGATGATCGCCAGCTCGGCGCCGACCTCGACGGTCTCGTCCTCGCCGACCTTGATCGAGGCCAGGATGCCGGAGGCCGGCGCCGGGATCTCGGTGTCGACCTTGTCGGTGGAGACCTCGAGCAGGGGCTCGTCGACCTCCACGCGCTCACCCTCGGCCTTCAGCCAACGGGTGACGGTGCCCTCGGAAACGCTCTCGCCCAGCGCGGGCAGTGTTACTGAGACCGCCATGGTTTCAGCGACTCCTATCAAGTCTTGCGAACTGGAATGGGGGGTTTGGGGGCGCGATCAGTCGTGCGCGTGCAGCGGCTTGCCGGCCAGCGCCAGGTGCGCCTCGCCGAGGGCCTCGGACTGGGTCGGGTGGGCGTGGATGAGCTGCGCGACCTCGGCCGGCAGGGCCTCCCAGTTGTAGATCAGCTGGGCCTCGCCGACCTGCTCGCCCATGCGGGCGCCGACCATGTGGACACCGACCACGGCGCCGTCCTTGACCTGGACGAGCTTGATCTCGCCGGCGGTCTTCAGGATCTTGCTCTTGCCGTTGCCGGCCAGGTTGTACTTGAGGGTGACGACCTTCTCCTTGCCGTACAGCTCGACGGCCTTGGCCTCGGAGATGCCGACGGAGGCCACCTCGGGGTTGGAGTAGGTCACGCGCGGGACGCCGTCGTAGTCGATCGGCACCGGCTTGAGGCCGGCCAGGCGCTCGGCGACCAGGATGCCCTCGGCGAAGCCGACGTGCGCCAGCTGCAGGGTCGGGGCGAGGTCGCCGACGGCCGAGACGGTCGGCACGTTGGTGCGCATGTACTCGTCGACGAGGACGTAGCCGCGGTCCATCGCGACGCCGTTCTCCTCGTAGCCGAGGCCGGCCGAGACCGGGCCGCGGCCGATGGCGACGAGCAGCAGGTCGGCCTCGATCTGCTTGCCGTTCTCGGTGGAGACGCGCACACCGGTCTCGGTGTACTCGACGCCGGTGAAGCGGGCCTTCAGCTCGAACTTGATGCCGCGCTTGCGGAAGGCGCGCTCCAGCAGCTTGGAGGAGTTCTCGTCCTCCAGCGGGACCAGGTGCGGCAGGGCCTCGACGATGGTGACGTCGACGCCGAACGACTTCCAGACGGAGGCGAACTCGACACCGATCACGCCGCCGCCGAGGATGACGGCCGACTTCGGGATGCGGTCGAGCTTGAGGGCGTGGTCCGAGGAGATGACGCGGTTGCCGTCGATCTCCAGGCCCGGGATCGAGCGCGGCACGGAACCGGTCGCCAGGACGATGTGGCGGCCCTCGATGCGCTGGCCGTTGACGTCCACCGAGGTCTGCGAGGAGAGCTTGCCCTCGCCCTGGATGAAGGTGACCTTGCGGGACGCCACCAGGCCCTGCAGACCCTTGTACAGGCCGGCGATGACGTCGTCCTTGTACTTGTGGACGCCGTTGATGTCGATGCCCTGGAAGGTGGCCAGCACGCCGAACTCGGCGGCCTCCTTCGTCTCGTCGGCGATCTCGGCCGCGTGCAGCAGCGCCTTGGTCGGGATGCAGCCGCGGTGCAGGCAGGTACCGCCGAGCTCACCCTTCTCGATCAGGGCGACGCTCAGGCCCAGCTGGGCGCCGCGGAGCGCCGCGGCGTAACCGCCGCTTCCGCCTCCGAGAATGACTACGTCGAAAACGGTGCTGGCGTCGTTCGCCACGTCACGTCCTCCATGCAATGGGGTGTGGATCGCCGGGCCGGTCGCGGTCCGGTGGGTCGGAAGCCTTTGTGGGGCGCCCAGTCGTGCCGGAAATACATCTTCGCACTTGTTCGCGGCCGCTGATGTCCGGGTCCGCTCCAGGGGTGTCCCGAGGGGCGGTCGCGGGGGTGGGAACACCCCGGACGGAGGGGCATCGTCGCAGCTCAGGGCGGGGTTGACAGGGGGAGGGGTGGGGGCTGGCGGGGCCTGCGGAGCCCGGGGTTCCGCACTGCGGAACAAAGTTTCGCCCGCAGCGAACAGGGGTGCGGCGGGCGGCCCGGCCCCTACCAGCGGGTAACCGGCCCCGGGAAGCCGGACGGGGTCCGGCGCGCGCGCACCGGACCCCGTCCCTCGGTCGTACCCGGCCGTCAGGCCTTGCCGCCCGCCGCCTTCTGCTCGGCGAAGCGGACCAGGGTGCGGACCGCGGAGGCGGTGCCGCCCTTGGGGGTGTAGCCGAACGGCGCGCCCTCGTGGAACGCCGGGCCGGCGATGTCCAGGTGGGCCCAGTCGATGCCCTCGGCCACGAACTCCTTCAGGAACAGGCCGGCCACCAGGCCGCCGCCCATCCGCTCGCCCATGTTGGCCAGGTCGGCGATGGTCGACTCGGTCATGCCCTTGCGCAGCTCGGCCGGCAGCGGCATCGGCCAGGACTGCTCGCCCACCTCGCCGGCGGCCGCGTGCAGGGTCTCGCGCAGCTCGTCGGCGTTGGCCATCACACCGAAGGTGCGGTTGCCCAGCGCCATCATCATCGCGCCGGTCAGGGTGGCGACGTCGACGATCACGTCCGGGTTCTCCTCGCCGGCCCGCACGATGGCGTCGGCCAGCACCAGACGGCCCTCGGCGTCGGTGTTCAGCACCTCGACGGTCTTGCCGCCGTACATGCGCAGCACGTCACCCGGGCGGGTGGCGGAGCCGGACGGCATGTTCTCCGCCAGCGCCAGCCAGGCGGTGACGTTGACCTGGAGGCCGAGGCGCTTGGCGGAGACCACGGCGGCGAACACCGCGGCGGCGCCGGCCATGTCGCACTTCATGGTCTCGTTGTGGCCGGCCGGCTTCAGCGAGATGCCGCCCGAGTCGTAGGTGATGCCCTTGCCGACGAACGCCAGGGTGGCCTTGGCCTTCGGGTGGGTGTAGGCCACCTTCACCAGCCGCGGCGGGTTGACCGAGCCGTTGCCGACGCCGAGCAGGCCGCCGAAGCCGCCCTTGAGCAGCGCCTTCTCGTCCAGCACCTCGACCTTGAGGCCGTGCTCCTTGCCGGCCGCCTGGGCGAGCGCTGCGAAGGACTTCGGGTTCAGGTCGTTCGGGGCGGTGTTGACCAGGTCGCGGGCGCGGTTCATCTCCTCGCCGACGACCAGGGCGCGCTCGACGGCGGCCTTGGCCTCCTTGCTGCCCTTGCGGGTCGACAGCAGCACCAGCTCGCCGACCGGCTCCTTGCCCCCGTTGCCGTTGTTCTTGTAGGTGCCGTACGCGTACGAACCCAGCAGGGCGCCCAGCGCGACGGCCTCGATCTCGTCGGCCGACTCGGCCGGCAGCGCCAGCGCGGCCTTCTTGGCACCCGCCAGGGTGCGGGCGGCGACACCGGCGGCGCGGCGCAGGGCCTCCAGCCCGTAGCCGCCCTCGGCGGCGTCACCGAGACCGACCGCGAGCACGAGCGCGGCCTTCAGGCCGGCGGGGGAGGGGACCTTGACGGTCTCGCCCTCGGCGCCGGTGGCGCCCAGCGTGCTGAGAACCTCGGCCAGCTTGCCCTCGAACGCCTCGGCCACGGCCTCGGCGCCGGGGGCCAGCACGATGCCCTTGGGGCCCTTCGCCACACCGATCACCAGGGCGTCCGCGCGCAGCGAGGCGGCGGAGGAGGTGCTCACAGACAATGCAGTCACGTAAAACGTCCTGTTCTTTCGCGGTCCACGACCGGCCGCGGCGCGAGTGCCGCACCGGCGCAGCCGGGACCGCCGGACAGGCCGCCGACCGGCCGGCGTCCGCCGGGCCCGGGGCCCCTGGCTGCGCGCGCCCACCGACGCGGCGGTCGCGCACACCAGAGGCCCCGGCGCCCCAACGCGCGCCGGACGGGCAGGACCTGCGGCGGTGCAGGGCTGCGGTGCTCCCCGCATGGTAGTCCGCATGCTGGGATCACGCGCCGCCCGGTGTACCGCCTTTCGGCACACGGCCTTTGGCACCTTCCCTGGTTGTCCGCCTCAGCGCAGCAGCGCGAGTGCCAGCAGTCCGCCGGTCGCGGCGGTCTCCGCCATCGCGCCGAGCACGTCCCCGGTGACCCCGCCGAACCGCCGCAGGCAGCGCCGCAGCAGCAGCCGTGCTCCGCCGACGCCCAGCACAACGGACAGCGGCAGAAAGACGATTGACCGATCGTCGGAAAGGCCCGCGAGGGCGAGCAGGGCCGCCGCGCCGCCCGTCGAGGCGAGGGCCGCACCCGGCGCCACGGTGCTCGCCACCATCGCGCCCAGCCCGCCCGGACGGGCCGCCGGCACCGACCGCAGGCACCCCCAGGCGAGCGCGCAGCGGGCGGCCACCGCCGCCGCGAGCACCGCGAGCGCGCCGCGCAGCGGGGAGGCGGCGAACTGCCCGGCCAGCGCCGCGACCTGCGCCAGCAGCACCAGCACCAGGGTGAGCACCCCGAACGGGCCGATGTCCGACTGCTTCATGATCCGCAGCGCGTCCTCGGCGGGCTTCCCGCTGCCCAGGCCGTCCGCGACGTCCGCGAGCCCGTCCAGGTGCAGGCCCCGGGTGAGCACCGCGAGCACCCCGACCGCCGCCACCGCCCCGAGCAGCCCGCCCGCGCGCCAGGCGACCAGCGCGCCGGCGCCCGCCGCGACCGCCCCCAGCACCACCCCGACCAGCGGCGCGAGCACCATCGCCCGGCCCCCGGCCTCCCGGTCCCACCGTCGCACCCGCACCGGCACCACCGACAAGGTCCCGAACGCGAACCGCACCCCGTCCCACACACCGACCACCCACCGACCACTCGGAAACAGCGAAAGGGCCCGGACCGGTCATCACGACGCGGCCCGGGCCCGGACTCCGACTACAGCTTCCCCAGCAGCTCCGCCGCCGTCGGCAGCCTGGCCGGCTCCTTGGGCGCGGCCGGGGTGAACGGCTCCGGCATCTTCTCGGCCAGCGTGTCCGCCGCCGCCTGGAGCAGCGGCAGCGCCATCAGCGCGCCGACCCCCTCGCCCATGGTGATGCCCTGCTCCTGCAGCGGCGTCAGCGTCAGCCGGTCGTACGCCTTCGCCTGCGCGGGCTCGCCGCTGCTCTGCCCGGCCCGCCACCACTCCGGCGCCCGGAACGCGATCCGCTGCGCGACCAGCGCGCAGGCCGCCGAGACCACCCCGTCCAGCACCACCGGCAGCTTGCGCACCGCGGCCTGGAGCAGGAACCCGGTGATCGCCGCGAAGTCCGCGCCGCCGGTGGCCCCGAGCAGCGCCAGCTGGTCGCCCAGCACCGGACGGGCCCGCCGCAGCGAGTCCCGCACCGTCGCGCACTTGACCATCCACACCCGGTCGTCGATGCCCGAGCCGCGCCCGGTGACCGCCGCCGCGTCCGTCCCGCAGAGCGCGCCGACCAGTACGGCCGCCACCGTGGTCGCACCGACGCCGAGGTCGCCCAGCACCACCAGGTCGGTCCCCGCGTCGGCCTCCTCGTCGGCCACCGCCATACCGGCCCGGAACGCCTTGGCGGTCTCCTCGGGGCTCAGCGCGTCCTCGACGTCGATCCGCCCGGAGCCGCGCCGCACCCGGTGCGCCGTCACCTCGCCGGGGAAGTCGCCCGCGTCGGCGTCGACCGCGACGTCCACCACCCGCACCCCGGCGCCGAACCGCCGGGCGAGCAGCGCGACCGGCGCGGTGCCGGCGAGCACGGCCCGCACCCGTGCCGCGGTGCCGCCCTGCGCGGGCAGCCGCGACACCCCGAGCCGGGCCACCCCGTGGTCGGCGGCGAACAGCACCACCTTGGGCGCCGACAGCGGCCGCACCGGGGAACACCCCTGCACGGACGACAGCCAGGCGCCCAGCTCCTCCAGCCGGCCGAGGCCGTTGCGCGGCCGGTCCAGCGTCTGCCACCGCTCCTCGGCGGCGCGCCGGGCGCTCTCGTCGGGGCGCTCGACGAGCGAGGAGAACGTATCGAGATCCACGGTCGTGTCCATCGTCCGGAAGGCTACACGCCGCGGCTGTTCACCGGAGGGGTGCGCCGGTGCCGAAAGGGAGAAGGGCCGAGCCGCCGACCGTCGGCGCCGGACAGGTGCGTCCCGGAGGTGAGTGGACGGATCGTTCAGCCGGCGGCGGGCTTGACGGTGAGAACCTGCCCCGCGACCACCAGCAGCACACGCTCGGAGGCGTCCGCGACCGCCATGTTGAGCCGGCCCAGGGTGTCCCGGAACCGCCGGCCGGCCGCGGTGGCCGGGACGACGCCCATGCCCACCTCGTTGGAGACCGCCACCACCCGGCGCCCGGTGCCGGCCCAGGCCCGCGCCAGCGCCTCGCACCGCCGCTGCACCGCCGCCTCGCCGCCGTCCGCCCAGAGCGCGTCGTCCCAGGCCCCGCACTCGTCCATCACGGCGGTCAGCCACAGCGCCAGGCAGTCGACCAGCACCGGCGCCGGGTCGGCGGTGTCGGCCAGGACCGCCTCCAGGTCGCAGGTCTCGGCGGTGCGCCAGCCCGCCGGGCGCCGCTCCCGGTGCAGCGCGACCCGCTGCGCCCACTCGGCGTCGCCGTCCCGGCTCCCGCTGGTGGCGACGTACAGCACGTCCTCGTGGTGGGCGAGCAGCTGCTCGGCCCTGGTGGACTTGCCGGACCGGGCGCCGCCGAGGACGAGGGTGCGGGGGAGCGGGGCGTCAGGAGTCATGCGACCCATCCTCGCGCACCGCGCATACCGAAGATCCCGCCGGGCAACCTGAGGGCTTAGGGTGCGCTCACAGCGCATGGCTGATCGTCGGCGGGAGGAGCCGGGCATGGTCTGGACGTGGCGGTACGAGAAGGCGGACGGCACCGTGGTGGCCCCGGACAGCGGCCAGGCGGAGGAGTTCGCCGGCCAGGGGGACGCGGAGACCTGGATCGGGGAGAACTGGAAGCAGCTGGCCGAGGACGGCGTGGACCGCGCCGTGCTGCTGGACGACGACCGTGAGATCTACACGATGAGCCTGCACGAGGACTGAGTCCTGCCGGACGGCCGCCGCCCGCGCGGGTGGCGGCCGCCGCGTACCGGCGGCTACTTCATCCCGACGACGTGCAGCAGCGCGGCGACCCGCCGGTACGGGTCGGTGCGCCCGGCCCGCTCCTCGGCCTCCAGCAGCTGGGCGAGCTGGCGGCCGTCGACCGGCGCCGCGTCGTCGGGGGCGTGGTCGGTGAAGACCCGGACGCCGTACCAGTGCCGCAGCGGCACGGACACCTCGGAGAGGGTCACGGTGAGGTCGGCGATCCGGTCGGCGCGGGCGGCCAGCCCGAGCCGGTTGTAGTACCGGTCGCTCTCGAAGGCGTCCAGGGCGGCCCGCCAGTCGCCGGCCGCGGCGGGCCGCAGCGCGAGCGCGTCGCGGTTGCGCACCACCAGCGAGAGCAGCCCGCCGGGGGCGAGCAGCCGGGCCAGCGAGGCGATCATCGGATCGGGGTCCGGCAGGTACATCAGCACGCCGTGGCAGAGCACGGCGTCGAAGCTGCGCGCCCCGAACCAGCGCCCGCACTGGTGCCCGTCGCCGATCAGCAGCTGGACCCGCTCGCGCACCGCGTCGGGCTCCGCGGCGAGCACCTCCTGGGCGGTGCCCAGCGCGGCCGGGTCGGAGTCGATCCCGGTGACGTAGTGGCCGGCCCGGGCCAGCCGCAGCGCCTGGGTGCCCTGGCCGCAGCCGATGTCGAGGACGCGCTGCGCGGTGCGGCCGGCGAGCTGCTCGGCGAGCTGCCGGGCGACCATCTCCTGCCGGACGAGGTTGCGCAGCGAGCCGGGCCGCCCGGGGGAGGGGCCCGCGCCGCCGGCGAAGGAGCCGCTGCGCGAGGGCAGCCGCCGCTCGTACCCGGTCAGCTCGTGCCCGCCGCGCTCGTAACCCGCGCGGTCGTACCCGCGCTCCTGGGCGGCCCGGTCGTGGCCGCCGCCGCCCTGGCCGGGGAGCGCGTAGAGGCCGGGCCCGTCCCAGACGGGAGGGGCCCAGCCGGAGTCCACCGGTTCGGCGGTCAGGGCTTCTCCCCGCGCCGCACCTGCGGCTTGGGCAGTCGCAGCCGGCGCATCTGCAGGATGCGCATCATGCCGTAGGCGACCGCGCCGCGGGTGTTCTGCCCGGCGAAGCGCTCGGCGAGCTGCTTGCGCAGGCCGAAGCCCAGCCGGACGAAGTCCAGGATCACCAGGACGAAGAAGAGCAGGAACAGCACCGTGGAGAGCAGCTGGAGGGCCGGCACCTTGACGATGCTGAGCACCAGGATGAGGACGGCGGCCGGAAGGAAGAACTCGGCCAGCGACCAGCGGGCGTCCACGTAGTCGCGGGCGAACTTGCGCACCGGGCCCTTGTCACGGGCCGGCAGGTGGCGCTCGTCGCCCTCCAGCAGCGCGGTGCGCTGCTTCTCGCGCTCGGCACGCATCCGGTCGCGGGCCTGGCGGGCGGCCTCCTTGCGGTCCTTGGGCACGCTCACCCTGGTCCGCCGGTTGGCCTCGGCCTCACTGCGCTTGGGCGTGGGCCGGCCCTTCTTCGCCTGCGGGTCGCGGGGCTGGGTCGTCTCGTCCTGCTTCTCCAGCACGGCGGCGGAGGCAGCGGCATCATCTGAACGGCGTCGGAACACACCACCAGCCTACGGGGTGCGGGACTCCGTTCTCCGGTCCCCCGGGAACCAAACGCATATCGATCGCGTCCCGGGCCGGCGGCTTCGGGTTTCCCCGGGGTTCCCCGTAGGGGATCACTCCGCTGACCGGCGGGTGGAAGGAGAACGGAATCCACCCCCCGGAGGAGGCTTTGCGGGACCGACCTGTAGCAGGCTTGTTGCAGGCAGGTGCACTGCGGCGACGGGCTCGCTGCACATACACTCGTCGTGTCTGGTAACGAGAAAAAGACCGCAGGCCGGAGAAGGGGGCACCCGAGGCCCATGAGCGACGGAATCATGAAGCGTATGGGGCTGATCTTCCGCTCCAAGGCGAACAAGGCCCTGGACCGGGCGGAGGACCCGCGCGAGACGCTGGATTATTCGTACCAGAAGCAGCTGGAGCTGCTGCAGAAGGTGCGTCGCGGCGTCGCGGACGTGGCCACCTCGCGCAAGCGCCTGGAGCTCCAGCTGACCCAGCTGCAGCAGCAGTCGGCGAAGTACGAGGACCAGGGCCGCAAGGCGCTCTCGCTCGGCCGGGAGGACCTCGCCCGTGAGGCCCTGACCCGCAAGTCGAACATGCAGTCCCAGATCAACGACCTTCAGGTGCAGTACCAGCAGCTCCAGGCCGAGGAGGAGAAGCTCACGCTCGCCTCCCAGCGGCTGCAGGCCAAGGTCGACGCCTTCCGCACCAAGAAGGAGACGATCAAGGCCACCTACACCGCGGCCCAGGCGCAGACCCGGATCGCCGAGTCGTTCTCCGGCATCTCGGAGGAGATGGGCGACGTCGGCCTGGCGATCCAGCGGGCCGAGGACAAGACCGCCCAGATGCAGGCCCGGGCCGGTGCGATCGACGAGCTGCTGGCCTCCGGCGCGCTCGACGACGCCAGCGGTCTCGGCCGCAAGGACGACATCGAGGCCGAGCTGGAGCGGGTGGCCGGCGGCTCCGACGTCGAGCTGGAGCTGGCCCGGATGAAGGCCGAGCTGACCGGCGGCTCCCCGGCCTCCGGCCCGCAGGCGATCGAGCAGGGCCGTCCGCAGGACGCCCCGCCGCAGCAGCAGCAGGACAGCCCGCGGATCAACTACAACAAGTGACCTGAGCTCCGCCCCGGAGCACCTCCGGGAGAAATCCCCAGGAACAGGGAGACGCACGGCATGATCATGAGGGTCATGGGTGAGGGCCAGTTCGAGGTGGGCGAGACCCACCTGAACCGGCTCAACGAGCTCGACGAGGAGCTCCTCACCGCACTGGAGACGGGGGACGAGGAACACTTCCGCCGGGCGCTCGGTGAGCTGCTCGGCGCGGTGAAGGAATTCGGCACCCCGCTGCCGGACGACTCCCTGGAGCCGTCCGACCTGATCCTGCCGGACGCCGAGGCCACCATCGACCAGGTCCGCGAACTGCTGCGGACCGAGGGCGACGGCCTCATCCCGGGCGTCCCGGGGTAACCGCCGTCTCGGCCAGACACCGGGGCGGGCCCCCTCCCACCGGGGAGGGGGCCCGCCCTTCGTCGTTGCGCGGCCCGTGCGGCGGGCCGCTACGGCAGGGCCAGCATCCGGTCCAGCGCCGCCTTGGCGTGCTTCTCGGTCTCCGGGTCGACGGTGATCACGTTCGGCACCCGGCCCTCGACCAGCGACTCCAGCGCCCAGACCAGGTGCGGCAGGTCGATCCGGTTCATGGTCGAGCAGAAGCAGACCGCCCGGTCCAGGAAGACGATCTCCTTGTCCGGGTGCGCCTTGGCGAGCCGGCGGACCAGGTTCAGCTCGGTGCCGATGGCCCACTTGGAGCCGGGCTCGGCGGCGTCCAGCGCCTTGATGATGTACTCGGTCGAGCCCACCATGTCGGCGGCCGAGACGACCTCGTGCCGGCACTCCGGGTGCACCAGGACGGTGACGCCGGGGATCCGCTCGCGCACGTCGTTCACCGAGTCCAGGGTGAACCGGCCGTGCACCGAGCAGTGGCCGCGCCAGAGGATCATCCTGGCGTCCCGCAGCTGCTCGGCGGTCAGGCCGCCGTTCGGCTTGTGCGGGTTGTAGACGACGCAGTCGTCCAGCGAGAAGCCCATGTCGCGCACCGCGGTGTTGCGCCCGAGGTGCTGGTCGGGCAGGAAGAGCACCTTCTGGCTCACCCGTCGCCCATCACCGCCCTCGATCGAGGCGCTTCGCGCCGCACCTTCCTCGAACGCCCACTCCAGCGCCCGCTTGGCGTTGGAGGAGGTGCAGATGGTGCCGCCGTGCCGGCCGGTGAAGGCCTTGATGTCGGCGGAGGAGTTCATGTACGAGACCGGGACGGTGACGTCGGCTATGCCGGCGTCGGTCAGGACGTCCCAGCACTCGGCGACCTGCTCGGCGGTGGCCATGTCGGCCATCGAACAGCCGGCCGCGAGGTCCGGCAGGACGACCTGCTGGGCGTCGCCGGTGAGGATGTCGGCCGACTCGGCCATGAAGTGCACACCGCAGAAGACGATGTACTCGGCCTCCGGGCGGGCCGCCGCGTCGCGGGCGAGCTTGAAGGAGTCGCCGGTGACGTCGGCGAACTCGATCACCTCGTCGCGCTGGTAGTGGTGGCCCAGGATGAAGACGCGGTCGCCGAGCGCGGCCTTGGCCGCCCGGGCGCGCTCGACGAGGTCCGGGTCGGAGGCCGGGGGGAGGTCACCGGGGCATTCGACGCCGCGCTCGCTGTTCGGGTCGGCCTCACGGCCGAGCAGCAGCAGAGCGAGCGGCGTCGGGGTGGGGTCGACGCCGTAGGTCTCGGTGATGGTGGTGGTCACGGGCGGGTGCCCTTCTGTGCGGCCGATCAAGCGGTGCAGCCTTTTCGTCTATCTGACGCAATCTATGATAACCGGTTAGCGTCAGAGTGACGATGGCCATCCTGTCGATGTGACGAGAACCGCTCGCCGGTTCGGAGCCTTCCCGGCCTCCTGCGGCGTGGCCGAAACGGGATCCGGGTCCGTCCGGGTTTCGCTGGTCACATGAAGGCAATCGCGATCCACCGCTACGGCGGCCCCGAGGTGGTCGAGTACACCGACCTGCCCGATCCGAAGGTCGGTCCGGACTCGGTCCTGGTGCAGGTCAGGGCGGCCGGGGTGAACCCGGTCGACTGGAAGGTGCGGGAGGGCCGGCTGGACGGCCTGCTCGACGCGCACTTCCCGCTGGTGATGGGCTGGGACGCGGCGGGGGTGGTCCGGGCGGTGGGCGGCGGCGTCACCGAGTTCGCCCCCGGCGACGAGGTCTACGGCTACGTCCGCAAGGACACCGTCGAGCACGGCACCTACGCCGAGCTGGTCGCCGCGCCGGTCCGCACGCTGGCCCGCAAGCCGGCCGCGCTGGACTGGGCGCAAACCGGCGGGCTGCCGCTGGCCGGGCTCACCGCCCTCCAGGCGCTGCGGGCGGTGGGCGTTGGTGCCGGGGACACCGTCCTGGTGCACGCCGCCGCCGGCGGGGTCGGCCATCTGGCGGTCCAGATCGGCAGGGCCTTCGGCGCCCGGATGATCGGCACCGCCGGCGAGCGCAACCACGACTACCTGCGCTCGCTGGGCGCCGAGCCGGTCCGGTACGGCGAGGGCCTGGCGGACCGGGTCCGGGCGCTCGCCCCGCGGGGCGTGGACGCCGTGCTGGACCTGGTCGGCGGGGACGCCGTCGAGGTCTCGGCCGGGCTGGTCGCCGACCCGGCGCGGATCGCCTCGATCGCCGACTTCGGGGTCAAGGCGCTCGGCGGACGGTACGTCTGGGTCCGTCCGGACGCCGCCGGGCTGGCCGAACTCGCCGCACTCGCCGACGACGGGCGGCTGACCGTGACCGTCGCCTCCACCTTCCCGCTCGCCCAGGCCGCCTCGGCCCAGGCACTCAGCGCGGAGGGACGCACCCGGGGCAAGATCGTCCTGCTGATGCCCTGAGCACCTCCATCGCTGTCATTCGTCAGAGGTGGACTCGCTCCTGTCATCCGCCAGAATGGGTGCCGAACCGTTTCGGCGGGCCGCCGCCGCCCCCGCCCCCGTCCCCGACGCCGCACGACCCGTGGAGCCCCGCACCGATGAGCAGCAGCCGAGCGCACGAGACGGTCGGGGCCTCCCTGGACGAGACCGACCGCCTCCTCCTCGCCCGGCTGGCCGGGGACGGCCGCGCCTCCTACGCGGAGATCGGCCTCCAGGTGAACCTCTCCGCCACCGCCGTGCGCCGCCGGATCGACCGGCTGCGGGCCCGCGGGGTGGTCCGCGGCTTCACCGTGGTGCTCGACCCCTCGGTGCTCGGCTGGCAGACCGAGGCCTTCGTCGAGGTCTACTGCCGCGAGCGGACCGCCCCCGAGGAGATCCTCGCCAGCCTGCGCCAGTTCCCCGAGGTGGTCGCCGCCTGGACGGTCACCGGTGACCCGGACGCGCTGGTCCACCTGCGGGCCGGCGACATGCGGCACCTGGAGGCGGTCATCGAGCGGATCCGCCGCGAGCCCGGCGTCCAGCGCAGCCGCTCCTCCGTCGTCCTCTCCCAGCTCATCGGCTGACCCCTCCGGGGCCCGCGCAGGAATCCTGCGCACGCCCCGTCGAAGACGCCCGAAAGCTGCCCGACCGGCCGCGTTCCGACGCGCGGCCGGGGCCCGTCGCTGCCTACGCTGATCATGTCCGGCCGCGCGGTGCCGATCCCCGTGCCGCCGGACCCTCCCCGACACCCCACAGCCGAGAGGGACACCCGTGTCCGCAGCCCCCGACCGCATGCACCGGCCCGACAGCGACCTGGTCGACCTGGTTTTCGACTACATGCGCGAGCGGCTGCAGTACGACCCCGTCCCGCTCGACCACCCCGGTGACGGCGAGCACCTGCGCGCCCGGCTGTCCGGCCTGCTCAACCAGGACGGCAACAACGCGGCCGACGTGCTCAAGCTCTACGACCACGAGCTCTCCCGCGCGGTGATCTCCGCCGACAGCCCGCGCTACCTGTCCTTCATCCCGTGCGCCCCCACCAAGGCCGCGCTGCTCTTCGACATGGTCGTCTCCTGCGCCTCGCTCCAGGGCATCTCCTGGCTGGAGGCGGCCGGCGCGATCGCCGCCGAGAACCAGGTGCTGCGCCTGATAGCGGACCGCGCGGGCATGCCCGAGTCGGCCGGCGGCGTCTTCGTCTCCGGCGGCTCGGCCGGCAACCTCTCCGCGCTGGTGGTCGCCCGCGACACCGCCCGCCGCAGGCTCGGCGTCGGGCCGGAGGCCCGGCTGCGGATCGCCGTCGCCGACCAGGTGCACTCCTCGGTCAAGAACACCTTCAACATCATCGGCGTCGAGGCGTTCAAGGTGCCGACCGTGAACCGCCGCTTCACCGGCGAGGCGCTGCGCGCGGCGCTGGCCGCCGACCCGAACCCGGAGACCGTGATCGCCGTCGTCGGCACCGCCGGCACCACCAACGAGGGCATCGTCGACGACCTCCAGGGCCTGGCCGAGGCCGCCCGCGAGCACGGCCTCTGGTTCCACGTGGACGGCGCCTACGGCGGCGCGGGCCTGTTCGCCCCCTCCGTCCGGGAGCGCTACAACGGCATCGAGCACGCCGACTCCTTCGTCGTCGACCCGCACAAGTGGCTCTTCGCGCCGTTCGACTGCGCCGCGCTGATCTACCGCAACCCCCAGCTCGCCCGCGCCGTGCACACCCAGGACGCCTCCTACCTGGACGTCCTGCACACCGAGGGCGACGAGTGGAACCCCACCGACTACGCCTACCACCTGACCCGGCGCGCCCGCGGCCTGCCGCTCTGGTTCTCGCTCGCCGTGCACGGCGTCCAGGCGTACACCGACGCCATCGAGGCCGGCCTCACGCTCGCTCGGGAGACCGCGCGGCTGATCCGCGAGAGCGACCACCTGGAGCTGCTGTTCGACCCGCAGCTCTCCGCGGTCTGCTTCAAGCGCAAGGGCTGGACCAACGACGACTACTACCGCTGGTCGCAGCAGCTGCTCGCGGACCAGATCGGCTTCGTCACCCCCACCGGCTGGGACGGCGAGACCGTCGCCCGCTTCGCCTTCCTGCACCCGGGCACCACCATGGAGATGGTCCGCGAGATCCTCGACACCATGGCGTGATCCGCACGCACCGACGGACCCCCGCCCGGCACCCGCCGCGGCGGGGGTCCCGCCGTTCCGGGGGTGTGCCTCACAGCAGCCCGCCGTTCGGCACGTACGTCGCCGGCGGGCGCATCCCGCGCAGGCCCACGAAGCCCCGGGTCTCCACGGTCAGGCCCACCTCCAGGCCGACGTCCAGCGCCCACTCCTGCTCCGCGGTGAGTGCCTCCACCCGGGCCTCCACGCCCTCCGGCACCCGGGCCAGCGCCTCGCGCAGCAGCCGGGTGGCGATCCGCTTCGAGGTGGCCGCCAGCAGCTTCACCTCGCCGCCGTCCCGGTAGCAGTAGCCGCTGCCCGCCAGCGCGTCCGCGATCAGCAGCTCCTCGCAGTGGGCGAGCAGCAGCTCGTGGTCCGGCCCGTGCGCGGAGCCGCGCTGGCGCCGGTCCACCGAGTCCAGCAGGTGCAGGTGCGTCGCGTTGCCCCGGTGCACCGGGATGTCCCCCGGATCGACCAGCCCGGACCGGTCCACCCGCCCGGTCAGCTGCATCGCCGGGTGCAGCGTGAACCCCGCCAGCCGGTAGCGGCGCACGGCCGCCGGCGACGGCGAGGCGCACAGCATGCCGCGCAGACAGCCGCGCCCGTACGCCAGGCCCCGGTCCAGCAGCAGCCGGCCCACCCCCTTGCCCTGCGCCTGAGGCAGCACCACCAGCAGCGCCAGCACCCAGACGCCCTCGCGGCGCAGCGACAGCACCGCACCGACCGGCTCGCCGTCGAGCTCGGCGATCCAGCAGCCCTGCGGATCGGTGCGGGCCAGGTGTCTCGTCCTGGCCAGCTGGTACACGGACGGCCGGGGCGGCCCGGCCTCCGCCGGGGCGTCGGGGAGGGAGGCGAACGCGGCACGGGCGACGTACTGGACGACCTCCGCGTCGGCGGCGGTGTCCTGGACCGGGCGCAGGATCATGCCCACCATCCTGGCGGCCCGGGCGCCGCCGCGGGGCCGGTTCGCCCCGATCGGTCCGCTCGGACGGTGACCCGTGTCCGCCGGTGTGCGAGCATGGGGAGCGTAGAGGGAGCGGGTGCACGCCCGGCCCACGGAAACGCGCCGCCACGAAGCCGCCGAAAACACCCGCCGTCCGGGAAATGAAACCGGGCGGCCGTCGGTTGGCATTGGCGGCAGACCGTCGTCAAGACCGGGAGTAAGCAGATGACCGTCAAGGACGAGACCACCGTAGAGGGTGGCATCCTCCTCACCGACGCCGCCGCGGGCAAGGTCAAGGCCCTGCTGGAGCAGGAAGGCCGGGACGACCTCGCGCTGCGCGTCGCCGTCCAGCCCGGTGGCTGCTCCGGCCTGCGTTACCAGCTGTTCTTCGACGAGCGGTCGCTCGACGGCGACGTGGTCAAGGACTTCGACGGCGTCAAGGTCGTCACCGACCGGATGAGCGCCCCGTACCTGGGCGGCGCCACCGTCGACTTCGTGGACACCATCGAGAAGCAGGGCTTCACGATCGACAACCCGAACGCCACCGGCTCCTGCGCCTGCGGCGACTCGTTCAGCTAATGGTCTTAACCGAGGGCGGCCCCGGATTGCCGGGGCCGCCCTCGTCGTGTCCGGGCACCGCTCACGCGGTCACGGGCTCACGCGGTCACGGGGCGCCCGGGACGTCCGGGACCACCGGGTCCGGGCCGGCTTTGGCGTCCGCCTCCAGCGGAACCTCCTGCCCGGTCGCCAGGTCGGTCACCGTCCGGCCCCGCAGCGGCTGCTTGAGATCGGCCGTCACCGTCTGCCGCCGGGCCACCGCGACGCAGTCCTGCCCGGCCGGCACCGGCGCCGCCGTGGTCACCCGGATGTCCACCCGGCCGGGCTTCGACTCGTCCGCCTTGAGCGCGTACCGCTCGCAGACCCCGCCGTAGAACCAGACCGTCAGCCGGTTGCCGTCCGCCCGGTAGGTGACCGCCGGCTGCGCCTGCGGGCCGTTCCCCGTCCCGTTCGGCGCCGGCTCGCCCACCGCGATGCCGTTGCCGCCCAGGCCCGGGGGAGTGGCCGCCGGGAACGGGGTCGACGCCGGGCCGGTGGCGGCGGTGTCCGGGCCGGTCGGCCGGGGGTCGGGCGCGGTGGCCGAGGGATCGGCGGGCGGCGTGGTCACCGGCGCCGGAGCCGGGGCGGACGGCGCGCCCGTCGGCGCTGCCGTCGACGCGGGGGCGGCCGGATCGACCGGGGCGGTAGGGGCGGTAGGGGCGGTCGCGGTGCCCGGCTCGGCGGAGGCGGACGCGCCCGCCGACGCCCGCTCCGCGCCGGAGCCCGCCGTGTCCGAGCCCGCCGTGGTCCCGCCGCCGCACCCGGCCACCA
This sequence comes from Kitasatospora sp. NPDC008115, assembly GCF_042957205.1. Lineage (NCBI taxonomy): Bacteria > Bacillati > Actinomycetota > Actinomycetes > Kitasatosporales > Streptomycetaceae > Kitasatospora > Kitasatospora sp. NPDC008115. The sequence goes on along the minus strand of NZ_JBIBHU010000013.1, from coordinate 155,498 downwards.
CGGCCACCGCCGCCAGCGCGAGGCCCGCCAGTGCCGTCGCGCGCACCCGGCCGGAACGCCGGGGCATGGTCTCCAGATCCATCTGCACATCCTCCCGAGGGTTCGGCGGCGCTCCGTGCCGGCCGCACCGCGCGGATGTGACGTGCCCCGGACGATCCCGGTTCCCCGTCCGCCCCTCGGGGCCCGCGCCCCGTCCGGAGAGCCGGCTCAGGGACCGTACTCGGGCATCCCCGCGACCAGTCGCTGCGCCCCGGAGGAGACCTGGAAGCCGGACCGGGCCGGCGCGCTGTCCTGCCCGCCGGTCGCCAGCAGCGGCCAGAACCGCCGCAGCCGTCGCGAGGAGTCCACCAGCGCGTCCAGCGACTCGCCGTCCGCGTCGCCGCGCAGGGCGGGCGGAACCCGCAGCGGGTGGTGACTGGGCATCATCGGCCATCACTCCGATCCACCGTGCCGTGGCAGCGGCGCCACGGGCCTGGGCGGGGGCCGGAAGGGCGGCCCCTCCCCTGCGACCCTAGGCCGGGCGGACCGGGGCCCACCAGAGCTACCGGAGGGTAGTACACGTTCGGGGACGACGGGTGACAGCCGACCGCACCCGGAGTGTTCGCGCTCTTGCTGGCGCCCCGCCTCCGCCGGGTACCGTGGGTGGGTTCCACTCCGTTGCCCCATGGCCCCGCCGCCATCCTGAGGAGACCCCGTGCGTATCGCCGTCGCCGGCTCGATCGCGACCGACCACCTGATGACCTTCCCCGGCCGGTTCGCCGACCAGCTGGTCGCCGAGCAGCTGCACACCGTGTCGCTGTCCTTCCTGGTCGACACCCTCGACATCCGCCGCGGCGGCGTCGCGCCGAACATCGCCTTCGGCATGGGTGTCCTGGGCCTGCGCCCGGTCCTGGTCGGCGCCGCCGGTGCGGACTTCGCCGAGTACCGCAGCTGGCTGGAGCGCAACAACGTGGACTGCCGCTCCGTCCACATCTCCGAGACCCGGCACACCGCGCGCTTCATGTGCACCACGGACGAGGACCACAACCAGATCGCCTCGTTCTACACCGGGGCGATGGCCGAGGCCCGCAACATCGAGCTCCAGCCGATCGCCGACCGCGTCGGCGGCCTCGACCTGGTGCTGATCGGTGCCGACGACCCGCAGGCGATGGTCCGCCACACCCAGGAGTGCCGCACCCGCGGCTACGCCTTCGCGGCCGACCCCTCCCAGCAGCTGGCCCGCCTCGACGGCCACGACATCCGCGAGATCGTCGACGGCGCCGCGTACCTCTTCACCAACGAGTACGAGGCCGCGCTGATCGAGACCAAGACCGGCTGGGACTCCGACGAGATCCTCACCCGGGTCGGCACCCGGGTGACCACCCTGGGCAGCAAGGGCGTCCGGATCGAGCGCAAGGGCGAGGCCCCGGTGGTGGTCGGCTGCGCCCCCGAGACCGCCAAGGCCGACCCGACCGGCGTCGGCGACGCCTTCCGCGCCGGCTTCCTGGCCGGCCTCTCCTGGGACCTGGAGCTGGAGCGCGCCGCCCAGGTCGGCTGCATGCTCGCCACCCTGGTGATCGAGACCGTCGGCACCCAGGAGTACGAGCTGCGCCCGCACGACTTCCTGCAGCGCTTCACCGCCGCCTACGGCGAGGCCGCCGGCGCCGAGGTCGGCGCGCACCTGGTCAGCTGACCCGCCGCACCAGGTAGGCCGAGCCCCGGTCGCCGCCGTACCCGGCGGCCGGGGCCTCGCCCAGGTACTCCTGCCCGCGCATCGCGCACCAGGCCGGGACGTCCAGCCGGGCCGCCTCGTCGTCGGCCAGCACCGCGACCGTCCCGCCCACCGGCACCTCGCCGATCCGCTTGGCCAGCTCGATCACCGGCAGCGGGCACCGCTTGCCCAGCGCGTCGATGGTGAGCGTCCCGTCGGACGCCTCCCCGGCCCCCGCCGGCGGCGCCAGGTCCAGCCCCAGCGGCGCCCGGACGCCCGCCACCACCTCCGGCAGCACGGTCAGGAACCGCTCGACGTCCGCCTCCCCGGTGCCGAACGGCAGCGAGACCCGGACGTTGCCCTCGGTGAGCACCCCCATCGCCGCCAGCACATGGCTGGGCGTCAGCGTCGAGGAGGTGCACGAGGAGCCGGAGGAGACCGCGAACCCGGCCCGGTCCAGCTCGCCGAGCAGCACCTCGCCGTCCACGTACAGGCAGGAGAAGGTGACGAGGTGCGGCAGCCGCCGCACCGGGTCGCCGACCACCTCGACCTCGGGCACCAGCCGCGGCACCCGGGCCCGGATCCGCTCGACCAACTGGTGCAGCCGGGCGTTCTCCCGCTCGGCCTCGGCCCGCACCGCCCGCAGCGAGGCCGCCGCCGCGACGATCGCCGGCACGTTGACGTACCCCGGCACCCGGCCGCCCTCGCGCTCGTCGGCGGGCAGCGGCGAGGCGTACCGCACGCCCTTGCGCACCGCGAGCACCCCGACCCCGGCCGGCCCGCCCCACTTGTGCGCGCTGGCCGCCAGCAGCGACCAGCCGGCCGGCACGTCCACCCGCCCGGCGCTCTGCGCGGCGTCCACCAGCAGCGGCACGTCCCCGCAGCGGTCGGCGGTCTCGGCGACCGGCTGCACGGTGCCCACCTCGTGGTTGGCGGACTGCAGCACGGCGAGCGCGGTGTCCGGCCGCAGCGCCGCCGCGAACGCCGCCGGGTCGACCCGGCCGAGCCGGTCCACCGGAACCGAGGTCACCTCGCCGCCCGCCGCCTCGTGGCGCTCCGCGGTGTGCAGCACGCTGGAGTGCTCGACGGCGGAGTGCACCAGGTGCCGGCCGCGCCGCCGGTTGCCGTGCAGCGCGCCCAGCACCCCGAGCTGGACGGCCTGGGTGCCGCTGGCGGTGAAGGAGATCTCGTCGGCCCGGCAGCCGAGCACCCCGGCCACGGTCTCCCGGGCGGCGTCCAGCAGCATCCGGGCCTGCCGCCCGGAGCGGTAGAGCCGGGCCGGGTCGGCCCACCCCTCGTCGAGGGCGGCGGTCAGCGCCTGCCGGGCGACGGGGTGGAGCGGTGCGGTGGAGGCCACATCGAAGTACACGGTCACATTTAACGACACTCCCGGGTGTGTTCCGGGCTCCGGCGGCGGCTCAACGGTCGTCAGTCGATCATCCAGAATGTCCGGATAGTCCGCGTCCGACGGGGCGTCATACACGTTGTCCGAGGTCATCCCCCGATCGGGCGTACGGACCCCGAATGCCTAGGATGACCTGCGGCGCAGCCCCTGCCGGGCCTGATCGGGTGTCCGGGCGGCGCGTTACCGGGACCTGCCCGTCAGCAGCGCATAAGGCTGGAGTAGGGTTTGGCCCGCATAAGCATTCAAACCGTGCCCGTGGACGGGTCGCCGAGGAGGGGAAGCCTCCCCGGGGCGACGCGAAGGCGGGCGAGACTTCGGGAAGGCGCTACGTGAGTCCCAACGGCTCCGACCGCTCGCCGCGGCGCACGATGCGGCGGAAGCTGCCTCAGGCGCTGGCACTGGGCCTCGTCATCGCGACCGCCACCGGCTGCTCGGCCAACGACCTCCCCAGGCTTGGCCTCCCGAGCCCCGTCACCAAGGAAGGGCCGATGGTCCTCCACATGTGGCAGGGCTCCTGGATCGCGGCGCTGGTGGTCGGCGTACTGATGTGGGGTCTGATCATCTGGAGCGTGATCTTCCACCGGCGCAGCCGCACCGGCGTGCAGGTCCCCCCGCAGACCCGGTACAACGTGCCCATCGAGGCGCTCTACACCGCGGTCCCGATCATCATCGTGTCGGTCCTCTTCTACTTCGTCGCCCGCGACGAGTCGAAGCTGATCGCCGTCTCCGAGAAGCCCCAGCACACCGTCAACGTGGTGGGCTTCCAGTGGAGCTGGGCGTTCAACTACGAGAACACCGAGACCCCGGACCCGGCCAACCAGGAGGCCGCGTACGAGGTGGGTACCCCCGGCGAGCCGCCGACCCTGTACCTGCCGGTCGACGAGACGGTGCAGTTCCGCCTCACCTCTCGTGACGTGATCCACGACTTCTGGCCCATCAACTTCATGATGAAGATGGACGTCGTGCCGGGTGTGGTCAACAAGTTCGAGGTCACCCCGACCGTCAAGGGTGAGTACATGGGCAAGTGCGCCGAGCTCTGCGGCGTCGACCACTCGCGCATGCTGTTCAACGTGAAGGTCGTCGACCGTGCCGAGTACGACCAGCACCTGAAGGACCTGCGGGCCAAGGGTCAGACCGGCGCGGTGCCCTCCGGCATCACGACCATGGGAAGTGAAGAGAAGTGACCATCCTCAACGAGCCCGCCGCGGCCGGCGGGGGCGCCGGGGCCGTCACGGTCGGGGCGCAGCGGACCCGGAAGCCGGGTTCCACCATCATCAAGTGGCTCACCACCACTGACCACAAGACGATCGGCACGCTCTACCTGGCGACGTCGTTCGCGTTCTTCCTGATCGGCGGCGTGCTGGCGCTGGTCATGCGTGCCGAGCTGGCTCGTCCGGGGACCCAGATCCTGTCGAACGAGCAGTTCAACCAGGCGTTCACGATGCACGGCACGGTCATGCTGCTGATGTTCGCGACGCCGCTGTTCGCCGGTTTCGCGAACTGGATCATGCCGCTGCAGATCGGCGCGCCCGACGTCGCGTTCCCGCGTCTGAACATGTTCGCCTACTGGCTGTACCTGTTCGGCTCGCTGATCGCCGTCGCCGGCTTCATCACCCCGCAGGGTGCCGCCGACTTCGGCTGGTTCGCCTACGCGCCGCTGTCGGACGCGGTCCGCTCGCCGGGCATCGGCGCCGACATGTGGATCATGGGTCTGGCCTTCTCCGGCTTCGGCACCATCCTGGGTGCGGTCAACTTCATCACCACGATCATCTGCATGCGGGCCCCCGGCCTGACGATGTTCCGGATGTCGATCTTCACCTGGAACGTCCTGCTGACCGCGGTGCTGATCCTGCTGGCCTTCCCGGTCCTGGCCGCCGCGCTGTTCGCCCTGGAGGCGGACCGCAAGTTCGGGGCGCACGTCTTCGACCCGGCCAACGGCGGTGCGCTGCTCTGGCAGCACCTGTTCTGGTTCTTCGGCCACCCCGAGGTGTACATCATCGCGCTGCCGTTCTTCGGCATCGTGTCGGAGATCATCCCGGTCTTCAGCCGCAAGCCGATGTTCGGCTACTCCGGCCTGATCGCGGCCACCATCGCGATCGCCGGTCTGTCCGTGACGGTGTGGGCCCACCACATGTACGTCACCGGCCAGGTGCTGCTGCCGTTCTTCTCCTTCATGACGTTCCTCATCGCCGTCCCGACCGGTGTGAAGTTCTTCAACTGGGTCGGCACCATGTGGAAGGGCTCGCTCAGCTTCGAGACCCCGATGCTGTGGACCGTCGGCTTCCTGGTGACCTTCCTCTTCGGTGGTCTGACCGGTGTGCTGCTGGCCTCCCCGCCGATCGACTTCCACGTCTCGGACTCGTACTTCGTCGTCGCCCACTTCCACTACGTGGTCTTCGGCACCGTCGTCTTCGCGATGTTCGCCGGCTTCCACTTCTGGTGGCCGAAGATGACCGGCAAGATGCTGGACGAGCGCCTCGGCAAGGTCACCTTCTGGACGCTGTTCTTCGGCTTCCACGCCACCTTCCTGGTGCAGCACTGGCTCGGCGCGGAGGGCATGCCCCGCCGCTACGCCGACTACCTGGCCGCCGACGGGTTCACCACCCTGAACACCGTCTCGACCATCGGTTCGTTCCTGCTCGGTCTGTCGATCCTGCCGTTCCTCTACAACGTCTGGAAGACCGCCAAGTACGGCGAGAAGATCGAGGTCGACGACCCGTGGGGCTACGGCCGCTCGCTGGAGTGGGCGACCTCCTGCCCGCCGCCGCGGCACAACTTCCTCACCCTGCCCCGGATCCGCTCCGAATCCCCGGCCTTCGACCTCCACTACCCGGAGATCGCCGCGCTGGACTACCTGGAGAACCACGGCGAGCCGGCCAAGCACCTCGCCGGTGTGACCCCGGCGAAGTACGACGCCCCGCAGCTGGGCAAGGGCAAGAAGGAGGGTGACGCCCGATGAAGGAACAGGGCAAGATTTTCCTGGGCCTGTCGGTCTTCGTGCTGGCCATGGCGATCACCTACGGCCTGTGGACCAACAGCTCCGACCACGGCATCGAGGCCGCCGGTACCACCGCGCTGTTCCTCGCCTTCGGCCTGTGCGCCTTCATCGGCTACTACCTCGCCTTCACCGCCCGCCGGGTGGACAGCGGCGCGGGTGACAACCCCGAGGCCGAGGTCGCGGACGACTCCGGCGAGCTGGGCTTCTTCGCCCCGCACAGCTGGCAGCCGCTCTCGCTCGCGGTCGGCGGCGCGCTCGCCTTCCTCGGCGTGATCTTCGGCTGGTGGCTGATGTTCTGGTCGCTGCCGATCATCCTGATCGGTCTGTTCGGTTGGGTCTTCGAGTTCTACCGGGGCGAGAACCAGAACCAGTAGGCACTGGCTCCCCTCGCACAGGGCCGGGCATCCCGCACGGGATGCCCGGCCCTGTTGCGTCCCCGGAGTGACGGCCTCACCCCGGCGGCCCAACGGCGCCCCATTCGGTTGTCGCTCGGCCGGAGGCGGTTCCTACGATCTGACCAATCGTGCGAAACCCCGGGAGGCGGTCATGGCCGACAGACGCGGAATCGCGGGTCTCGGTGGCATCACGCTGGCCCTCGTCGTACTGGTCCCGCTGGCGGGCTGCACCTCCGGCGGCGACGACGGCGGGGCGGTCCGCAAGGTCGACGCCGCCGCGCTGGTGCACCTGTCCGTCACCGAGCGGGCGGACCCCGCCCAGCCGCTCACGGTGACCGCCGAGCCGGGCAGCCGGCTGACCGACGTCACCGTCGTCGGCCCGGACGGGCGGGTGGTCGCCGGGCGGCTGTCCGAGGACCAGCGCAGCTGGCAGACCACCGGACGGCTCAAGGCCGCCACCTCCTACACCGTGCGGATCGCCGCCGACGACGGCCGCGGCGGCCGCGGCGAGACCACCGCGGGCTTCTCCACCCTGGCCGCCCAGCACCTGCTGACCGCCAAGCTCGGCCCGGACTCCTCCGGCAGCGGCGTCTACGGCGTGGGCCAGCCGCTCACCGTCCAGCTCTCCGAGGCGGTCAAGGAGCCGCAGGCCCGCCAGGAGGTGGAGCGCGCGCTGACGGTCGTCTCGCAGCCCGCCGTCACCGGCGGCTGGTACTGGGTGGACGACCGGAACGTGCACTTCCGTCCCGAGGACTACTGGCCCACCGGAACCACCGTCAGCCTGGTCTTCGAGGCCACCGGCAGCCGGATCTCCGAGGGCCTGTACGGCGGCGACCGGGCCGCCCTGGCGCTGCGGATCGGCGAGCGCGTCGAGACGGTGGTGGACGCGGCCGCGCACCAGCTGACCCTCAAGCGCGACGGCCAGGTGGTCCGGACGATGCCGGTGACCACCGGCAAGCCCGGCTTCGACACCCGCAACGGCGTCAAGGTGGTGCTGGGCCAGGAGCGCAAGGTCCGGATGAGCGGCGAGACGATCGGCATAGCGGCCGGCAGCGAGGAGTCCTACGACCTCGACGTCGAGTGGGCCACCCGGGTCACCTGGAGCGGCGAGTACGTGCACGCCGCGCCCTGGTCGGTGGGCTCCCAGGGCGTGGAGAACGTCAGCCACGGCTGTACCGGGATGAGCACCGAGAACGCCCGCTGGTTCTACCAGAACACCAGGGTGGGGGACCTGGTGACGGTGGTGAACAGCCGTGGCAAGACCATGGAGCCGTTCGGCAACGGCTTCGGCGACTGGAACATCACCTGGGCCGAGTGGCTCGGCCACAGCGCCCTCGGCGGGCCCGTCAGCACCACCGCCCCGGTCACCCGGGCGCCCGCCACCGGGATGATCGCCCCGCAGCTCTGACGGGGCCGCGCAGGTCCGCTAGCCCTCCGCGGCGTCGTCCCGGTACGCCACCCGCAGCGCGCCGTCCACGGCGGCCAGGGCGTCCGCGAGCGGCACGCCGAGCCGCCGGGCCCGCTCGGCGTACTCGGCGGCGGCCGCGGCGGCCAGCCGGTGCGCGGAGTCGCCGACCGCGGCGATCAGGGTGCCGCGCCGGCCGTGCGTCTCCACCACCCCGTCCGCCTCCAGCTCCCGGTAGGCGCGGGCGACCGTTCCGGCGGCCAGCCCGAGCGTCTCGGCCAGCGCGCGGACGGTGGGCAGCCGCAGCCCGGTGGCCAGCTCGCCGGTGCGGGCCTGCTCGGCGATCTGGGCGCGGATCTGCTCGTACGGGGGAGTGGCCGAGGCCGGGTCGACGGACAGCTGCACGGTGGGCTCCTGGGGTTCGCTTCGGGGGAGGGGCGCGGGTACGGCAAAGCCCGAGGGCCGCCGACCAGAAGAACTCTGGTCAGCGGCCCTCGGGAGTGACGCGGGGGTGCGTACGGGATCAGTGGTGGCCGTGGCCGCTGGTGATCTCGTGGTGCTCCTCGGCGGTCGGCTTGGGGATCTGGCTGCCCTCGCCGTAGAAGCCGCGGGCGAGCTTGGCCCGGGTCCGGGAGAGGACGCCGGCCTTGCGGGCCACGCCGTTCTCGTCGGTCTCGGCCGGCAGCTCGTACGGCTGGACCTGCTCGTGCGCGGTGAGCTTGTGCAGGTCCTGCTGCGGCAGCTGGGCGTGCACCTCGATGAACTCGCCGTGCGGCAGGCGCTTGATGACGCCGGTCTCGCGGCCGTGCAGCACCTTCTCCTTGTCCCGGCGCTGGAGGCCGAGGCACCAGCGCTTGGTGACGATGAAGACCACGACCGGGATGACGAAGAAGCCGACGCGGACGAAGTAGGTGACCGAGTTGATCGACAGGTGCAGGTGGGTGGCGAACAGGTCGTTGCCGCCGGCGACCAGCAGGATCAGGTAGAGGCTGATCCAGGCGGCGCCCAGCGCGGTGCGGACCGGGGCGTTGCGCGGGCGGTCCAGGATGTGGTGCTCGCGCTTGTCACCGGTGATCCAGCCCTCGATGAACGGGTAGACCGCGATCGAGACCAGCACCAGCGGGAAGATCGCCAGCGGGACCAGGACACCCAGGTTGAGGGTGTGGCCCCACAGGCCGATCTCCCAGCCCGGCATCAGGCGGATCAGACCCTCGGAGAAGCCCATGTACCAGTCGGGCTGGGCGTCCGTGGACACCTGGTCCGCGCGGTACGGGCCGACCGACCAGACCGGGTTGATGGTGGCGATCGCCGAGATGGCGGCGATGACGCCGAACACCAGGAAGAAGAAGCCGCCGGCCTTGGCCATGTAGACCGGCATCAGCGGCATGCCGACGACGTTCTTCTCGGTCTTGCCCGGGCCCGCCCACTGGGTGTGCTTGTGGTAGAAGACCAGGATCAGGTGCGCCACCAGCAGGCCGAGCATGATGCCCGGGATCAGCAGCACGTGGATGGTGAAGAACCGGGGCACGATCTCGGTGCCCGGGAACTCGCCGCCGAACAGGAACATCTGGATGTAGGTGCCCACCAGTGGGACGGCGAGGATCGCGCCTTCCATGAAGCGGATACCGGTGCCCGACAGCAGGTCGTCCGGCAGCGAGTAGCCGAAGAAGCCGTCGAACATGCCCAGGACCAGCAGCAGGAAGCCGAAGACCCAGTTGACCTCGCGGGGCTTGCGGAACGCGCCGGTGAAGAAGACGCGCATCATGTGCACCAGCATCGCCGCCACGAAGACCAGGGCGGCCCAGTGGTGGATCTGGCGGACCAGCAGACCGCCGCGCACCTCGAAGCTGATGTCGACCGTCGAGGCGTAGGCCTCGGACATCGGGAGGCCCTTGAGCGGCACGTACGAGCCGTTGTAGATGACCTCGCCCATCGAGGGCTTGAAGAACAGCGTCAGGTAGACGCCGGTCAGGATGATGATGACGAAGGTGTAGAGGCAGATCTCGCCCAGCATGAAGGACCAGTGGTCCGGGAAGATCTTGCGCAGGTTGGCCTTGGCGAGGGAGTAGATCCCCAGCCGGCCGTCCGTCCAGTCGGCCGCGGCCTCCCACTTGTTCGCGGGCTTGGCGCGCGTGCTGGCCGGCTTGGCGGCGCCGGATTTGGTGCTGCTCGCACTGCTCATCGAGCACGCTCCCAGAAGCTCGGGCCGACGGCTTCGTCGAAGTCGCCGTGGGCGACCAGGAAGCCCTTCTCGTCAGTGGTGATGTTCAGCTGCGGCAGCGGGTGGCCGGCCGGGCCGAAGATGACGCGCGCGCCGTCCGCCAGGTCGAAGGTCGACTGGTGGCACGGGCAGAGCGCGTGGTGGGTCTGCTGCTCGTACAGGCTGATCGGGCAACCGACGTGGGTGCAGATCTTGGAGTAGGCGAGGATGCCCTCGAAACCCTTCTCCTTGGACTTCTCGTCCTTGATGTCCTCCGGCGCGATGCGCACCAGCATGAGGGCGTCCTTCGCGATGCGAACCTGGAAGTCCTCGGAGTGCGTGGTCAGACCCTCGGGCATCGCGAACACCAGGGAGCCCTGGATGATGTCCTCGGCCTTCATCGGCAGGTTGGTGTTCATGTTGATCAGCTGCAGGGGCTTGGCCTCGGTGGCCTCGTCCCAGCCGGTGTGCTGAAGCTTGTCCTCGGGCAGCGGGCCCAGGTCGCGGAGCAGGACCACGCCGGAGAGCGGGACCAGCGCCATCGAACCGATGAGGGTGTTGCGGATCATCTTGCGGCGGCCGAAGCCGGACTCCGCGGCACCGGTCTTGAACTGCTCGATGACGTCGGCGCGGACCTCGTCGTCGGCCTCGATCGGGTGACGCTCGGCCGGGATCTCGTGGTCCGACATCAGGGTGCGGGCCCAGTGGACCGCGCCCGCGCCGATCAGGAACAGGGCGACGCCGAGGGTCATGCCGAGCGCGAAGTTCATCGCGCTGACGTGGCCCAGCGGCCAGATGTAGACGATCTTGTCCGGGTCGATGGCCACGTACGAGGCGATGAAGCCGACGGTGGCGATCATCGACACGACGAACATCAGCGACACCTGGCGCTCGGCCCGCTTGGCGGCCCGCTCGTCGATGTCGGTGCGGCGCGGCTCGTGGGCCGGCAGGCCGGGGTCGGCGAACGGGTCACCGTGGGCGGCAACCTCGTGGTGCCCGGCGGAGCCGTGCGACTCCGGGAGCTTCTCTTCTGACATGTCGTGGCTCATGACTTCTTGGCCTTGGTGGTGTGGGCGGCGACCCAGATCGCGACCGCGATGAGCGCGCCGAGACCGAAGATCCAGCCGAACAGACCCTCGGTCACCGGACCGAGGCTGCCGAGCGTGAGACCGCCGGGGTTGGGCTCATCGTTGGTGGTGTGGCGTACGAAGGCCACGATCTGCTTCTTCTGCTCCTCGGGCATGATGCTGTCCGGGAACGAGGGCATGTTCTGCGGGCCGGTCTGCATGGCCTCGTAGATGTGCTTGGCGTCCACGCCTTCCAGCGACGGGGCGTACTTGCCCTGGGTCAGGGCACCGCCCTGGCCGGCGAAGTTGTGGCACTGGGCGCAGTTGGTGCGGAACAGCTCGCCACCCTTGGCAAGGTCCTCGGGGTTGGTCGAGGTGAACTGCTCATCGGTCGGCGTCACCGGGCCGGGGCCGAGCGAGGCGACGAAGGCGGCGAGCTGGTCGATCTCCGCCTGCGAGTAGATGTTCGGCTTGCGCGGCACCTGGGCGCCGGGCTGCTGGGCAGGCATGCGGCCGGTGGCCACCTGGAAGTCCACCGCGGCGGAGCCGACGCCGACCAGGCTCGGACCGTCACTGGTGCCCTGGCCGTTCAGGCCGTGGCAGGAGGAGCAGCCCACGGCGAAGAGCTTCTTGCCCTCGTCGATCGCGAGCGACTGCGCGGCGACGTCGGCCTGCGCCTTGTCGGCGGGCGCGAACGCGGCGTACAGCCCCCCGGTTGCCGCCAGGGCGAGAAGTAGGACGACCAGCGCCGCCAGTGGGTGGCGCCGTCGTGCGGAGAGCTTTTTCACGGAATAACCCCGGTGTCAGGATCTGGTCGACTGGTGGGTGCACCCGGCGGCCGGTCTGGCCGGCACGAGGCTGCCTGTCTAGGGCTGCGCGCGCGGTCGGTCGGTGGGAGCGTCGGCACCGGCGAAATCGGGCCGTCGCCGGTGAGGGCGGGACCCGAGGCCGGTGGCCAGCGACCTGATCAGCTGGTTACTTGATCAGGTAGATGGTCGCGAAGAGGCCGATCCACACGACGTCGACGAAGTGCCAGTAGTACGACACCACGATCGCGGCGGTGGCCTGCTCGTGCGTGAAGCGCTTTGCTGCGTACGTCCGTCCCAGGACCAGCAGGAAGGCGATCAGACCACCCGTCACGTGCAGACCGTGGAAGCCGGTGGTCAGGTAGAACACCGTGCCGTACGGGTCGGAGGACAGCGTCAGACCGTCCTTCTTGACCAGCTCGGTGTACTCGAAGACCTGGCCGCCGATGAAGATCGCGCCCATCACGAAGGTGATGATGAACCACGAGCGGAGCTTCTTCACGTCCCCACGCTCGGCGGCGAAGACACCGAGCTGGCAGGTGAGCGAGGAGAGCACCAGGATCGTGGTGTTGACCGAGGAGAAGGGCACGTTGAGGGCGTGCGCCTTCTCGGTCCAGAACTCCGGCCCCTTGACGGAGCGGAGCGTGAAGTACATCGCGAAGAGGGCCGCGAAGAACATCAACTCGGAACTGAGCCAGACGATCGTTCCGACGCTGACCATGTTCGGCCGGTTGACCGATCCGTGCGCGTGCCCGGTTTCTACTGCTGTTGCTGTCGCCACGACGGACATTATGTCGGTCCCTTATTCCGTCTTCACGCCGGGGGGTGTCCGTCGGAGTGTCCGGTGCGTGCGGTATGCCCCCCTGGCACCCGATGGGCTGTCGGTACCCCTGCTGAGCAGCGGCGTGTCCCTTTTCTGACGGTTGTTGGAAGGCCTCTTCGGGGCCCTTCGCGGCGTGTCGCGACGGCCCTTCGGGGCCGTCGGTAGTAAGGGGAGAGACCACCCGTCCGCCGTACGGGTGGTCTGTGCGGGCGGGGTGACGCGCGGTGCTCCGCCCGGACCAGTCGCGGGGGCGCCCGGCCGAGGAGGATCTCCCCGGAAGGGCTCGGCGGCGGGTGATCGGGAGTAGCATCCGGGGAGAGGCGAACGTGGTCCGGATCACACGTGAGGGAGCAGGCCCATGGCGTACACGACCGACGAGACCTTGACCGTTCTCGTCTACAGCCACGACCGCACCACCCGCGAGCAGGTGCTGACCGCTCTCGGCCGCAGGCCCGCGGAGGACCTGCCGGAGCTGGAGTACCTGGAGTGCGCGACCACCCCCGCGGTGCTCAAGGCGCTGGAGAAGGGCGGGGTGGACCTCTGCGTGCTGGACGGCGAGGCGGTTCCGGCCGGCGGGCTCGGGCTCGCCCGGCAGTTGAAGGACGAGATCTACGGCTGCCCGCCGCTGCTGGTGCTGATCGGCCGGCCGCAGGACTCCTGGCTGGCGGCGTGGAGCCGGGCCGACGCGGCGATCTCCCAGCCGGTGGACCCGGTGGCGCTGGCCGGGGCCGCCGCCACCCTGCTGCGGGCCCGGCTGGCCAAGCGGACGCCCGCCGCGCGTTAGGGCGGGGCCGGTGTCTCACGCCGGCGTCTCAGTACAAGAGAAGAAGGGTGAACGGCGGAGCCCGGGGCCCCGCCGCTCGATAGGCTGACTCCGTCCCTACGTCCTTCCCCGTCCGCGGGGAGCGAGAGCTGGAGTCGGTCATGGTGAACGTGCAGCCTGCGAACGGCGGTAGCGAGCCCGCGCAGGTGGTCCGCACCTGGCCGGACATCCTGTCGGCGCTGCTGCGGGGGGAGGACCTCGACCGCTCGGCCACCGCGTGGGCGATGGACCGGATCATGAGCGGGGAGGCCTCCCCGGTGCAGATCGCCGGCTTCATGGTGGCGCTGCGGGCCAAGGGCGAGACGGTCGACGAGATCTCCGGTCTGGTCGACTCGATGTACTCCCACGCGGAGCCGCTGCTCATCCCCGGCCCGGCGGTGGACATCGTCGGCACCGGCGGCGACCGGGCCAAGACCGTCAACATCTCCACCATGTCGGCGATCGTCGCCGCGGCGGCCGGTGCCAAGGTGGTCAAGCACGGCAACCGGGCCGCCTCCTCGGCCAGCGGCTCCTCGGACGTGCTGGAGAAGCTGGGCATCAGCCTGAACCTGCGGCCGCGCCGGGTCGCCGAGGTGGCCGAGGAGGTCGGGCTCACCTTCTGCTTCGCGGCCACCTTCCACCCGTCGATGCGGCACGCCGGCCCGGCGCGCAGCGAGCTCGGGGTGCCGACCGCCTTCAACATCCTCGGCCCGCTCACCAATCCGGCCCGGGTCACCGCGCACGCGATCGGCTGCTTCGACACCCGCCTCGCCGGGCTGATCGCCGGCGTGCTGGCGCGGCGCGGTGCCAGCGCGCTGGTCTTCCGGGGTGACGACGGGCTGGACGAGCTGACCGTCACCACCACCTCGCGGGTCTGGGTGGTCCGGGACGGCGACGTCACCGAGACCTCCTTCGACCCGCGCGACGTCGGCATCGAGCCGGTCGGCATCGAGGCGCTGCGCGGCGGGGACCCGGCGTACAACGCGGAGGTCGCGCGCCGGCTGCTGGCCGGGGAGCACGGGCCGGTGCGGGACGCGGTGCTGCTGAACTCGGCGGCCGCGCTGGTGGCGCTCGACCTGACCGACGCGCCGCTCGCCGAGCAGCTCGGGGCCGCGATGCGGCGCACCGCCGCGGCGATCGACTCGGGCGCGGCGCGCGATCTGCTGAAGCACTGGTCGGAGGCCACCACCCGGGCGTGACACGGGAGTCGGGGCCCGTGGGAGACACCTCCCACGGGCCCCTGCGGCTGTCCGGGATACGGACTCCTGTTTGACCGCGGGACGCACGCGACCTAGAGTCTTCGCCAGGTCATGAGCGACAGCGTCAAGCCCCAGCTGGCTGTCCGGCAACCCTCCGTCCGTGGCGGGGTGCCCTGGGTGAGGACCGGGTCACGCGGCGATCGGTCCGCGTGGCAAGCGCGGACGCCGGACTGAACGCACTCCCGGGGTCCCTGACCCGTCACAGGAGTGCATCCTCATGTCCCTCGCCACCTCCTTCCGCGCCCCGCTTCCGGTCCTCGGCCACGACGTCCAGGTCCCGCTCGCCAACGGCGAGAAGGTCGGCTACGCGGCGCTCGACTACGCCGCCAGTTCCCCGGCGCTCCAGCGGGTCTGGGACGACGTCGCCGCCTACGCCCCCTACTACGGCAGCGTGCACCGCGGTGCCGGCTACCTGTCGCAGCTCTCCACCGACCTGTTCGAGCAGAGCCGCCGCACCGTCACCGAGTTCCTCGACCTGCGCGAGGGCGACCAGGTGGTCTTCACCCGCGCCACCACCGACTCGCTCAACCTGCTGGCCGGCGCCGTCCCGGCCGGGACCCAGGTGTTCGCCTTCGAGACCGAGCACCACGCCTCGCTGCTGCCCTGGGCGCACGCCGGCCTGCCCGTCACCTACCTGCGCGCCCCCCGCTCGCACGCCGAGGCGGTCGCCGCCTTCGACGCCGCGCTGGCCGGCGCGCCCGAGGGCCCGAAGCTGCTCTGCGTCACCGGCGCCTCCAACGTCACCGGCGAGCTGTGGCCGGTCGCGGAGCTGACCCGCACCGCGCACCGCCACGGCGCCCGGGTGGTGCTGGACGCCGCGCAGCTGGCCCCGCACCACCGGGTCTCGGTGCGCGAGCTGGACGTCGACTGGATCGCCTTCTCCGGCCACAAGCTGTACGCGCCGTTCGGCGCCGGGGTGCTGGCCGGCCGGGCCGACTGGCTGGACGAGGCCGAGCCGTACCTGGCCGGCGGCGGCGCCACCCGCACGGTGGCCCGGGAGACCGACGGCTCGGTGGCCGTGCAGTGGCACACCGGCCCGGCCCGGCACGAGGCCGGCTCGCCCAACGTCATCGGCGCCTACGCGATCGCCTCGGCCTGCCGGGCGCTCACCGAGGCCGGGTTCGACGCGCTGGAGGCCCGCGAGCGGGAGCTGGTCGCGCGGCTGAAGGACGGGCTGGCGCAGATCCCGGAGGTCCGGGTGCTGAACCTGTTCGGCGCCGAATCGGACCGGGTGGGCGTGCTCTCCTTCGTCGTCCGGGGCTGGAACAGCTCGCACTTCTCGGCCGCGCTGTCCGCCGAGTACGGCATCGGGGTCCGCGACGGCCTGTTCTGTGCCCACCCGCTGGTGCGCACCCTGCTCGGCGACGAGGAGGCGGCGCCCTCGGAGTGCGGCGCGCCGGAGCCGTCGCTGCCCGGCGAGCGCAGCCTGAACGCGATCCGGGTGAGCTTCGGCGCGGGCACCCCGGACGAGCACGTGGAGCGGTTCCTGACCGCCGTCCGCGAGCTGGTCACGGACGGCGCGGCCTGGACCTACCGCAACGAGGGCGGTCGCTGCGTGGCGGACACCCGCCGCGAGGGCTGAGCCCCCGAAGGCGTGGCCTACTCGTCCAGGCCGATCGCGAACGCGGCCTCCAGGTCGTGCTGGGAGTAGGTGCGGAAGGCGATCTGGGTCTCGGTGTGGGCCACGCCCGGGACCTTGTTGAGGCGGCCGGGGATCACCTCGGCGAGGTCGTCGTGCCGGGCCACCCGCACCATCGCGACCAGGTCGTAGCCACCGGTCACCGAGTAGACCTCGCTGACGCCCTCGATGGCGGCGATCGCCTCGGCGATCTCCGGGATGCGGTCGACGCTGGTCTTGATCAGGACGATGGCGGTGATCACGGTGGCGTACTCCTTTGTGAGGTGCCGCCAGGGTATCGGGCGTCGGCGGCACCGTCGCGGGGGCGGGTGGCCCGCGGACGGCGCTCGGTGAGGGTGCAGGCGTAGAGGAAACCGGCCGCGAAGCCGATCACGTGCACCAGGTACGCCACCCCGGGCCCGGCGGAGTGCACCGACCACCACTGCAGGGCGAACCAGAGCCCCAGCACCAGCCAGGCCGGGAAGCGCAGCGGCAGGAAGAGCAGCAGCGGCACGAGCGTGGTGACCCTGGCCCGCGGGTGGAAGCGCAGATAGGCGCCGAGCGCGGCGGAGATCGCCCCGGAGGCGCCGATCAGCACCCTGGTCGAGTCCGCCGAGTGCGCCTCGGCCAGTGCGAAGCCGTAGGTGGCCAGCGCCCCGGACGCCAGATAGAAGAGGAGGAACCGGGAGCGCCCCAGCCGCCGCTCCACGGTCGGTCCGAAGACGTGCAGGAAGAGCAGGTTGCCGAGCAGGTGCAGCCAGCCGGCGTGCAGGAACAGCGCGCTGAGCACCGAGAGCGCCGGGTGCTTGCCCGGGGTCGGCGCGGCCGGGCAGCCGGGCACCGGGTCGGGGGCCTCGGCGAGCTGGCCGGCGGTCAGGGGGCGCCCGGTCAGCAGTTCGGCGGGGACGGCGCCCCAGCGCTGCTCGTAGCGCTGCTCCGCGCAGACCCGGCTCTGGCCGCGGCCGTAGAGCGGGTTGAGACCGGCGGCCGGTCCGAGCAGGAAGACCGCGGTGTTGAGCGCGATCAGCGCGTAGCAGACGGCCGGGGCGGTGCCGGCCGGCCGGCCGCGGCGCGCGCCGGGGTGGGCGGGGAGGACCGGGATCGCCATGGGCCCAGCATCCCTCCGGCACCGGGCGGGCACCGCGCGGTTACGGCAGGTGGGCTACCGGCGGGGGCCGGTCGGCCGGTGGCCGCGAAGGTTGCCCCAGGCAATAGGCTTGGGCCGGGCATTCCCGCCTCCCGCCGCCGACGCCGGGGCTCCGGGGGGAGCGCCTGAGCCCGTTCAGGGACCACCCGAGAGGACCCCCGATGACCGTCCCCGCCCTGACCGCCGAGACGCGCTGGCGCTGCACGCTCTGCGGCAACCTGACCCGCTTCGACGTGACCCGGACCGCCCGGGTCACCGAGTTCCTCCACTTCGACCTGGCCGGCGAGTCGAAGGTCGAGGAGACCCAGGTGCTCAGCGAAACCGTCGAGTCGGTGCGCTGCCGCTGGTGCAACGCGGTCGACCAGGTCGAGCTGGTGGCCCGCCCCGGCGCGGCCGATGGCGCCGAGGCCCCCGAGCAGGCCTGACCGCCTGATCCGTGCGGCGGGCGGTGCAGGGCGTGGCCGGTCGCCGCACGGGACAATACAGAGGGAACGTACGGAGTGTGACGGGGGTGGCGGCCGGGGCCGTACCCCGCTGGACCAGGATCGGAGCCGAGGACGTGGTGGACGCAGCGAAGGAGCCCGGCGGCCCGCAGGGGCGGCAGCCCGCTGTGGACGCGCAGGCGCCGGACGCGGCAGGAGCCGCCCCCTCCGGCACCGGGGCCCCGGCCGAGGCGGCCGCCGGCGAGGAGTCCGGCGGCGGTGACGACCCGGCGGCAGCCGTCGAGGGGTCGGTGCGCGACGGCGGGGACGCCGCAGGCGCGGGCGACGCGGAGACGCTGGACCGGCCGCTGCCCGAGGGCGTGCGCCGGCGCGTGGTGGGCCTCGCCTCCGACGCGCTGGGCGGGCTGCCGCTCGCGGAACTGCCCCAGTCGCTGCGCCAGTACGCCAAGTTCACCCCCGCGCGCCGGGCCAAGTACGCGGCGACCGCGCTGGCGGCGGCCCTGGAGGCGGAGCCGGCCTTCCGCTCGCGGATAGCGGAGCGGCTGCGGCTGGGCCAGCCGGACCTGGTCAGGGCGCTGGAGTCGGGCACCGTGCCGGGCGCCGCCGACCCGATGGACGTGGCGGCGGCCGCCTACCTGGTGCGCTCCGCCGGGTGGAGCCGGCTGGTGGCCGAGGCCGGCGAGGAAGCCGAGCGGGCGGGCGCCGAGGGTGCGGCGGCCGAGGCGGCCCGGCTGGTGGAGAAGTTGCAGGCCGAGCTGGCCGAGGTGCGCTCCGCGGCGCGCTCCGACCTGGAGCGCCAGCGGGCCGAGTCGGAGGACGTCCGGCGCGAGGCGGACTCGCTGCGCCGCAGACTGCGGTCGCTGGAGAGCGACACCCGCCGGGCGCAGGCGGAGACCCGCAAGGTGGCCGCCGAGCTGGAGGCGGCCAGGGCGCAGGCCGCGGCCGAGCGGAGCACGGCGGAGAGCGAGGCGCGCCGGCTGCGGCACCGGGTCACGGAGCTGGAGAACGCCGTCGAGCAGAACCGCCGGTCGGCCCGTGAGGGGCGCAGCGTCGAGGACATGCGGCTGCGGCTGCTGCTGGACACCGTGCTGCAGTCGGCCCAGGGGCTGCAGCGGGAGCTGGCGCTGCCGGTGTCCCAGATCCGTCCGGCGGACCTGGTGGAGGCGGTGGTGCCGGGCGCGGCCTCGCCGCACGACGTGGCGCGGCGCGGTCTGGCCGAGGACGATCCGGCGCTGCTGGACCAGTTGCTGGCGATCCCGCAGGTCCATCTGGTGGTGGACGGCTACAACGTGACCAAGACGGGCTATCCGACGCTGCCGCTGGAGCAGCAGCGGATCCGGCTGCTGGGCGGGCTGGCGATGCTGGCGCAGCGCACCCAGGCGGAGGTCACCTGTGTGTTCGACGGCCAGGACCTGGACGTGCCGGTGATCATGGCGCCGCCGCGCGGGGTGCGGGTGCGGTTCAGCCGGACCGGGGAGACGGCGGACGAGCTGATCCGCCGGCTGGTGCGGGCCGAGCCGCAGGGGCGCCCGGTGGTGGTGGTCTCCACCGACCGGGAGGTCGCGGAGGGCGTGCGGAAGGCCGGCGCGCGCCCCGTCGCATCGGTGCTCCTGCTGAACCGGCTGGCCCGGCCGTAACCGCTTCCGGGGTGCGGGCCGGTCGGTATGACGGCTGGTCAGCGCCCGGATTGCGGTGTTGTGCGAGTTTTGTGAAGTCAGATGGGCGGTCCAGGTTCACGCGATCGGGGGAGTGGCGCGAACCGTGGATCTTGACTAGTGTCTGGCGTCAAACCTATTTTCCGGATTCTCACCCGTTCGGGTGAGGCCATTGGAAGAAGGAGCCGGTCCCTTGGCCTCCCACCGCCGTCCCAAGCAGCCGAGCCGCGCGCGGGTCTCCGTGCTCACCGCTGCCGCTGCGACCGCGGTCGCCCTCTCCGCCCAGGTCGCCGCTCACGCCGCGCCCAGCCCGTCGCCCAAGAAGGACGACGTGAAGGCGCAGATCGACCAGTTGCAGGAGGAGGCCGAGCAGGCCACCGAGAAGTACAACGGCGCCAAGGAGCGCGCGGACCAGCTGCGCAAGCAGGCGGACCAGCTCCAGGACCAGGTCGCCCGCGGCCAGGAGCAGATGACCCAGCTTCAGGCCGGGCTGGCCGAGGTGGCGGGCGAGCAGTACCGCACCGGCGGCATCGACCCGTCCGTCCAGCTGATGCTGACCTCCGACCCGTCCGGCTACCTGGACAAGGCCTCCAGCGTGCAGCAGGCCAGCTCCAGCCAGGCCGAGGCGCTGAAGGGCCTCCAGGACCAGCAGCGCCGGCTCGACCAGCAGAAGGCCGAGGCGGCCGCCGTCCTGGCTTCGCTGGACAGCACGACCAAGGACCTGAACCAGTCCAAGGCCGAGGTCAACAAGAAGCTGAAGGAGGCCCAGGACCTGCTGAACTCGCTCAGCGCCTCCGAGCGGGCCGCCCTGAAGGCGCAGCAGCAGCAGTCCGAGCGCGCCTCGCGCGGCTCCGAGCGCACCGACCTGGGCAGCCTGCCGCAGGCGAGCGGCAAGGCGGGCGCCGCGGTCTCCCTGGCGATGAGCAAGACGGGCTCGCCGTACGTCTGGGGCGCCACCGGCCCGAGCGGCTTCGACTGCTCCGGCCTGATGGTCTGGGCGTACGGGAAGGCCGGCGTCTCGCTGCCGCGCACCTCGCAGGCGCAGGGCAACTACGGCACCCGGGTGCCGTCGATCGCCGAGGCCCAGCCGGGCGACCTGGTCATCTACCGCGACGACCGCAGCCACGTCGGGATGTACATCGGCAACGGCATGGTGGTGCACGCGCCGCGCACCGGTGACGTGGTGAAGGTGATGAAGGCCGACGCCATGAAGATCAACACCATTCGCCGGGTCTGACGGACCGGCACGACACGCCCGGGGGCCCGTCGACGCCCCTGTGATCAGCGCCACCTCCGAACCGGGGGTGGCGCGAGGCGTTTCGGGTGGGTGTTCGACCGCCTGACGGAGAATGATCAGCCGCTTGTGGGGGTGTGGTCACACTCGGTCATATTCACAAAAGAACTTGGGTATTCTTCCGGCTTTTTTCTGACAAGGATTTGAACGGATCACGGATCTGTTACTAGGGTCTTGCTTCGAACCACGCACAGTCGATCACCCAGCCTGGGTGGCGGCGGGGTTCGCCGCCGAGTTCGTGAAGCAGCGGGACGGGGCCTTCCGGGTCGCCCGTCCGAGTGAGGGTCCAGCAGTCGGGGGCCCGCTGTGGAGCGGAGCCGGGGAACCACGTTCCTCCGGGGTGAATCGGCGCCAGGCCGGCCGCGGGAGCGGCGGGTGAGGCGTCGTAGGGCACGCTTCCGCCCGAACCCGTCAGCTCACCCGGTAGGCGGATGAGGAAGAAGGAGTCCGCCTTCGTGGCGTCCCATCGTCGTCCCAAGCCCGCCGGCCGCACCCGTGTCTCGATCCTGACCGGTGTCGCCGCCGCTGCCGTTGCCCTGTCCGCGCAGTCCGGCGCCCACGCCGACCCGGCGCCGACCAAGGACCAGGTCAAGGAGCAGGTCGACCAGCTCAACGAGCAGGCCGAGGTCGCCACCGAGAAGTACAACGGCGCCCAGGCCAAGCAGCAGGAGCTGCAGAAGCAGGTCGCCGAGCTGCAGGACAAGGTGGCCCGCCAGCAGGCCGTGGTGACGGAGGCCCAGGGCGGCCTCGCCGAGATCGCCGGCGAGCAGTACCGCACGGGCGGCATCTCGCAGACCGTCCAGCTGATGCTCTCCGCCAGCCCGGACAACTTCCTCAACCAGGCCGACGCCCTGAACCAGGCCGGGTCCACCCAGTCCGGCGCGCTGAAGGAGCTCCAGGAGCAGCAGCGCAGGCTCGACCAGGACCGCACCGAGACCCAGGCCAAGCTCGCCGAGCTGGAGTCCACCACCCAGCAGCTGAAGAGCTCCAAGGAGGACGTCCAGGGCAAGCTGCAGAAGGCCCAGGACCTGCTCAACACGCTCACCGAGCAGGAGCGCCAGGCCCTCCGCGCGGCCGAGGAGAAGGCCGCCGCCGAGGCCAAGGCGAAGGCGGAGGCCGCCAAGGCGGAGGCCGCCAAGGCCGCCAAGGAGAAGGCCGAGGCCGAGCGCGCCTCCCGCGACAACAACCGGACCAACCTGAGCGCGCCGTCCACCGGCTCCTCGGCCCCCGCGGCGTCCTCCCCGTCGGCCCCGGCCACCGCGGCCGCCAAGCCGGCCGCGCCCGCCGCCCCGGCCGCCAACGGCTCGCGTGCCGCCGCCGCGATCGCCGCCGCCGAGAGCAAGCTGGGCTCCCCGTACGTGTACGGCGCCACGGGCCCGAACTCCTTCGACTGCTCGGGCCTCACCAGCTGGGCGTACGCCCAGGCCAACGTGTCGCTGCCGCGCACCTCGCAGGCGCAGGCCACCGCCGGCGCCCAGATCGGTACGGACATCTCCAAGGCCCAGCCCGGCGACCTGGTGATCTTCTACGGCGACCGCCACCACGTGGGCATCTACGTCGGCGGCGGCCAGGTCATCCACGCCCCGAAGCCGGGCGCGTCGGTCCGCTACGAGGCGGCGTCCAACATGCCGGTCACCGGCATCGTGCGCATCTGACCGTCGGCCGACAGGCTTCGTCGGGCCCGGTCTCCCCGTGCGGGGAGGCCGGGCCCGCGACTTTTCCGGGCCCGCCGGGACGCTCGGTCCGCGAACCGATCTGACGTCCGATAAGTGTCTGAATATTCGGGTTCGGAGGGGTTTGGATTCGGTTGCCCGGACTCGCTAACGTCTGCCACCGGACGCCCGCTTCGACAGCCGCCCACCCCGGTGCGGCAGCGGGTCGGGCCCAGGATCGGAGCCGACGTCGCATGGCCGTGCACCGCCGTTCCCCGCTGTCAGGTGCGCAGGTGCTCGCCCGGGCGCTGGTGCTCACCGCGGCGGCCACCACCGCGTTGGGCGTGGCGACCGGCGGCAGCGCCCAGGCCGTACCCGGCGCGCCGGACGCCCCGGTCGACCGCAAGGACGTCAAGGCGCAGGTGGAGCAGCTCTACGACGAGGCCGAGCAGGCCTCCGAGCGGTTCAACGCCGCCCAGGAGGCCCAGCAGCGGCTCCAGAACGAGACCGGCACGCTCCAGGGGCAGATCGCCGTCGGCCAGGACGAGCTCAACCGGCTGCGCGGCGACCTCGCCACGGTGGCCGGCGCCGAGTACCGCGGCGGCGGGATGACCAGGACCGTCCAGCTGATGCTCGCCACCGACCCGGCGGGCTACCTCTCCCGGGCCCGCGCCCTCGACCAGACCGCCGAGCGGCAGAACGAGACCCTGCACGAGCTGCTGGGCCGTCAGCGGGTGCTCGACCAGCGCCGGGCCGAGACCACCGCCAAGCTCGCCGAACTGGAGCAGACCCGCAAGGCGCTCGCCGAGAGCAAGCAGCAGATCCAGCAGCGGCTCGCCAAGGCCCAGCGGCTGCTGAACAGCCTGGGCACCGCCGAGCGCGCCCGGCTCGCCGCCCAGGACGCCCACGACGCGGAGCAGCGCGCCACCCGGGGCAAGGACCGGCTGGACCTCGGCGACACCCCGCCGGCCTCCGAACGCGGCGCCGCCGCGCTGGCCGCCGCGGTGCGGATGATCGGCGCGCCCTATGTGTACGGATCCACCGGGCCCAAGGCGTTCGACTGTTCCGGTCTGATGTACTGGAGCTGGCGGCAGGCCGGAGTGACCCTGCCGCGCACCTCGCAGGCCCAGGCGTACGCCGGGCGGCGGGTCAGCCTCTCCGAAGCGCGGCCGGGGGACCTGGTGATCTTCTACCGGGACATGCACCACGTCGGGATGTACGCCGGCGGCGGGGTGATCGTGCACGCCCCCTACCCGGGGGCCAAGGTCCGCTACGAGAGCGTCACCACGATGCCCGTCTCGGGGGTGATCCGGCTCTGAGCCGCCCGGATCCCGCCGCCGGCCGCAGGCCGTCCCGGCGCACCGCCCTGCTGCTCGCGGCCGGCGGGCTCGCCCAGCTGTCGCTGCCCGGGGCCGCCCCGGCGCCGCCCGCCGCCGCGGCCCCGGACGAGCACGCCGACGTGCTGGCCCTGCTCGACGCGCGGGCCCGGGCGCTGACCGCCGGGCCGCCCGCGCTGCCGTTGCGCGCCGGGTACCGCAACCTGCTGCTCGGGCCGGTGGACCGGGCCGGGAGGTGCGCCGCCACCGCCGAGCTGACCGTGGAGGTGACCGGCTACGACCGGTGGCCGGTCGTCCATCCGCGCCGGCTGGCGCTGGCCCGCTCCGCCGCCGGCTGGCGGGTCGAACACGAGGAGGGCACGGACGGCCCGCCCCCGCCGTGGGACCTCGGCACCGTCCGGGCCGAGGCCGGCGCGCGCTGCCTGGTGCTCGGGATGGACGCCGGGGGCACGCCCGCCCCCACCGGGCTCGCGCCCGTCGGCGACCGGGCGGTGGCCGCCGTGGAGGCCCTCTGGGGCACCGCCTGGGCAGGCCGGCTGCTGCTCGAAGTGCCCGCCACGGGGGAGCAGTTCACCCGGCTGCTGGCGGACGGGCAGGCCGGCTGGTCCGGCATGGCGGCGGTCACGGTGGCCGCGCCCGGCGCGCCGCTGAACGCCCCGGCCGACCGGGTCCTGGTCAACCCGGAGACCTACGCCGGCCTGAGCGACTTCGGCCGCCAGGTGGTGGTCACCCACGAGGCGGTGCACGTGGCGACCAGGGCCGACACCCGCGCCTGGACGCCGCTCTGGCTCTCCGAGGGCGCCGCCGACTGGACCGGCTACCGCGACGCGAACCGGCCGGCCCGCCGGATCGCCCCGGAACTGGCCCGGGACGTCGCCGCCGGGCGGCTGCCCGCCGCGCTGCCCGAGGACGCCGCCTTCACGGCCGGCGGGGAGGGCCTCGCCCAGGTCTACGAGCAGGCCTGGCTGGCCTGCGACCTGATCGCCCGCCGGTACGGGCCGCAGCGGCTGGTGGCGCTCTACCGGGCGGTCGGCGCGGCGGCCCCGGGCGCGGACCGGCAGGCCTGGCTGGACGGGCTGCTGCGGGACGGGCTCGGCCTCGGCCTGGCCGAGTTCACCCGCCTCTGGCAGGCCGAGGTCCGGGCGCTCGCCCAGGGCCCGTCCTAGGGCCGGGCCGAGGGCCGGGCGCCCTGGCGGCGGTCGCCGGGTGAGGTCCGCGGCCGGTCGATGCCGTCCAGCAGGTCCTGCTCGTACGCGATGCCGGGGCGCACCGAGAACGCGGCTGCCGCGATCGGCTCGGGGCGGGCCAGCACCACGGTCTCCGGGAGCCGCTCGGCGCGCCGGGTGGAGCGCCAGAGCCGGATGCAGGACAGCACGGTGGCGGCCAGCAGCAGCAGGTTGCGCAGCGTCAGTACGGCGATCGCGCCCGGCTTGCTGGCGACCACGTCGCCGAAGAGCAGCGGGAACTCCACCAGCGTCAGCGGGGTCGCGGCCAGGATCAGCAGCGCCACCGGCCGCTGGCTGCTGCCGCGCACGGTCAGGCAGACGGCCGCCACGCCGACCAGCCAGACCAGGTACTGCGGGCTGATCACCCGGCTGGTCACGGTGAAGATCAGCAGCGCCGCGAGCGCGGCGTCGTACATGGTGGCCGCGTTGCGCCGCCGGGCGGTGAAGCGCCACAGCAGCAGCCAGCCGAAGCCGAGCACCGTGCCGGCCAGCATCACCTTGCTGACCACGTCCACCCACGGCCCGAGCATCTCCACCGAGCCGTAGTTCATCATCACCTTGCCGTCCCAGGCCCCGGTGATCCGGGCGAAGTGGATCGGCAGCGCGCCGACCGACTCCACCTCGATGCCGCGGTCCTTCTGGAACGTCAGGAACTCGAACGCGCCGTTCATCCCGGCCGCCAGCAGGAAGCCGATCGAGGCGGCCGTGGCGGCCGCGGCGGTCCAGGAGCGGCGGGTGCGCCGGCCGGAGGGGGTGCCGATCAGGCCGAGCAGCGGCCAGATCTTGACGATGCCGCCGAGGCCCAGCAGCAGGCCGCCGACCGCCGGCCGGCGGATCAGCGCCAGCAGGCCGGCCACCGCGATCGCGGTGACGATCACGTCGTAGCGGTTGTAGATCATCGGACCGAGCAGCGGGACGCCGGCCACCCAGACCCAGGCGCCGGTCAGCGCCCGGCCCTTGCGCATCCCGGTGCGCACCAGTAGGGCCATCGCGGCCGCGTCGGCGATCCCGCAGATCACCCAGAACGACACCAGGTACGACCAGGGCAGCAGGCCCGGCAGCAGGATCACCAGGGCGGCGCCGGGCGGGTACTGCCAGGTGACGTCGTCCAGCGGGAAGGTGCCGGTCTGCAGCACGCCGTACCAGCCGTGGTAGATCAGCCAGACGTCGGCGGTGATGTCCCCGCCGGGCATCCGCAGCACGCCGGTCACCAGCAGCACCAGGAGCGTCCGGGTGGCCACCCAGGTCGCGCCGAGCGCCAGGAGCGCGCCCGAGCGCCCGGAGGGGCGCGTGGTGCTCTGCGCGGGCTCGCGCCGGACGGCGAGCGCCGTGCCGGGGCCCTCGGCGCCGCTGGATGTACCGGACTCGGTGGCCGGGGCCAACTCCACTGCGCTCCCTCGTTCGTCTCGGACGTCCCGTCGGCGGCGCCGCGCGGCGGGCGCCCGGGCGGTCCGGGCGGATCGGGATCGGCCGCCGTCACGGGGCCTGACCGGCCGCGCCGACCACCCGGGTACTAGGACAGACCCTGGGGTGGAACGGTTGCCGTGCGTGGTTCCGTTCCCGGCGGGTCGTGGTGTTGACCTATCGTACGGATCACCCAGCGGTACACCGAGCACCCCCCGACCGAGCGAGCCGTGGCCTGATGCACAAGACCTTGATCGTGACCAACGACTTCCCGCCCAGGCCGGGCGGTATCCAGGCCTTCGTCCACAACATGGCCGTGCGTCAGCCCGCAGGGAGCGTCGTGGTGTACGCCTCCACCTGGCGCGACGGCACCGAGGTGGCGCGCTTCGACGCCGAACAGCCGTTCCCGGTGATCCGCGACCGGACGAAGGTGATGGTTCCCACACCGCGGGTCACCCAGCGGGCCGCCGAGATCCTGCGGGCCGAGGGCTGCGACTCGGTCTGGTTCGGCGCCGCCGCCCCGCTCGGCCTGATGGCCCCCGCGCTGCGCCGGGCCGGGGCCGGGCGGCTGCTCGGCATGACCCACGGCCACGAGGCCGCCTGGGCCCAGCTCCCGGCCGCCCGGCAGCTGCTGCGCCGGATCGGCACGGGCACCGACGTGCTCACCTATCTCGGCGAGTACACCCGCTCGCGGATCGCCTCCGCCGTCGGCCCGGAGGCCGCCGCGCGGATGGTGCAGCTGCCGCCCGGCGTCGACGAGCGGAGCTTCCACCCGGACTCCGGCGGCGCCGCGGTGCGCGAGCGGCTCGGGCTGGCCGACCGGCCGGTGGTGGTCTGCGTCTCCCGGCTGGTGCCGCGCAAGGGCCAGGACACCCTGATCGAGGCGATGCCGCAGATCCTCGCCGACGTGCCGGACGCGGTGCTGCTGATCGTCGGCGGCGGCCCCTACCGGGCGGACCTGGAGAAGCTGGTGGACGCCCGCGGCGTGCGCTCCGCCGTCCGGTTCACCGGCTCGGTGCCGTGGGAGGAGCTGCCGGCCCACTACGGCGCCGGGGACGTCTTCGCGATGCCCTGCCGCACCCGGCGCGGCGGGCTGGACGTCGAGGGGCTCGGCATCGTCTACCTGGAGGCCTCGGCGACCGGCCTGCCGGTGGTGGCCGGGGACTCCGGCGGTGCGCCGGACGCGGTGCTGGAGGGCGAGACCGGCTACGTGGTGCCGGGCGGCACGCCCGCCGCGGCGGCCGAGCGGATCGTCCGGCTGCTGCGGGACGAGGAGCTGCGGCGCCGGATGGGCGAGGCCGGACGGCGCTGGGTGGACCGCTCCTGGCGTTGGGACCTGCTGGCCGGGCGGCTGACCTCGCTGCTGGCGGGCTGAGAGTGCGCCGGTGCGGCCCGCCCCACCGTTCAGGGGGCGGGCCGCACCGGCGGCTCGGGGGAGGCGGCTACCTCCGGTAGATCGCCTCGACGTCGGCCGCGAAGTCCTTCAGCACGACATTGCGCTTGAGCTTGAGCGAGGGCGTCAGATGGCCGCTCTCCTCGGAGAAGACGGTGTCGAGCAGCCGGAACTTCTTCACCGCCTCGGCGTGCGAGACGGCAGCGTTGCCGTCGTCCACCGCGCTCTGCAGGGCGGCCAGCAGCTCCGCGTCCTCGCGCAGGTCGGCCACCGTGGCGCCGGCCGGCTTGCCGTTCAGCTCCTTCCACTTGGGGAAGAAGTCCTCGTCGACGGTGATCAGGCAGGCCACGAAGGGCTTGCGGTCGCCGACCACCATGACCTCGCCGACCAGGGCGTGCGCCCGGATCCGGTCCTCGATCACCGCCGGGGCGACGTTCTTGCCGCCCGCGGTGACGATGATCTCCTTCTTGCGGCCGGTGATGGTCAGGTAGCCCTCGTCGTCCAGCGAGCCGAGGTCGCCGGTGGCGATCCAGCCGTCCTTGAGGGTCTCCGCGGTGGCCTGCGGGTTGTTCCAGTAGCCGGTGAAGACGTGCGGACCCTTGAAGAAGACCTCGCCGTCCTCGGCGATCCGCACCGAGGCGCCGGGGACCGGCTGGCCGACCGTGCCGATCTTCGGCTTGTCCCACGGGTTGAAGGCGGTGGCCGCGCAGGTCTCGGTCAGGCCGTAGCCCTCCAGCACCGTGAAGCCGATGCCCCGGTAGAAGTGGCCGAGGCGCTCGCCGAGCGGCGCGCCGCCGGAGATCGCGTGGGTGGCCCGGCCGCCGAGGGCGGCCCGCAGCTTGCCGTAGACCAGCTTGTCGAAGACGGCGTGCTTCAGCTTGAGCAGCAGCCCGGCGCCGCCCGCGTCCAGCGCCCGGCTGTAGGCGATCGCGGTGTCGGCGGCCTTGTCGAAGATCTTTCCCTTGCCGTCGGCCTGCGCCTTGGCCCGCGCCGTGTTGTAGACCTTCTCGAACACCCGGGGCACGCCCAGGATCAGGGTCGGCCTGAACGCGGCCAGCTCCGCGGTGACGTCCCGGATGTCGGAGACGTGGCCGAGCTTGATCGGCGCCATCGCCGGGGCGATCTCGGCGATCCGGGCGAGCACGTGGGCCAGCGGCAGGAAGAGCAGGACCGAGCTGTCCCCGGTGCGGAACAGCGGGGCCAGCCGCTCCACCACATTGCCGCACTCGGCCAGGAAGTTGCCGTGCGTCAGCTGACAGCCCTTCGGGCGGCCGGTGGTGCCCGAGGTGTAGACGATGGTGGCGATCGCGTCCGGGCCGGCCGCCGAGCGGCGCTCGGCGACGGTGGCGTCGGCGACCCCGTGGCCCGACTCGGCGAGCGCGGCGAGCGCGGTGCCCTCGATCTGCCAGGTGTGCCTCAGCTCCGGCAGACGGTCGCCGACCTCGGCGACCACCGCGCTGTGGGTCGCGGTCTCGGTGAACACGGCGACCGCCCCGGAGTCGCCGAGGATCCACTCGACCTGCTCGGCGGAGGAGGTCTCGTACACCGGCACGGTGATCGCGCCGGCCGTCCAGATCGCGAAGTCCAGCAGCGTCCACTCGTACCGGGTGCGGGACATGACGCCCACCCGGTCGCCCGGTGCGATCCCCGCGGCGATCAGCCCCTTCGCCGCGGCGCGCACCTCCACCAGGAACTGGGCGGCGGTCAACTCCTGCCACCGGCCGTCCACCTTGCGGCTGAGCACCGCGACGTCGGGGTGCCGCTCGGCGTTCTGGACCACGAGGTCGGAGAGGTTACCGCCGCTCGGTACCTGGTAGAGGGCCGGAAGGCTGAAGTCGAGCAAGACTGCTCCTCGTTCGCGACGCTGCGGGACGGCAGGACGTTACTGCCCGGTAGGCAGCTTCGACCAGGGGGGTCGGCTCCGGTGTTCGAAGTGTCACACCTTGACCCGTCCGACCAGGTCGGGACCGGGTCGTTCGAATGGCACCCTACGGCAGCCCGCAGGTGACCGGCCGGTAGCCGCCGGAGCGGCACGCGCGGGCCGCCCGCGGCGCCGTCCGGCCCCCTCGGGGGTGCACCGAAGGAGGGGCCGGATCACGGGGCGCGATAGCCTGCTCCGGGCGCACCCGGCCGAGCAGGCTCGGCCGGACCGGCAGCACGGGACGACGCGGAGGGCCATTCCATGGCGGAGCACACCAGGTCGAGCATCACCATCGACGCGACCCCGGCGAAGGTGATGGCCGTGATCGCCGACTTCGCCGCCTACCCGGCCTGGACCGGTGAGGTCAAGGAGATCGAGGTCCTGGAGACCGCGGAGAACGGCCGCGCCGCCCAGGTCCGGCTGGTGCTCGACGCCGGGGCCATCCGCGACGAGCACGTCCTCGCCTACACCTGGGACGGCGACCGCGAGTGCGCCTGGACCCTGGTGCGCAGCCAGATGCTCCGCTCGCTCGACGGCTCCTACACCCTGGCCCCGCTCGGCGCCGACCGCACCGAGGTCACCTACCAGCTGGCCGTCGACGTCAAGATCCCGATGCTCGGCATGATCAAGCGCAAGGCCGAGAAGGTCATCATCGACCGGGCCCTGGCCGGCCTGAAGAAGCGCGTCGAGGACACCGCCGCCGCCGGCAAGGCGCTCTGAGCGCGGCGGCGCGGACGAACGGGGGCGGCACGGCATGACGGCGACACGCACCATCCTGGTCAGCGGCGACCACGCGGCACCCGCGGTGGCCGCCGCCACCGCCCTGCACGCCGCCCGGCAGGGCCGGCGCACCGTGCTGCTGGCGGCCGACGACCCGCACCGCACCCTGGACGCCGCGCTCGGCGTCCGCCTGGAGTCCGGGCCCGCCGTGTACGCGCCCGGGCTGACCGTCGCCCGGACCGACGAGCAGGCCGCCTTCCGGCACGCCCTCGGTGAGATCGGCGGCCGGCTCAAGCCCGCCCTCGACCTGCTCGGCGCCGACCCGCTCGACCCCGAGGAGCTCACCGCCCTCCCCGGCACCGCCCGGCTCGCCCTGCTGCGGGCGCTGCCCGCGGCCGACGCGGACGTCCTGGTGGTGCTCGCCCCGCCGCCCGCCGACCTGATCGCCACCCTCGCCCTGCCCGAACAACTGGAGCGCTACCTGGCCCGGCTGGTCCCCGAGCAGCGTCAGGCCGCCCGGGCGCTGCGCCCGCTGCTGGCCGGCCTCGCCGGGGTGCCGATGCCCGCCGACTGGCTGTACGAGGCGCGCGGCAAGGTGGTCGGCACGCTCGCCGCCGCCCGCGCCGCGATCACCGCGCCCGGCACCAGCGTCCGTCTGGTCACCGCGGCCGACGCCCACCCCTTCGACGAGCTGCGCCGGATCCGCACCGGGCTGGCCCTGCACGGCCACCGCCCGGACGCGGTGGTGGTGCACGGCGTGCTGCCGCAGGCCGCGGCCGGCTCGCCGGACCCGTGGCTGGCCGACCTGGCCCGTCGCCGCCAGGACGAACTGGCCGCGCTGGCCGCCGCCTGCGACGGCATCCCGGTGCTCACCACCGGGCCCGCCGGGGCCACCCCGGAAGCCGTCGCCGACCGCCTCTACGGCTCCGGTTCCGGCCCCGAGCCGCGCCCGGCCGGGCCGTGGACCGTCGAGGACCGGCTGGCGTCGGACGGCCTGCTGGTCTGGCACCTCGCCCTGCCCGGCGCCGAGCGTGCCGACCTCGACCTCGTCCGGCGCGGCGACGAACTGGTGGTCGGCCTCGGCGCCCACCGCCGGGTGCTCGCCCTGCCCTCGGCCCTGCGCCGCTGCACCGTCGCCGGCGCGGGCCTGCACGACGGCGTCCTCACCGTCCGCTTCGCGCCCGATCCCGCACTCTGGCCGAAGTGACCCACCCCTTCGCCTCCCGCGTGCTCGGGCGTCCGGGGGCCTTCGCCCGGTCCGGTAGCGTCGGGGCGGGTGGCCGCGGGTGCGGCCGCCGCTGCTGAGGAGGCGTGCGCGAGATGACCACCACGGACGGGACCGAGCCCACCGCCGAGCAGGACGGGAGCCCGCACCCGTTCGGCCCGGAGCTGGGCCCGCTGGTGGACGAGGTGCGCCGGTTCGCCGCCGCCGTCGGCGGGAAGGCCCAGGAGGCGAGCGCCGAGACCCTGATCTCGCTGGCCGGGCTGGCCGACCGCCTGCGCGAGAAGCAGCCCGAGGTGTACGGCCACCTCGCCGCCGCCGGCACCGGTCTGGCCGCCGCCGGTTCCGAACTTCTGGCCGCCTACCGGGCCGCCGTCGCCGGGCACGAGCACCGCTGGACCGCGGGCGGTCCGGCCCGCACCGAGCGGGTGGACCTGGACGACACGCCTGAAGGCCCGTCCGACAAGCAGTGAACCCCGGATGCCCTCCGGGTGCTCTTCCGGCTTCATCCTGTGATGCGACCGGTGAAAATGTACGACTTTTGAAGGGTCTAGGCCCGGTTGTTGTCGGATTGTCTTCGGTTAATGTAGGCGGAGGTGTGTACGGGGGCATGGTTGGGCGGTAGCGTTCCGTCCAGCGGGAACGAGTGAATAGCTGAGGGACACATGGCTCTGACCATCGGCGTCGACGTCGGCGGGACCAAGATCGCGGCAGGTGTGGTCGACGAGGCCGGCGAGATCCTGGCCCGGACCAGGGTGCCCACCCCGGCCGACCCGCAGTGGGCGGTCGACGCGATCGCGCAGGCCGTGCGCGAACTCAAGGAGCAGTACCCCGATGTGACGGCGGCCGGCATCGGCGCCCCGGGCTTCGTCGACCGCAACCGCTCCACGGTGATCTTCGCTCCCAACATCGCCTGGGAGGACGAGCCCCTGCGCGGCCGGATCGAGGAGCTCACCGGCCTGCCCGCGGTCATCGAGAACGACGCCAACTGCGCCGCCTGGGCCGAGTTCCGCTTCGGCGCGGGCGTCGGCCACGAGGACATGGTGCTGATCACCGTCGGCACCGGCATCGGCGGCGGCCTGGTGCTGGACGGCCGGCTGCACCGCGGCCGGTTCGGCGTGGCCGGCGAGATCGGTCACCTCAACATGGTCCCGGACGGCCTGACCTGCGGCTGCGGCGGCAAGGGCTGCTGGGAGCAGTACGGCTCCGGCCGGGCGCTGCGCCGCTACGGCCGCGAGCGCTCCGCCGCCGACCCGCTGCGCGGCAAGCGGATGCTGGAGCTCAACGACGGCGTCGCCGAGACGATCCGCGGCATCCACATCACCCAGGCCGCCGAGGAGGGCGACCCGCTCGCCCTGGAGTGCTACGCCGAGCTGGCCGACTGGCTGGGCCGGGGGATGGCGGACCTCGCGGCGCTCTTCGACCCGGGCGTCTTCGTGCTCGGCGGCGGCGTCTCCGACTCCGGCCGGCTACTGCTCGACCCGGTCGCCAAGGCGTTCGGGCACTACCTGACCGGCGGGGTGCACCGCCCGCGCGCCGAGGTGGTGCTCGCCTCGACCGGCTCCGCCGCCGGCATCGCCGGCGCGGCCGACCTGGCCCGTACGGTCTGACCCGCACGGTCCGCCCCGGGTACGGTTCCCCGCGGCCCGCCCCTCCGCCCGGAGGGGCGGGCCGCGTCGTGTGCCGTCCTGCCGTACGGTCGTCACCGAGGACGTCCAGGGGAGGAACCGCATGACCACCGCACCGGCCGAACTTCCACCGCCCGCGCCCGGCCGGCTGCGGCTGCTGAGCTACAACGTCCGCTCGCTGCGCGACGACCGGCGCGCGCTGGTCCGGGTGATCCGGGCCTGCGCGCCCGACCTGGTCTGCGTCCAGGAGGCGCCGCGCTACTGGCGCCCCGAGGGGCAGGCCGGTTGGCTCGCCCGGCGGACCGGCACCGTGGTCCTCGCCGGGGGCGGCCGGGCCGCCGCCGGGCCGCTGCTGCTCGGCCGCCCCGGCGTCCGGGTGCGGTCCGTCCACGACCGGCTGCTGCCGAAGACCCGCGGACTGCACGCGCGCGGCTTCGCGACCGCGCTGGTCGAGGTGCCCGGCGCCGCGCCGCTCACCGTCACCAGCTGCCACCTCAGCCTGGACGCCGACGAGCGGCGGCGGCAGTTCGACCTGCTCGCCGGGCAGCTGCGGCACGCCGAACTCGGGGTGATCGCGGGGGACTTCAACGAGCACCCGGACGGTCCCGGCTGGCGGTCGCTGGCCGGGCGGCTCCAGGACGGGCACGTGGTGGCGCCCTGGGGCGGCGAGATGACCTCCGTCCCGGAGAACCCCTACCAGCGGCTGGACGCCGTCTTCGCCACGCCGGGCGTCGAGGTGCTCGCCTGCGGCGTCCCGCACGGACTGCCCGGGGTCACCGAGGCCGACCTGCGGGCCGCCACCGACCACCTCCCGGTGCTCGCCGTCCTCCAGTTGCCCATCGGATAGGCCCGGGGCGGGCGACCGTCAGACGACCGCGCCGCCGTGCGGGTCCTCGGGCTCGTCCTCGTCGTTGTTCTTCATCCGGACCACCAGCGTCGCGAAGCCGCCGAGGAAGGCGGCCACCCCGACCCAGGCGGGCCAGCCGGAGACCTCGCGCCAGACGACGGCGTCGAACAGCAGCAACGCGGGCCCGCCGAGCACCGCCAGCCAGGCGAACTTGGCGGTGACGTCGGCCTCCGGCAGCGGCGGCGGCTCCGGCGGCTCGAAATGGCCCTCGTCGGTCTCCTCGGCCAGCTCGAAGTCGCGCGGGCCGGAGCCGGCGGCCGGCACGACCGGCCGGTCGGAGCGGGGGCGCGGCTGGGGCGCCAGGTCGGAGAGGTCGCCGGTCCCGCCGGGGAGGCCCTCGCCGGGGTCCTTGAAGCCCTTGAGCTCGCCGCGCGCCCGGAGGTTCTCGATCTCCGGCCAGTTGGGGTTGTTGAGGTCGACCGGGTCGTCGAACTGGGCGACCAGCGCGGCGAAGATCTCGTCCTGCTCGGCCTGGCTGCGCTCGGGCGCGCGCCTGGCCCGGGACGGCCCGGCCGTGCTGCCCGCGCCCGTCGTGCCCGTTCCCGCGCCGCCCTCGCCCACCGCGCCGTCCGCCGCCGGGGCGTCACCGGAGCCGGGAGCGTCGGCCACCGTCTCGCCTACCGGTCCGCGGCCCGGCTGCCCGTCGTCCGCCCGGCCGGTGCCCGGCCGCGTGCCGCCGGTGGCCGCACCCTCCTCGCGGGGCGTCTCGTCCTCGCCGCCCGCCGTGCTGCTCTCGTGCACTTCCGGCCCTTCAGCCTTGGTGGTGGTCGGATTTCACCGGGGTGGCGCCCGCCGCGTGCGCGGGAGCCAGCCGTCGGATGAAGTCCTGGGCGGTCGCGAATATTTCCGCCGCGTCGTGGTCCAGCGTCGCGACGTGGTAGCTGCGCTGGCACAGCCGCTCCGTCACGTCGGTCGAGGATATCCGGGCCAGCACCAGCTCGGAGTTGGCCGCGGAGACCACGTGGTCCTGCGGGCTGTGGAAGAGCAGCACCGGCTGGGTCACCTGCGGCAGCCGGGCCTGGACCTCCTTCCACAGCCGGGACAGCGACCAGGCGGCGTGCAGCGGCGTCCGGTCGTAGCCGAGCTCGACCGCGCCGGGCCGGGCGATGTCGTTGGCGATCCCGGGCAGGCTCGGGAGGAGGTGGCGCAGCACCGGCAGAACGACACTCGCGGGGTTGTCCGAGCGCACCGACGGGTTGACCAGCACCAGCCCGGCGACCGCCGGCCCGTGCAGCGCGGCCAGCCGCAGCGCCAGCGCGCCGCCCATCGACAGCCCGACGACGAACACCCGCTCGCACCGCGCCGTCGGCTCCAGCAGCTCCCGCTCGACCTCGGCGTACCAGTCCTCCCAGCGGGTCGGCTGCATGTCCTGCCAGCGGGTTCCGTGGCCCGGCAGCAGCGGCAGCCCGACGGTGTACCCGGCGGCGGCGAGGTCCTCCGCCCACGGCCGCAGCGACTGCGGCGAGCCGGTGAACCCGTGGCAGAGCAGGACGCCCACCGGCCCGCCCCGGTGGCGGTACGGTTCGGCGCCGGGCAGCAGCGGCATGGCGGACTCCTTCGCGGGCGGGGACGCTGGAGGGGACGCTGTACGTGCGGGGGCGTGCGGGTCGGGCCGGTACGGGAGGCTGCGGAATTCGCATCGTCCCACGTGCCCGCCCGCTCCGTACACCCCCGCCGGGAACCCGGCCCGACGCCCCGTCACCCGGGGGCCGGGCACCCTGCCGGGGCGGGGCGGGGCACGGGCGGACGCCGAGGGGCATTAGGATCGACCGGTCCGCAATACAGGAGGCCCGGGTTGTTCTACCGACTGATGAAGATGATCGTCGCGCCGCTGCTGCGGATCTTCTTCCGGCCGTGGATCGAGGGTGAGGAGAACATCCCCACCGAGGGTGCCGCGATCATCGCGAGCAACCACCTCTCCTTCTCGGACTCCTTCTTCTTCCCCGCGCTGATCAAGCGCCGGGTGACCTTCATCGCCAAGGCCGAGTACTTCACCACGCCGGGCATCAAGGGCCGGCTGACCGCCGCCTTCTTCAAGGGCGTCGGCCAGCTCCCGGTGGACCGCTCGGGCGTGCGCGGCGCGGGCGAGGCGGCGATCCGCTCGGCGATCGCCGTGCTGGACCGCGGCGAGCTGTTCGGCGTCTACCCGGAGGGCACCCGCTCGCCCGACGGCAAGCTCTACCGGGGCAAGGTCGGCGGCCTGGCCCGCGTCGCGCTGGCGACCGGCGCGCCGGTCATCCCGGTCGCGATGATCGACACCGAGAAGGTGCAGCCGCCCGGCCAGGTGGTCCCGAACTTCGGCATCCGCCCGGGCATCCGGATCGGCCGCCCGCTGGACTTCTCCCGCTACCACGGCATGGAGAACGACCGCTTCATCCTCCGTTCGGTGACGGACGAGGTGATGTACGAGATCATGCGGCTCTCCGGCCAGGAGTACGTGGACATCTACGCGACGGCCGCCAAGCGGCAGATCGCCGAGGACAAGAAGAAGGCCGACGCCGAGCGCAAGGCCGTCCAGAAGGCCGAGCAGGCCGCCGCCAAGGCCGAGAAGGCCGAGGAGAAGGCCGAGGCCGAGAAGGCGGGGAAGGCCGGGCAGGAGCAGCAGAAGGAGACCGGGTCGGCCTGAGACAGGGCCGGCCGGGACCGGGGGAAGGACGGCAGGCATGACGGGCGGCGGTGGAACCGGGCCCGGCCCGGGTACGGTCGGCGCCGCGGTGGCGGCCGGCGGCATGTCCGTCGAACTGCCGCTCTGGCGGGCGATCTCGCTCTTCCGGGTGCTGGCGCTCTGCTACGCGCTGCTCCGGTACTTCGACTCCTACCTGCAGTTCGTCCACCCGGTCGCCGGCTGGATCTACCTCGGCGCGCTGACGCTCTGGACGCTCGCCTCCACCCGGGCCTTCTCTGGCCCGCACCGCTGCACCTGGTACGTGCTCGCCACCGACCTTGTCCTCGTCGTCACCGGCATCGTGATGAGCGGCATGATCGACGAGGCGTCCCGGATCAGCCGCGGCGCGCCGACCCTGCCCACCATCTGGGCGGCCGGCACCGTGCTCGGCTTCGCCGGCCGGGGCGGCTGGCGCTGGGCGGCGGCGGCCGGCTCGGTGATCGGGGTGGCCAACATCCTCGGCCACGGCGGTCCGACCGGCGACAACGTCCACAACATCGTGCTGCTGATGCTGGCCGGCTGCGCGATCGGCTACGTCATGGAGCTCGCCCGGGCCAGCGAGGCGACGCTCACCCGGGCGCTCCAGGTCGAGGCGGCCACCCGGGAGCGCGAGCGGCTCTCCCGGGACATCCACGACGGCGTGCTCCAGGTGCTCGCGCTGGTCCAGCGCCGGGGCACCGAGGCCGCGCCCGGTTCCTCCGGTGGGTCATCCTCCGCCGGGTCATCCTCCGGTGGGTCCTCCTCCGCCGATGCGGACCTCGCCGAGCTCGGACGGCTGGCGGGCGAGCAGGAGCGCGCCCTGCGCGCGCTGATGAGCGGCGGCCCGCTGCCCGCCCAGCGCGGGACGGAGCAGCCGGAGCAGCCCGAGCGCCCGCAGGACCTGCGCGCCCTGCTCGCCCCGTACGCGGACGAGCGGGTCACCGTGTCCGCTCCCGGCACCCCGGTGCTGCTGCCCGCCCCGGCGGCCGGCGAACTGGCCGCGGCCGTCGGCGCCGCGGTGGACAACGTCCGCAAGCACGCCGGCCCCGCCGCGCGCGCCTGGATCCTGGTGGAGGACGAGCCGCAGGCCGTCACCGTCTCGATCCGCGACGACGGCCCGGGCTTCGCCCCCGGGCGGCTCGGCGAGGCGGAGCGGGCCGGCCGGCTCGGCGTCTCCCAGTCGATCCGCGGCCGGCTGCGGGACCTCGGCGGCACCGCCGAGCTTTACTCGGCGCCCGGCGAGGGCGTCGAGGTGGAGCTGAGGGTCCCGCGCACCGGTTCCGACGCCCCGGCCGGCCTCCTGTGAAAGCCTCCTGTGCAAGCCTTCCCGGAAAGCCCCGACGCCGATCCCGCTCCTGAAAGGGCCCCGATCATGACCATCCGGCAGCCGATCGACCAGCAGGCGCCCGCCGAGCGGCCGGTGCGGGTCATGGTGGTGGACGACCACCCGATGTGGCGCGACGCCGTCTCCCGTGACCTCGCCGAGGCCGGGCTGGACGTGGTGGCGACCGCCGGCGACGGCGAGGAGGCCGTCCGCCGGGCCCGCGCCTGCACCCCGCAGGTGGTGGTGCTCGACCTCAACCTGCCCGGCCTGTCCGGCGCCGAGGTCTGCCGCCAGGTGGTGGCGCACGACCCGACGGTGCGGGTCCTGGTGCTCTCCGCGAGCGGCGAGCACGCGGACGTGCTGGAGGCGGTGAAGTCCGGCGCGACCGGCTACCTGGTCAAGTCGGCCGGCCGGGACGAACTGCTGGACGCGGTGCGCCGCACGGCCGTCGGCGACGCGGTGTTCACCCCGGGCCTGGCCGGGCTGGTGCTCGGCGAGTTCCGCCGGCTGGCCGCCGAGCCGCCCGCCCCGGCCGCGCCCGTCGTCCCCCAGCTGACCGCCCGGGAGACCGAGGTGCTGCGGATGGTCGCCAAGGGCCTGTCGTACAAGCAGATCGCCGACCGGCTGGTGCTCTCGCACCGCACGGTGCAGAACCACGTCCAGAACACCCTGGGCAAGCTCCAGCTGCACAACCGGGTCGAGCTGGTCAGGTACGCCATCGAGCAGGGGCTGGACGACGAGATCTGACACCCGGCCGGGCGGGGCGCACCCGGCGCCCCGCCCGGCGTGCGTGACGGTTCAGCGGGCGGCGGCCACCGCGCCGCGCAGCAGGTCGGCGACGATCTCCACGCCCTCCCGGGTGAGCACCGACTCCGGGTGGAACTGCAGCCCGGCGAAGCCGGGGCCGCGCAGCGCGTGCACGTCCCCGGTCAGCGGGTCGCGGGCTACCTCGACGCCCTCGGCGGCCAGCCGGGCGGCGTCGGCGTCCGTGCAGCGGGCGGTGAAGGCGTTGTAGAAGCCGACCGTGCGCCGTGTCCCGAACAGCTCGACGCTCTCCTGCGCGCCCTGGTAGGGCACGGCCTTGCGGACCAGCGGCAGGCCGAGCGCGGCGGACAGCAGCTGGTGGCTGAGGCAGACGGCGAGCAGCGGGGCGGTGCGCCGGCCCTCGCGGACGGCGGCCAGCGCGTCGGCGACGACCGGGCGCAGCACGGCCATCTTGGGGTCGCCGTCGGCGGCCGGGTCGCCCGGGCCGGGGCCGAGCACCAGCGGGCCGGGGTGGGCGGCGACCCGTTCGCGCAGGCCCGGCTCGTCGTAGCGGACCACGGTGACTCGGTGGCCGAGCGAGGTCAGCAGGTGGGCGAGCATCGCGGTGAAGGTGTCCTCGCCGTCGACGACCAGGGTCTCCAGCGCCTCGGTGGCCTGCGCCGGCTGCTGCATCCGCAGCCAGAACGGGGCGAGGCCGGCCCGCCGGGCGTCCAGCGCGGCCTGGACGCGGTGGTCGTCGGCGAGCCGGGGGGCGGTGGGGCCGGCCGTCCGGGCGGGGGCCGGGAGGGCGCCGATCGCGGTGAGCACCCCGGCGGCCTTGGCGTGCGTCTCGGCGACCTCGGAGAGCGGGTCGGAGTGGCGTACCAGGGTGGCGCCGACCCGGACGGCGAGCCGGCCGGTGGCGGGGTCGATGTCGGCGGTGCGGATGCAGATCGGCGAGTCGAGCAGCTGGCCGCCGCTGGCGGAGCGGCCGATCAGGGCGAGCGCGCCGGAGTAGTAGCCGCGGCCGCCGCGCTCGTAGCGCTTGATCACCCGGGTGGCGTTCTGCACCGGGCTGCCGGTGACGGTGGCGGCGAACATGGTCTCCTTGAGCACCTCGCGGACGTCCAGCGAGGTGCGGCCGCGCAGCTCGTACTCGGTGTGCGCGAGGTGGGACATCTCCTTGAGCCGGGGGCCGAGCACCTGGCCGCCGAGGTCGCCGACGGTGCACATCATCTTGAGCTCCTCGTCGACCACCATGGTCAGCTCCTCCAGCTCCTTGGGGTCGTGGAGGAAGTCGAGCAGCGAGTCGAGGCCGGCGCCGGCGGCCGGATAGCGGTAGGTGCCGGAGATGGGGTTCATCACGACGGTCCCGCCGCTCTGCCGGACGTGCACCTCGGGGGAGGCGCCGACCAGCACGCGGTCGCCGGTGTGCACCAGGAAGGTCCAGTAGGCGCCGCGCTCCTGCTCCAGCAGCCGGCGGAACAGGGTGAGCGCGAGCGCGGGCTCGAAGTTCTCCAGCGTCGCGGTGAAGTCGCGGCGGATGACGAAGTTGGCGCCCTCGCCGCGGCCGATCTCCTCCTCGATCACCCGGCGGACGATCGCGGCGTACTCGGCGTCGTCGATGTCGAAGCCGCCGCCGCCGAGCGTGACCGGGACCCGGGGCAGCGCGGCGGTGACCTCGGCGAGCGGCAGGGCGTACTGCTCGGCGACGGCGAGGGCCTGGAGCGGCGTGCCGTCGTCGTGCGCCTCGAAGCCGCGCTCGCGGATCTGCCGGTAGGGGACGAGTGCGAGCAGGTCGTGCACGGGTCCGTCGGCGGGGACGCCGTGGCGGACCGGCAGGTCGGCCAGCCGCTCGTAGGAGCCGACGGTGCCGAGCAGGACCTCGACGGTGTCCGGGGCGGTGCGCGGGGTGCGGCGGTGCAGCAGGGCGAAGGCCGGTGCGTCGGCGGCGGTGAGGCGGGCGAACAGGTCGGCGGCGCTGGTCACGGAAACGGCGTTCCTTCCGGGGGGCTACTGCGGCGGTGGGGGTTCCGCTCCCGGGAGGGCTGTCGGCCGGCTGAGAACGCCGACGGCCGCCCCGAGGGGCGGCCGGTCGTCTGCGTCTAGGAACGCGCGGGCTGTGGGCCACCCAGGGGGTCGGCCCACCACCAGGAGAAGGTGTGCGGCGTGTTCACGGGCCCGAGCCTAGCGGATGTCCGGCCGGGAGTGAGGCCGGTCACCCGAATGTCCGTGAGGTGTCTCACCCCTCGGGCGGTGGTCACAAATCGGTTGTCGCACCCCGTAGCCTTGAGCGCGTGACCGTGACGAATCCCCACACCTGGCAGTCCCTGCCCGCGGCGCAGCAGCCTGAATGGCCGGACCAAGAGGCTCTGCGCAAGACCCTTGCCGAGCTCGCCTCGTATCCGCCGCTCGTCTTCGCGGGCGAGTGCGACCAGCTGCGCGCCCGGCTCGGTGCCGTGGCCCGTGGTGAGGCGTTCCTGCTGCAGGGCGGCGACTGCGCCGAGGCCTTCGACGGCGTCTCGGCGGAGCACATCCGCAACAAGCTCAAGACCCTGCTGCAGATGGCGGCCGTGCTGACGTACGCGGCCTCGGTGCCGGTCGTCAAGGTCGGCCGCATCGCCGGCCAGTACTCCAAGCCGCGCTCCAAGTCGACCGAGACCCGTGACGGCGTGACCCTGCCGGTCTACCGGGGCGACTCGGTGAACGGCTTCGAGTTCACCCCCGAGTCCCGCATCCCGGACCCGGAGCGCCTGAAGCGGATGTACAACGCGTCCGCCGCGACGCTCAACCTGGTGCGCGCCTTCACCACCGGTGGTTACGCCGACCTGCGCCAGGTGCACGCCTGGAACCAGGACTTCGTGCGCAACTCGCCGGCCGGCCAGCGCTACGAGCAGCTCGCCCGCGAGATCGACAACGCGCTGGCGTTCATGAACGCCTGTGGCGTGGCGCCGGAGGAGTTCAGGACGGTCGAGTTCTTCTCGTCCCACGAGGCGCTGATCCTGGACTACGAGACCGCGCTGACCCGCGTGGACTCGCGCACCGGCGAGCTGTACGACGTCTCCGGCCACATGGTGTGGATCGGCGAGCGCACCCGCCAGCTGGACCACGCGCACATCGAGTTCGCCTCGAAGGTCCGCAACCCGATCGGCGTGAAGCTCGGCCCGACCACCTCGGTCGACGAGGCGCTGACCCTGATCGAGAAGCTGGACCCGGAGCGCGAGCCCGGCCGGCTCACCTTCATCACCCGGATGGGCGCGGGCAAGGTCCGCGAGCACCTGCCCACCCTGGTGGAGAAGGTCACCGCCTCCGGCGCGCAGCCGGTGTGGATCTGCGACCCGATGCACGGCAACACCTTCGAGGCGTCCAGTGGGCACAAGACCCGCCGCTTCGACGACGTGCTCGACGAGGTCAGGGGCTTCTTCGAGGTGCACCGCGCGCTCGGCACCCACCCGGGCGGCATCCACGTGGAGCTGACCGGCGACGACGTCACCGAGTGCGTCGGCGGCGGCGACGAGGTGCTGGTCGACGACCTGCACCAGCGCTACGAGACGGCCTGCGACCCGCGGCTCAACCGCAGCCAGTCGCTGGACCTCGCCTTCCTGGTCGCCGAGATGTACCGCGACGGCCACTGAGCGCCCGCGGGCGTTCCGAGTGTGAGAAAAGCCTCTCCGGCCCGGGGTTCTCCCGGGCCGGAGAGGCTTTTGCGTACCAGCGCCACCGGGGTAAGGTGAGGCTAACTGAACTAAGGCTTGCCTTAGTCAAGATCCACTCCGCTTCACCGCTTCACCCCCGGGAGAGACCGCGATGTACGTGTGCATGTGCCATGCGGTCACCGAGGACCAGGTCAAGCGGGCGATCGACGGCGGTGCCAGCACCCCGCGCCAGATCGCCAAGGGCTGCAAGGCCGGGACCGACTGCGGCTCCTGCGTGCGGCGCATCCAGGCGCTGCTCGGCGAGCACGGCGCCAGGCCCTGCCCGACCGCCCGGCTGGCGGCCCGGCTGGGGCTGGCGGACCCGGCGGCCGAG
The DNA here is from genome assembly GCF_042957205.1 of Kitasatospora sp. NPDC008115. Lineage (NCBI taxonomy): Bacteria > Bacillati > Actinomycetota > Actinomycetes > Kitasatosporales > Streptomycetaceae > Kitasatospora > Kitasatospora sp. NPDC008115. Next base: position 112,340 of record NZ_JBIBHU010000013.1, on the reverse strand, counting down.
GACGCGCCCGCCGCCCTCCCGGAGACGGCGCCGCTGCGCGCCGCCTGACCGGCGCCCCGGGCCGGCCCCGGGGCTGCGGCGGTCAGGACTCCGGCTGCTCGATCAGCTGGGCGATGTAGAGCGCCTCCCCGAGCTTCTCGACCAGTTCGAGCTGGGTGTCGAGGTAGTCGATGTGCGACTCCTCGTCCGCCAGGATCGATTCGAAGATGTTGGCCGAGGTCACGTCGTTCTTGGCCCGCATCACCACGATCCCGCGCTTGAGCCGGTCGATCGCCTCGACCTCGACCTGCCGGTCGGCCTCGAACATCTCCTTGACCGTCTGGCCGATCCGGACGTGGAAGAGCCGCTGGTAGTTGGGCAGCCCGTCGAGGAAGAGGATCCGGTCGGTGAGCACCTCGGCGTGCTTCATCTCGTCGAAGGACTCGTGCCGGGTGTACTTGGCGAGCTTCGTCCAGCCGAAGTTCTCCTGCATCTTGGCGTGCAGGAAGTACTGGTTGATTGCGGTCAGCTCGGCGGTGAGCTGCTCGTTGAGGAACTCGATGACCTCTGCGTCGCCCTTCATGGCGCTGCCTTCCTGCTCGCGTGCGGGACCAGGGCCGTTCACCCTCCGGCTCCGGCTCCACGCATCCTGGCACCGTGATGGGAAGAAATTCCAGTAAGTTCACACTCACTAGGACATGTGTCGGAATATCCGATTTGCCCAGCGCGGGCGATGACCCCCGCTCCACCGTTGGCCCGTACGAGCGGGCGTGCGATGCGGTGAAGGGGCGCGCGCCGGGCGTTGCCCGCCGTCTGTCACCATGGATCCATGGGTCAGTCCGAACAAGAACCGCCGCCGCCGTCTGACCCCAGGCTCCCGCCGGGCCAGCGCGTCCAACGCGGCTGGCCCGCTCTGCACTACGGCCCGGTGCCCCGCTTCAAGCCGCTGACCTGGGACCTCCAGGTGTTCGGCGCCACCGCCTCGGCGGAGAAGCGCAGCTGGGACTTCGAGGGCTTCAACGCCCTGCCGCGCACCACCGTGCGGGCCGACCTGCACTGCGTCACCCGCTTCTCCGTGCTCGACGGCGAGTGGACCGGCGTGGCCGCCGCCGCCCTGCTCGACCTGGCCCCGCCGGACACCGGGGTCACCCACGTCATGGTCTGGGCCGAGTACGGCTACAGCGCCAACCTGCGGCTGGAGGACTTCGCCGCCCCCGACACCCTCCTCGCCACCCACCGTGACGGCGAGGCGCTCACGGCCGAACACGGCTTCCCGGTCCGGCTGGTCGTCCCCCGGCTGTACGCCTGGAAGGGCCCCAAATGGGTCCGGGCGATCGAGTACATGCGGGCCGACCGGCGCGGCTTCTGGGAGGAGCGCGGCTACCACAACCGGGCCGACCCGTGGCGCGAGCAGCGCTACTCCCACCAGGAGGAGCCCGGCGACGGCCCGCTGCGGTAGCGGGCGCCCCGGGCCTGCGGGAACGTCTACGGGAACGCCTACAGGAACGGGAAGCTGACCGTCACCACGGTGCGCTGCTGGCGCCGCTCGCCCGCCGCCGGGGACTGGCCGGTCACCTTGCCGGTGCCGAACAGGTTGACCCCGCTGCTCTGCATGGTGAACCCGGCCGCCTGGAGCGCCTTCTCCGCGGCCTCCTTGGACATCCCGGTGACGTCCGGCACCGGCACCATGCCCTTGCTGACCACCAGCGCCACCGGCGTGTTCTCCGGCACCTGCTGCCCGGCCGCCGGCGAACTGCTGATCACCGAGCCCTCGGCGACGCCGTCGTTGTACGTCTCGGTCACCGTGCCGGCCGTCAGGTGCGCCCCGGTCAGCGCCGAGGAGGCCTGCGCGGACGGGCGGCCGACCACGTCGGGGACGGCGATCCGCTTGGGCCCGCGCGAGACGGTGAGGGTGACGGCGTCGCTCTTCCTGGTCCGGGTGCCGACCCCGGGATCGGCCGCCATCACCTGGCCGACCGGGACGGACTCGCTGTACACCTCGGAGACCTTGCCGTGCATGCCGGCCGCGTCCAGGATGCGCTCCGCCTCGGTCCGGTTCTTGCCGAGCACGCCCGGTACCGTGCCGTACACCGCGCCGGAGATCGCGTACGTCGCGCCGCCGACCAGCAGGGCCACGGCGGTGATGACGGCCGTCCAGATCAGCGGCCCGCGCGGCAGCCGACGGGTGGTGGAGCGGGGGCGCCGGCGCGGGGCGCGCACCGGGGCCGGCTCGTCGTACGGGCGCGGCTCGGTGAGCAGCTGGTCCATCACGTCCGGCGGCACGTCCAGCACGCTGGTGCGCTCGACCGGGGGCGCCGGCGGCAGCACCGGGGTGAGCACCGAGGTGGCCTCGCCGGTGGGGTGGCGCGGGCTGGGGCGGGTGGAGGCGGGCGGCTCGGCGTCCAGCTGGGCCGGGGTGAGCCCGCGGCGGACCCGCTGGAGGGCGGCGAGCAGCTCGACCGCGTCGTACGGGCGGTGCGCGCGGTCCCGGGCGCAGGCGCCCGCCACTATGGCGTCCAGCGCGGGCGCCACGCCGGGGACGGCGGCGGACGGCGCCGGGACGTCCTCGTGCAGATGGCGGTACATCACCTGGACCGGGTTCTCGCCGGTGTGCGGACGGGAGCCGGTGAGCATCTCGTACAGCAGGATGCCGGCCGCGTAGACGTCCACCCGCTGGTCGGTCTCGGCACCCGGGCGGATCTGCTCGGGCGCCAGGTAGGAGACGGTGCCGAGCACGGTGCCGGCGGTCGCGGTGGTGGAGGTGGTGGCGCCGTCGGCGGTGTTCAGCACCCGGACCAGGCCGAAGTCGGCCACCTTGACCAGGCCGTCGTCGGTGATCAGCACGTTCTCGGGCTTGACGTCGCGGTGCACCAGCCCGGCCCGGTGGGCGGCGCCGAGGGCGGCGAGCACCGGTTCCAGGATGTCCAGGGCGGCCCGGATGGAGAGCGCGCCGCGGTCGCGCAGCAGGTCGCGCAGGGTGCCGCCGGGCACGTACTCCATGGCGAGGAAGACGTGCGCGCCGTCGGCGCTCTGGTCGAAGACGTTGACCACGTTGGGGTGGGCGAGCCGGGCGACGGCCTTGGCCTCGCGGATGAAGCGGGTGGTGAACGCCGTGTCGCCGGCCAGCGAGGGGTGCATCACCTTGAGCGCCACGGTCCGGTCGAGGCGGCTGTCGGTGCCCTGGTAGACGGTGGACATCCCGCCGGCGGCGATCCGCCGCTCGACCCGGTACCGGCCGTCGAGCAGGGTACCGATCAAGGGGTCGCGCAATGCCATGTCCACCCGGCGAGTCTAGGGCGTGGCGGTTCGCCGGCCCCGGGGGACACCGCCCCCGGGGCCGCTCTGTGCCCGGTTTGTGACACCGGGAGGACGGTCGGACGAGCTGTCCGGCCCGCCCCTGGCGCTAGAACGCCGGGTGCTCGCGGGTGTCCAGGTCGGCGCGGCCGGCCATGGCGGAGGAGGCCTCGGCGTGGAAGCGGCGCGGGATCCGGCCGGCCCGGTGGGCCAGCCGGCCCGCCTCGGCGGCGTGCCGCATCGCGTCGGCCATCAGCACCGGGTCCTGGGCGCGGGTGACGGCGGAGGCCAGCATCACCGCGGCGCAGCCCAGCTCCATCGCCAGCGCGACGTCCGAGGCGGTGCCCGCGCCGGCGTCCAGGATCACCGGGACGCCCGCGCCCTCCACGATCAGCTGGAAGTTGTGCGGGTTGCGGATGCCGAGGCCGGAGCCGATCGGCGAGCCCAGCGGCATGATCGCCGCGCAGCCGACGTCCTCCAGCTTGCGGGCCAGCACCGGATCGTCGTTGGTGTACGGCAGCACCGTGAAGCCGTCGTCGACCAGCGTCTCGGCGGCGTCCAGCAGCTCGATCGGGTCCGGCAGCAGGGTCCGCTCGTCGGCGATCACCTCCAGCTTCACCCAGTCGGTGCCGAGCGCCTCGCGGGCCAGCCGGGCGGTCAGCACGGCCTCGCCGGCGGTGAAGCAGCCGGCCGTGTTGGGCAGCACCCGGATGCCGTTGCGGGTCAGCACGTCGAGCACCGAGCCCTGGGTGCCGGCGTTCACCCGGCGCATCGCCACCGTGGTCAGCTCGGTGCCGGACACCCGGAGCGCCTGCTCCAGGACCTCCAGGCTGGGGGCGCCGCCAGTGCCCATGATCAGCCGGGAGGAGAAGGACGTCCCGGCGATGGTGAGAAGGTCGTCGGCCATCGGTCAGCCTCCCTGGACGGCGGTGAGGATCTCGATCCGGTCGCCCGCCGACAGCGGCGTGCGCGGCCACTCGGCGCGCGGCACCACGGCCTCGTTCAGGGCGGCGGCGACGCCGGAGTGCGCCTGGCTGAGGGTGGCGACCACCTCGGCCAGGGTGGTCGAGGCGGGCACCTCGCGGGGCTCGCCGTTGACGCTCAGGGGGATGTCGCTGGTGCGGGGGCTCATGCCGGGACCTTCGTGAATCGGGTGGGGGAGAACGGGCGGGCGAGTTCCGGCAGGTCGCCGGTGGCCAGGTACTCGGCCACCAGGTCGCCGGTGACAGGGGTCAGCAGCACGCCGTTGCGGTAGTGGCCGGTGGCGGCGACCAGGCCGGGCAGCGCGGTCGGGCCGAGCAGCGGCGCGTTGTCCGGCGAGCCGGGGCGCAGCCCGGCGCCGGTCTCCACCAGCGGCAGCTCGGTGATGCCGGGGACCAGCTCGTGCGCGTCGCGCAGCAGCTCGTACACCCCGCCGGCGGTCACGGTGGTGTCGTAGCCCTGCTCCTCGGTGGTCGCGCCGACCACCAGCTCGCCGTTCTCGCGCGGCACCAGGTAGAGGTGGCCGCCGCGGACGACGGCGCGCACGTTGCGGGAGAGGAACGGCCGGTACGCCTCGGGCACCCGCAGCCGCAGCACCTGGCCCTTGACCGGGCGGATCGCCGGCAGCACGCCCGCGGGCAGGCCGGGCAGCAGGTGGCTGCGCGATCCGGCCGCGAGGACCACCCGGTCGGCGGTGACGGTCTCCTCGGTGGCCAGCCGGGCGCCGGTCGCCCGGTCCTGCTCGACCAGCAGCTCGGTGACCTCGGTGCGGTGCACCACCACGCCGGCCCGTTCGCACGCGTGCAGCAGGGCCCCGGCCAGTCGGCGGCCGTCCACCTGGTGGTCGTCGCCGACGTGCAGGCCGCCGCGCACGCCGGGGGCGAGCATCGGCTCCAGCCGGCGGGCCTCGCGGCCGGTGAGCCACTGGGAGTCCAGGCCGAGCCGCTGGTGGAAGGCGTGCAGCTCGCGCAGTTCGGCGCGGTCGTCGGAGTCGAGGGCGACGGCGATGGTGCCGCACTGCCGGTAGCCGGTGTCGTGGCCGCCGCTCGCCTCGGTGAGTTCGGCGGCGAAGGCCGCGTACCGCTCGTTGGAGGCCATCCCGAGGCGCAGCAGCGGCTCCTCGCCGTACTGGAGTTCGGTGACCGGGGCGAGCATGCCCGCCGCGACGTCGGCGGCGCCGTGGCCCGGCCGGGCATCGATCAGGAGGACGCGCAGTCCGCGCTGGGCCGCCCGCCAGGCGACGACGAGTCCGATGATCCCACCGCCGATGACCAGCACCTCGGCGTGGGCGCCCCGTACCAGGCGTGTCAAAACTGTTCTCCCTTCGCCGGAATGACCCGGATCAGGTTCGGACGGTCGCAGGCCGTGCCAGCCCGCCTCTCAGCCCGGTCCGCCGGGCTCCCGCGATGGTGCCCCCACCTTAACTCCGGGCGGTGCGCCCCCTGAAGGCGCCTGCTGCGGGCCCTAGGTCCGGAGACCTCGGACCGGGCTCAGTACAGTGACGGGCGTGGCTGAGCTGAGCGGAACGGGACAGACGGATCGGGTGGTCGTGGTCGGCGCCGGGCTGGCCGGGGCGCAGTGCGCCGCGGTGCTGCGGCGCGACGGCTGGCAGGGGCGGATCACGCTGGTCGGCGAGGAGCCGCACGCGCCGTACGACCGGCCGCCGCTCTCCAAGGACGTCCTGCTCGGCAAGACCGACAACCCCGCCCTCGACCTCGACTTCGACCAGCTCGGCGTCGAGCTGCTCCCCGGCCGCCGCGCCACCGGCCTCACCCCCGGCGGCGCGGGCGGCGTGCTGCACACCGACGCCGGGGACGAGCCCTACGACGCGCTGGTGATCGCCACCGGCGCCGAGCCGCGCGCCCTGCCCGGCGCCGAGCGCGCCCACCTGCTGCACACCCTCGACGACGCGCTCGCGCTGCGCGCCCTGCTGCGCCCCGGCCTGCGCCTGGTGCTGGTCGGCGCGGGCTGGATCGGCGCCGAGGTGGCCACCGCCGCCCGGGCGGCCGGCTGCGAGGTGACCGTCGTCGAGGCCGGCCCGGCGCCCGTCCCCGGCGTGCTGCCCGCCGAGGTCGGCCGGGCGATGGCCGCCTGGTACGCCGAGGCCGGCGTCGACCTGCGCTGCGGCACCGGCGTCAGCGCCGTCGAGCCGGGCGCGGTGCTGCTCGCCGACGGCTCGCACCTGCCCGCCGACGAGGTGGTGGTCGGCGTCGGCGCCCGCCCGGCCACCGGCTGGCTGGCCGGCACCGGGGTCGCCCTGGACGCCGCCGGCGCCGTCCTGGTCGACGAGCGGCTGCGCACCACCGTGCCCGGCGTCCTCGCGGCCGGCGACTGCGTCAGCTACCCCTCGGCGCGCTCCGGCACCCGGCTGACCGTCCAGCACTGGGACCACGCGCTGCAGTCCGGCGAGGCGGTGGCCGCCACCCTGCTCGGCACCGACGCGCCGCCGTACGACCCGGTGCAGTACTTCTGGTCCGAGCAGTTCGGGCGGATGGTGCAGTACGCCGGGCGGCACGGCGCGGACGACGAGCTGCTGTGGCGCGGCTCGCCGGACGGCGCCGGCTGGTCGGTGCTCTGGCTGCGCGACGGCGCCCTGCGCGCGCTGCTCGCGGTGGACCGGCCGCGCGACCTCACCCAGGGCCGGCGGCTGATCGAGCGCGGCGCCGTGCTCGACCCGGCCCGCGCCGCCGACCCGGAGGTCCCGCTGAAGTCGGCGCTCGCCGCCGGGTAGCGGCGGGCGGCGGCCCCGGTTGGTGCGCGGCGGGCCGCCGAGGTGGCAGTCTGGTGCTTGTGAGTGAGATCGAAGCCAAGATTGAAGCCCTGGTCCCCGCGTGGCTGTACCTCCCCGACATCTCGGAGAAGTGGGGACTGGTGGTCACCGAGGTCCGCAACATGGTCAAGAAGGGTGACCTGATCGCCGTCCGCCGCGGTCCCAACAAGTCGCTCCAGGTCCCGGCGGCGTTCATCGACGAGACCGGCCCGGTGAAGCACCTGGTCGGCACGCTGACGGTGCTGCGCGACAGCGGGTTCAGCGACGAGGAGATCCTTGAGTGGATGTTCTCCGAGGACCCGTCGCTGCCCGGCACCCCCGTCCAGGCGCTCTGGGAGAACCGGGCCACCGAGGTCAAGCGCCGCGCCCAGGCGATGGCGCTGTGACCGACCTGGCCGCGACCGGCCCGGCCGTGACCGACCGCCGGGCCCGGCTCGCTGACGCGCGGCTGTACCTGTGCACCGACGCCCGGCGCGAGCGCGGCGACCTCGCCGAGTTCCTGGACGCCGCGCTGGCCGGTGGCGTGGACATCGTCCAGCTCCGGGACAAGGGCCTGGAGGCCAGGCAGGAGCTGGCGGCACTGGAGGTCTTCGCGGACGCCTGCCGCCGGCACGGCAGGCTGCTCGCCGTCAACGACCGCGCCGACGTCGCCCACGCGGCCGGCCCGGACGTGCTGCACCTCGGGCAGGACGACCTGCCGGTGCCCGCCGCCCGGGCGATCATCGGCGAGGACGTGCTGATCGGGCGCTCCTGCCACGCCGAGTCCGAGGTGGACGCGGCCGCCGCCGAACCCGGCGTCGACTACTTCTGCACCGGCCCGGTCTGGCCGACCCCGACCAAGCCGGGCCGCCACGCGCCGGGCCTCGGCCTGGTCGAGTACGCGGCGAAGCTCGGGACCGAGCGGCCGTGGTTCGCCATCGGCGGCATCGACCTCGGCAACCTGGACGAGGTGCTGGCCGCCGGCGCCCGCCGGGTCGTGGTCGTCCGGGCCATCACCGCCGCGGAGGACCCGGGGGCCGCGGCCGCCGAGTTCGCCCGCCGGCTGCGCGCGGTCTGAGCGACCGGGGCCGCCGCCGTCCGTCCCGCCCCGTGCTCCGCGCGGGCGGGTCGGTTCTCGCGGAAGTCAGTACTAGCGGATTTCAGTACTAGCGGACGTCAGTACTTGCGGACGGTGGCGGCCTCGGCCAGCGCCAACAGCGTCTCGCGGGCCCGCGGGTCCGCCAGCGGGGCCGCCTCCAGTGCGGTCAGCGCCTGCCGCAGCAATTCCTCGATCCGCTGCTCCACCCGCTCCGGCGCGCCGCTGCGGGCCACCAGCCTGCGCAGTCCGGCGACCTCCTCGGGGGTCAGGTCCGGTGCGCCCAGCCGCTCGTCCAGGTGCCGCGCCTCGGCAGCCGCAAGGCCCCGCATGGCGTGCGCGACCAGCAGCGTCCGCTTGCCCTCGCGCAGGTCGTCGCCGGCCGGCTTGCCGGTGACCGCCGGGTCGCCGAACACGCCGAGCAGGTCGTCCCGCAGTTGGAACGCCTCGCCCAGCGGCAGGCCGAACGCCCCGTAGGCCTCCACCAGCCGAGGCGGGGCGCCCGCCAGCAGCGCGCCGACCTGGAGCGGCCGCTCGATCGTGTACTTGGCCGACTTGTAGTGCAGGACGGTCTGCGCCCGCTCCAGCGCGCCCTGGTCGGTGGAGTCCCCGGCGACCGGCTCCAGCACGTCCAGGTACTGGCCGACCATGACCTCGGTGCGCATCAGGTCGAACATCGGCTTGGCGGCCAGCACGGCCGCCGGGTCGAGGCCGGAGTTCAGGAAGAGCTCGTCGCACCAGATCAGCAGCAGGTCGCCGAGCAGCACCGCCGCCGAGGCGCCGTACTGCTCGCGGTCGCCGCGCCAGCCGCGCTCGCGGTGCATCGCCTCGAAACGGCGGTGCACGGAGGGCAGGCCGCGGCGGGTGTCGCTGCGGTCCATGAGGTCGTCGTGCACCAGCGCGCTGGCCTGGAGAAGCTCCAGGGCCGCCGCCGCCCTGGCGATCCCCTCGCCGCTCGCCGAGCCGCCGGCGCCGCGCCAGCCCCAGTAGCAGAACGCCGGACGGAGTCGCTTGCCGCCGTCGAGCAGGAAGTCGCGCAGTGCCTCGGTGACCGGCTCCAGTTGCGGGGAGACCTTGCCGAGCAGGGCCGACTGGCCGTCCATGAAGCCGGCGAGGGCGGCGTTGACGCGCTCGCGCACGTCCTCCACGTCAATCGGATTGGCCGGCCGGTGGCTGGACGAGGTCACGATGGGGCTCCGGAGGTAGCTGGGGTGCAGCGCAAGCGTATCCGGGGTGGAGGGGAACAACCGTACGCACGGGCTCCGGCCGGTCGCGCCGCCCGGCGTTCGCCCGGAGTCCACCACTCGTCCATCCGGCGTCTCAGGAATTGGGACCAAGTTGTCCGCGCCCTTGCGCCGACGGCTAACCTGCCATCATGGCACTCGGTATCGCTTCGACCAGACCGGACCGCGCGCAGACGGTCCGCGAACTCCTGGCCGCCGGAAAGCGGTCCTTCTCGTTCGAGTTCATGCCGCCGCGCACCGAGGCCGGTGAGCAGAAGCTCTGGGACGCCATCCGGCGGCTGGAACCGCTCGACCCCAACTTCGTCTGCATGACGTACGGCGCCGGCGGCTCCTCGCGGGAGCGCACGGTGAACATGGTCGGGCGGATCGCCACCGAGACCACGCTCACCCCGGTCGCCCACCTGACCGCCGTCGACCACTCGGTGGCGGAGCTGCGCAACATCATCGGCCAGTACGCCGACCAGGGTGTGCGCAACGTCCTCGCGGTGCGCGGCGACCCGCCCGGCGACCCGATGGGCGAGTGGATCAGCCACCCGCAGGGCGTCACCTACGCGTACGAGCTGGTGGAGCTGATCAAGGGGATCGGCGACTTCTGCGTCGGCGTGGCGGCCTCGCCCAACATGCACCCGCGCTCGACCAACTGGGACGACGACATCCGGCACTTCGTGGCGAAGGTCCGCTCCGGCGCCGACTACGCCATCACCCAGATGTTCTTCGAGGTCGACGACTACCTGCGGCTGCGCGACCGGGTGGTGGCCGCCGGCTGCGAGACGCCGATCATCCCGGAGATCATGCCGGTCACCAACGCCAAGCAGCTGGAGCGGTTCCCGCAGCTGAGCGGCTCGGCCTTCCCGCCGGACCTGGAGGCCAGGCTGCGCGCGGCGGTCGACGACCCGGCGGCGCTGCGGGCGATCGGCATGGAGCACGCCACCGCGATGTCCGAGCGGCTGCTGGCGGAGGGCGTCCCCGGGCTGCACTTCATCACGCTGAACCACTCGACGGCGACCCTGGAGATCTACCAGAACCTCGGCCTGCACCGGCGTTGATCTGCGGCGCATCGCGTTCCCGTCCGCGGCGGGAACGCGATGCGGTACCCGGGCCGTTGAACCGGTACAGTCGCCGCACACGCGCGGCGGGCGCGGGCACGCGACTGGGAGGTAGCGGGCGGGATGGGCATCGGATACCTGCTGCTGTACGCCGCGTTGGCGGTGGTGGCGCTCTGGCTGGTCGCCGAGCTGCTGTTCCAGAACCGGGCACCGCTGCACTGGCGCGGCCTCGCCCTGGCCGGCTTCCTCGCGGTGGCCGGCGGGATGGCGGCGGGCTCCGTGCCGGTGATCGGCGCGGGCGCCGCGATGTTCGCGGTCGGGCAGACCTTCGTGACGCTCTCGGTGAAGCGCGGGTACGCGGCCGGGTGGTCGCTGCGCGCGGCGGACGGCAGTCTGCCCGGGCCGCTGGCCAAGGTGCCGCTGCTCGGCGCGCTCACCGGCGGGGGAGCGGCGGTCGCCGCGACGGCGGTCGCGGTGAAGCAGGTCGGCGAGGTCGGCAAGGTCGAGGAGGCCCCGGCACCGGTGGCGGTGGCGCTCGCGGAGGAGTCGGCCGTCGAGCAGACCGCGGCGTTCGAGATGCAGGAGCTGGCCGCGGACGGCGTGTACGCGTCGGCGTACTACGAGCAGCAGGCGGTCCCGCAGCAGGACGCCTACACCGAGGCCTACCAGCAGCAGCAGTCGTACGGCTACGACCAGCAGCAACAGCAGCAGTGGCAGCCCGACCAGCAGCAGCCGGCCTTCGGCTACGACCAGGGCTACGGCGGCTACCCCCAGCAGGAGCCCTACGGCACTTACCAGCAGCAGCCCGACCCCTACGCCGCCTATCAGCAGCAGCAGTCGTACGGCTACGACCAGCAGCAACAGCAGCAGCCGCAGCAGCAGTGGCAGCCCGACCAGCCCGTCAGCGGCATCCCCCAGCAGCCCCAGTACGACCAGTACGGCTACCAGCAACACCCCACCTGGCAACAGCAGCCCTGAAGCCACGCCCCTCCGCTCGATCCGCACCCGGAGCAGGAAGTCGACCCACCCGACTTCCCACTCCGCGCACCCCCGACCTGCAGTGCCCGCGCCGCCCCGGGCTAATCTATGCGCGTAGATGCGGTCTCCGCCCGGCGCCGAAAGTCGGCCGGCCCGACTTTCCACTCCGCGCACCCTCTCGCTCGCCGCCCGGTGCGAGAGATCGGCCCACCCGACTTCCTGCTCCGCACCCCCTGGGCTTGCGGCTCCCGCGTCATCCCGGGGAGGAATCTATGCGCGTAGAGCCTGGGGTGTGCGGCGCGAGAAGTCGACCGGGCCGACTTCCTGCTCCCACGCCCCCGGATGTGCGGCGCCCGTGCGGCTTCGGGTGAATCTGTGCGCGTAGGGCCGGCTCGCTGCGGCGCGCGGAGTCGATGGGGCCGACTTTCCACTCCGTGCGCGCTCTCCCGATCGCCGCGCGGCGCGAGAGATCGGCCCACCCGACTTCCTGCTCCACGCCCCCTGGGCTTGCGGCTCCCGTGCCGCCCCGGGGGGGATCTATGCGCGTAGATCCCAGGGTGTGCAGCGCGAGAAGTCGACCAGGCCGACTTTCCACTCCATGCGCGCCTTTTTGATCGACGCCCGGCGTGAGAAGTTGGGCGGGCCGACTTCCTGCTCCCGCGCCTCCTGGATATGCGGCGCCGGCGCGGGCTTCGGGTGAATCCATGCGCGTAGAGTCGGCGCGCGGAGTCGGCTGGGCCGACTTTCCGCTCCGCTTGTGCGCTTCCGGTCCATGGCTGGAGTGAAAAGTCGGCCCGGCCGACTTCCTGCTCCGGGGGCGTGCCGTTCCGGGGGAATCTATGCGCATAGATGTCCCCGTGTGGGAAGTCGGGTGGGTCGGCTTTCCGGGGTGGGTCAGGCGGGGCCGATGAGGTTGGCGACGATGCAGGCGGACATGCCTACGCGGGCCAGGCCGCCGCCGGGGTGGGCGGCGCCGCCGGTGAGGTAGAGGCCGGGGTGGTCCTCGTTGGGGGCCTGGAGGAGGGTGCCGTCGAGGCCGGCGAGGGCCGGGGGCGGGACGGAGCCGAAGAAGGAGCCGGCCTCGCGCTCGGTGTGCTCGGGGGTGCGGACCACGCGCCAGAGCAGACGCTCGCGCAGGTTCAGGCCGGCCGCGTCGACGTGGTCGAGCATCCGGTCGGCGAAGGCGTCCGCCACTCCGGGGGCGCCCCAGTCGAGGTCCAGGGACGGGGTGGTCGCGGTCAGCACCACGGCCTCGTGCCCCTCCGGGTGCAGCGACGGGTCGTCCGGCCGCAGCACCTGCACCGTCGGCCGGTCGGTCAGCGGCACGCCCGGGTCGAAGACGCCCGCCAGCTCGGCATCGGGGTCACCGGCGTGCACCACTGTGCGGTGCGCCGTGCCCTCCGGGCGCGCTCCGCGCAGCGCGAGCAGCACGCTCACCCGCCCCGGCACGCCGTGCAGCCGGTCCGCGGCGGCGGGCCACTCGTCCGAGCTCTCGGCCGGCCCCATCCACTGGGTGTGCAGCACCCGGGCGTCGATCGACGAGACCACCACGTCCGCGTCGATCCGGTCGCCCTTGGTCTGCACGCCGCACGCCCGGCCGTCGCGGACGATCACCTTGGCGACCGGCGTCTCGAAGCGGAACTCCACCTTGCGCTGCTCGCAGCGGCGGTACACCGCGTCGGCCAGCGCGCGCAGGCCGCCCTTGACGTACCAGACGCCGAACGACTGCTCCATGTACGGCAGCACGGTCGCCCCGGCCGGGGTGGTGCGCGGGTCGAGGCCGAACCGCAGCGCGTGCTCGTGCAGCAGCGCGGTCAGCCCGGGGTGCCCGCCGAGCTGTTCGGCGGCGACGTCGGCCAGCGTCCACTGGCGCGGGCCGCGCCGCAGGCCGAACAGGCCGCGCCGGGGCGGGCCCGGCACGGGGTAGGGGTCGGTGCGCAGCGCCGCCGGGTCACCGGGCAGCGGCTCCTCCAGCAGCGGACGGCGGGTGGCCTCCCAGACGGTGCGGCCGTGGTTGAGCACGTCGGCCCACCGCTCGCCGGCGCCCGGGCCGAAGGCCTGGTCGAGGGCCTGGATCACGCCGCCCCGGGAGGCGTTGGGCAGGGACACCGCCGTCCCGTCGGGGAACAGGTGCCGGCTCTCCGGGTCGACCGGGCCGAGCTCGACCAGTTGCTCCAGCGGCTCGCGCCCGGTCTTCAGGGCGAGGTCCCGGTAGACGGCGGGCAGGGTGAGCAGCCCGGGGCCGGTGTCGAAGGCGAAGCCGTCGCGCTCGTAGCGGCCGACCATGCCGCCGTAGGTGCGGCGTGCTTCGCAGACCGTCACCCTGTGCCCGAGGGTCGCCAGCCGGGAAGCCGCCGCGAGCCCGCTCATACCTGCGCCGATGATGACGATCCGTGCCATGGTCCCGATCCTAGGTCCGCCGGGCGGCCCCCTCGGCCACCGGCTGCCCGCCCACCGCGCCCGCGGCCCGGGCGGCCCGGCGTTCGCGGCGGCGGGCGCGGAAGGCGCGGATCCGGTTGATCGCGAACCACACCAGCAGCACGCCGACCAGCAGCAGTACGGCGGAGATCGAGGCGGCCAGCCACGGGTGGAAGATCGCCAGCGTGACCAGCCCGGCCACCGAGACGTCCTCGGCCAGCGAGACCGCGATGTTGCTGGCCGGCTCGGGCGAGGTGTTCACCGCCATCCGCAGCGAGGCCTTCACCAGATGGCTGACCAGCGCCGTCGTGCCGCCCATCGCGCCCGCCGCGACCTCGCCCAGCGAACCCGGGTCGGCGGAGGCGATCAGCGCGCCGACGGTGGCGCCCGCGACCGGCCGGATCACCGTGTGGACGGCGTCCCAGACGCTGTCCACGTACGGGATCTTGTCGGCCACCGCCTCCAGCAGGAACAGCGCGGCGGCGGCGAGCAGCACATCGGTGCGCTCCAGGGCCGACGGCACCGAGTCGGCACCGGCGAACCGGCCCAGCAGGCCGAGCAGCAGCACCACCGCGTAGGCGTTGATCCCGCTGGCCAGTCCGCTGGTGAAGATCAGCGGGACGATCGTCATCCGGTTCCCCGTCCGTTCCTGCTCGCGGCCCCGCCGGATTCGGCCGGGCTCGCCGTACCGTACCGGGACGCCGCCGCCGGGGCCGGTGGTTGCGGTCCGCACCGTCTGAGTACGGATACTCAGATCACCGATTGAGTATCTGTGCGGATGGCCTCCGACCTGCGCGGACGCCAAAGTGGTGGCACCGGGACGGCGGCGCGTCGGGCGCCCCGCCCCGTGCCGGCCGGTGGCCGCGCACCGCCGGCACGGGGCGGCGGAGCGGGCCACGGGGGAGCCGGTGCCCGGGGGGACCGGGGAGTCCCGAAGCGCCGTCCGTGGGGGACGGCGCTTCGGCTGCCGGACGGACGGGGGTCCGGACGGGGCCCGATTGTCAGTGGTGCCGTTCACGATGGAGGGGCACGGGCCGTCCGACCCGTGCGCTGCCTCGGAACGGGGGAGACCATGACCATCAGCCACCCGGAGCCCGTCACCGCCCGCCTCCACTCCGCCGCCTACCGACCGGGGAGCGCCGCGCGCTCCTCCGCCCACCGGCCGTCCGCCGGTGCCGACGTGCACCCGGTGCTGCGCCGGGCCGCCGCTCCGCCCGCCGCGCTCGACCTGCTCGCCGAGGCCCACCGCACCCTCACCCGGGCCCGCGCCCTGGAGGACCCGCTGGAGCGGTACGCCGCCGCGCACCTCGCGGCGCTGCGCACCGTCGCGGCGGTGCTCGCCGTGCGCGGCCGCCCGGAGAAGAGCGAACGGCGCCGCCGGGCGATCCGCAGCGCCTGGGAGGTCCTGCCCGAGGTGGCCCCCGAGCTCGCCGAGTGGGCGCCGTACTTCGCGGCGGGTGCGCGCCGCCGGGCGGCCGCCGAGGCGGGCATCCGGGGCGCGGCCTCGGCCCGGGACGCGGACGACCTGGTCCGCAACTCGGCCCTGTTCCTGCGCCTGGTCGAGCGCCTGCTCGGCCTGAACGCCGCCCCGCCCGCCCCGCGGCTGCCGCTGGACGACGCGGACGGCGGCGACGACCGGCTGCCGGAGGTGCGCGAGGCGGGGTGAGGGACGGACAGGGCCTAAGGTGGAGGCAACCTGATCGACACTGCACGTGCCAAGGAGCCTCGCCTTGTACCCGACGCGTCCCCGCAGCGCCCTGCGTACCGCCGTGGTGTGGGAGGTGGTGCGCGCCGCCCTGGAGAAGCGGGTGGCCGAGCTGGACCAGCCGGTGCTCGACGTGGTCGACACCGGCGGGGGCACCGGCAACTTCGCCGTGCCGGTGGCCCGGCTGGGCCACCGGGTCACGGTGGTCGACCCGAGCCCGGACGCGCTGTTCGCGCTGGAGCGGCGGGCCGCCGAGGCCGGCGTGACCGACCTGGTCCGCGCCGTGCAGGGCGACACCCAGACGCTCCCCGACCTGGTCGCGCCCGGCACCGTCGACGCGGTGCTCTGCCACGGCGTGCTGGAGGTCGTCGACGACCCGGCCGAGGCGCTCGGCAGCCTGGCCGGAACCCTGCGCCGGGGCGGTTTCGTGAGCCTGCTGGCCGCCAACCGCAACGGCGCCGTGCTGGCCCGGGCGCTCGGCGGTCACTTCGACGACGCCCGCGCGGTACTGGGCGCCAGCGACGGCCGCTGGGGCGCGAGCGACCCGATGCCGCGCCGCTTCACCGGCGAGGAGCTGGACCGGCTGGCGGCCGGGGCCGGGCTGCGGGTGGAGTCGGTGCACGGTGTGCGGGTCTTCGCCGACCTGGTGCCGGGCGTCCTGGTGGACACCGAGCCGGGCGCGCTGGACGCGCTGCTGAAGCTGGAGGAGGCCGCTGCCGGGCAGCCGGCCTTCCACGCGGTGGCGACCCAGCTTCACCTGCTGGCCACCCTCGGCTGACCGGACGGCCCACCGCCGGCCCACCCCCGTCCTACCGCCGTCCCACCGCCGTCCCACCGCCGTTCGCCGACGGACTTCCCGTCGTTCGCCGCCGGACCTTCGGCACTTCTCCCGCCCGTCTCCCCGCCTTCTCCCCGGGATCTCCCCAGGTCCGGGCCGATTCCAATGGATCGGGCACTTGTCCGCAGTCCGCCGCGTTGAGGTGGGTGCGGCGAGGAGCCGCCGAAGTGGCCGGGCCCACGCGTGGTCGACCGCTCCGCGAAGGGTCCGTGGACCGTATGATCTGGGTAAAGCCGGAAGCATGACCGCCGGACGCTCGGGGCATATGGACGACACGGGCCCGGGCCCCCGCACAGGCGTCCGACCGCGTGTTCTGAAGGCTGATTTGGACTTGCCACCCCGACCGGGGCGGCGGACCGGTCGCACCCGCGACCGACGAGTAGGAGGACTCCGTGCCGCTCTCGGAGCACGAGCAGCGACTGCTCGACCAGATGGAGCGAGCGCTGTATGCCGAAGATCCCAAATTCGCGACGGCGCTTGAGGGAACCGGCCTGCGCACCTACACCCGTCGACGGGTCTATCTGGCCATCGGCGGCTTCGTGGTCGGCATCGGCCTGCTGATGGGCGGCATGGTCGTCGACCAGATCTGGGTCAGCGTGGTGGGCTTCCTGGTGATGCTCGGGTGCGCCGTCTTCGCCGTGACGGGCTGGCGCCGCGGGCCCGCCGGACAGGCGCAGCGCCCCGGCGGCCAGGCCGCCGCTCCCCGCCGCAAGGCCGGGATGATGGACCGGGTCGAGCAGCGCTGGCAGCGTCGTCGCGACGAGCAGACCGGCGGATTCTGAGACCTCCCGCCCGTACCGGCGGACGGTACGGACGTGACGAGGGCGGGCAGTCCAACGACTGCCCGCCCTCGTCACGTCCTGCCGCTGTCAGGACTCCGCGCCGCCCCCGCCCCCGCCACGGCGGCGCCGCCGGGGCAGGACGCGGCGGACCGGTCCGGTGACCGCCCCGACCGTCCGCGCCACCCCGGCGCCGGTCCGCAGCCGGGCGGTCAGCAGCGCCTCCGAGATCCGCCACCGCAGCTGGGCGGAGGACGCCGGCAGCAGCACCGCCCTGATCCGTCCCCGCCGCCCGAGCCGAGCCCGCAGGCCGTCCCGGGCGGTCCGGACGTCCGCCGCCAGCGGTTCGCCGACCTGCGCGGAGCGGGCGTAGAGCACCCGTTCGGTGGCCAGCGCCACCCGCCCGACGGCGGCCGCCGAGGCCTCGTCCAGCTCGCCGGTCTCGACGATCCGGCGGGCGGCGGCGCGCGGGGTGCGGGACTCGTCCGGCGGGATGCCGAGGTCCCAGGCGGAGTTGGTCAGCTCGTCCCAGGCGGCCAGCACCTGGGCGTCGGTGAGCCCGCCCGGTCCCGGTCGGCCGGGGCGGCGCCGTCCGCCCGTGCCCAGCCGGCGCCGGCGCACCAGGGCGCGCCAGACCATCGGGGTGAGCAGCAGCCCCACCAGGAGCAGGGCGACGCCCGAGGCGCCCAGGGTCTTCCCGGAGGGCAGGCCGATGCCCTCGTCGGAGGCGGCCGCGGTGTCGCGCTCGTCCCCGCAGTCGCCGGTGCGGCGCAGCCTCGCGTCGCAGTCGGGGTCGGCGGACGGCGCCTGGGCCGTGGCGCCGGTCTCCGGCTTCGGGGCCGGCGCGGTGGTCGGCTGGGTGGCCGGGGCGGCGACCGGGTCCGAGTAGTCGGGCTGGACGCCGCGGTTCGGGGTGGGCTCGAAACGCAGCCAGCCGTAGCCCTCGAAGTACAGCTCGGGCCAGGCGTGGTACATCTCGTCGGTCACCGAGTAGAGGTTGCCGCCCTTGCTGTTGCCGGGGGTGAAGCCCAGCGCGACCCGGGAGGGGACGTCCAGGTAGCGGGCCATCACCGCCATGGTGGAGGCGAAGTGGACGCAGAAGCCGCGGCGGCGGGCCAGGAAGTCGGCCATCGCGTCGCCGCCGCTGTCGGACCTGGTGGTGGCGTCGTAGGTGAAGTCGGGGCCGGTGAACCAGTCGCGCAGCGCGTTCATCTTGTCGTACGGGGTCACCGCGTTCTTGGTGATGTCCAGCGCCGTCTGCTCGACCACCTCGGGCAGGTCGGACGGCACGTCGAGGTACTGCCGGGCGATCCGGTCGGGCGGCTTGGGCGCGCTGCGCAGCTCGCCGGCGGTGGGCTGGACCGTGAGCCCGGTGGCCGTGTACTTGAGCCCCTTGATCGCCTTGTCCTTGGCGGGGATCAGGCTGGCGGTGGCCGGGTCGAGCTGCCAGGCGCCGTTGTCGCGCACGTTGACGGTCCGGGCCGGGTAGGGGAGCGGCAGCCAGGCCTCCTCCAGCCGGTTGCCGATCACGACCTCGGTCTTGGCCTCGGGCACGTCGGTCGAGCCCAGGCCCTCGGGGGCGGGCATCGTGCCGGTGAACGGCACCGTGTTCGTCGAGCCGCGCTTCCAGGTCCTGCCGTCGAAGGAGTCCAGCGCCCCGGTGCGCAGATAGGTGGAGCCGGCGGACGGGTTCTCCGTCCAGTAGGTGAAGAGCTCGACGCGGCGGGGGTTGGGCAGGGTCCCGGTCAGGGCGACCAGCGGGTCGAGGCTGCTGGCGCCCGCGCCGCCGCCCCGGCCCGCGGCCGTGCCGGAGCCGGTGTGCAGCAGACCGGAGCCCCAGCGCGGCAGGAAGGCCGGCACCAGCAGGGCGAGCGCCAGGGCGACCACGCCGACCTGGCGGCCGCTCTGGCCGAGCGCGCCGAGTCCGCCGCCCTCGCCGCGGTCGGAGCCGCGGAAGATCCGTCCCCAGCGGGAGACCCGGTCCTGGCCCTCGGCGAAGAGCAGCACCAGGTAGCCGGCGGCGGCGGTGGCGAACCAGAGCCAGCTGCCCTGGTCGCCGGCCAGGCCGTTGCCGACCGAGTAGAGCGCGAGCAGCGGCAGGCCGGCCAGGGCGGAGCGGCGGTAGGTGACCGCGACGGTGTCCACCGCGACGGCGATCAGTCCGACCGAGCCGACCAGGATCAGCCGCAGGCCGGGGTTGGGCGGGGCGGGGATGGCGTAGTCGCGGACGTCGGTGAACCCCTGGCCGAGGACCCGGCCGAGGGTGCGGACGGACTCGGGGCCGGGCACGACGCCGCCGAAGACCGCCGAGGAGGAGGCGAAGCCGAGCAGCAGCACGACGAACAGCGCGGCGAACTGGCCGACCGGGACGGTCCACCGGTAGAACGGCGTGCGCCGCAGCCCGGCACCGACCGCCGCGACGACCGCCACCACCAGGAAGGCGTGGACGATCCAGCCCTTGGACGTCAGCAGCGGGGTCAGGCAGAGCGAGGCCAGGGCGGTGGCCAGCGCCGCGTAGACGGTCAGTTTGGCCCGGGTGGTCACGCGCCGGCCTCTTCTCGGTAGGGGGCGGGCGACTCGGCCCGGTCGGCGGCCCGCCACAGCTCGGGGACGGAGTCGCCGGCGCGGACGGTGAGCACCGTCCAGCCGGCCTCGCGCAGCCGGCGCGCCCGGTCGCGGAACTCCTCGCCGCCGGTGTCGGGGGCGAGCATCCGCAGGCCGGCCCAGGTGCCGGTGTCGAGCAGGAAGACGACGGCGCCACCGGTGCGGCTGCGCAGCCGGGCGAGCCGGGCGGTCTGCTCCTCGTCGAGTTCGCCGAGGACGGCCACCAGCAGGCCCTCGCCGCCGGCCCGCAGGGGCTCCTCGGCGCGGGAGAGCCCGGCCCCGTCGGAGAGGTCGACGACCGCGAGCGCGTCCAGGATGACGCCGGAGGTGTCGGCGGCGCTGTGGCCGCCGTCCCCCTCGGTCCCGGGCACGGCGTGGCCGGTGTCGGTGAGCAGGCGGGTCTGGTAGCCGCGCTCCAGCAGGTGCGCGGCCACGGAGGCGGCGCAGGCGACGGCCCACTCGAAGGAGGAGGCCGGACCGCTGCCGCGGTGGCCGGTCTCGCGGGTGTCCAGCAGGACGGTGGCGCGGGCCCTGCGGGGCTGCTCCTCGCGCCGGACCATCAGCTCGCCGTAGCGGGCGGTGGACTTCCAGTGCACCCGGCGCAGGTCGTCGCCGGCCCGGTACTCGCGCAGGATGACGTCGTCGTCGCCGGCCAGTGCGAGGGAGCGGGTGTGGCTCTCGCCCTGCCCGGCCCACTCGCCGCTGAGTCGCACGTACGGCAGCGCCAGCACCTGCGGAACGACGGTGAGCACGTCGGAGGCGGAGAAGGAACGGTTCAGCTCGCACATCCCGAACGGGTCGGAGAGCCGCAGCTGGAGCGGGCCGAGCGGGTAGCGGCCGCGCAGGTCGGAGCGGACCCGGTAGGAGACCTCGCGGTGGCCGCGCGGCTCGACCCGGTCCAGGACGAACCGCGGGCGCGGCCCGAGCACGTAGGGGACCTTGTCCTCCAGCAGCAGCACGCCGGTGGGGACCCGCGAGACGTTGTCCACCCGCAGGTGCACCCGGGCCTCCTGGCCGGCCACCGCGCGGTGCGGGGTGAGCCGGCGTCCGCTGGCGACCCGGTAGCGGGTGTTGGCCAGCATCAGGGCGGCGGCCAGCGGAAGGATCGCGAGCAGCACACCGACGCGCAGCAGCGCGTCCTGGCCGAGCAGGTACGCGCAGACCACGGCGGTCAGCCCGGCGGCGAGGAAGGAGCGGCCCCGGGTGGTGAGGCCGCGCAGGCCGGCGCGCAGGCCCGACGGTTCGTCGGACGGGCCCACCCTCAGCCCCTCCGGACGGCCGTGCCGCCCTGCTGCGGGCGCGGCAGCGGCAGGCGGGCGACCAGGTCGGCGACGATCTGCTCGGCGGTGCGGCGGCTGAGCTGGGTCTCGGCGGTGGGCATCAGGCGGTGGGCGAGCACCGGGACGGCGAGGCGCTGGACGTCGTCCGGGGTGACGTAGTCGCGGCCGTCCAGGGCGGCGGCGGCGCGGGCGGCGCGGACCAGGTGCAGGGTGGCGCGCGGCGAGGCGCCGAGCCGCAGTTCGTGGCTGTTGCGGGTGGCGGCGACCAGGTCGACGGCGTAGCGGCGGACCGGGTCGGCGACGTGCACGGTGCGGACCAGGTCGATCAGCTTGAGGATGTCGGCGGCGTGCGCGACCGGCTGGAGGTCGTCCAGCGGGCTGGCGCCGGCGTGCACGTCGAGCATCGCGAACTCGGCCTCGGGGCTGGGGTAGCCCATCGAGATCCGGGCCATGAAGCGGTCCCGCTGGGCCTCCGGGAGGGGGTAGGTGCCCTCCATCTCGACCGGGTTCTGGGTGGCGACCACCATGAACGGCGAGGGCAGCTCGTAGCTGGTGCCGTCGATGGTGACCTGGCGCTCCTCCATCGACTCCAGCAGCGCGGACTGGGTCTTGGGCGAGGCCCGGTTGATCTCGTCGCCGACCACGATCTGGGCGAAGATCGCGCCGGGGCGGAACTCGAAGTCGCGCTGCTGCTGGTCGAAGATGTTGGTGCCGGTGACGTCCGAGGGCAGCAGGTCGGGGGTGAACTGGATGCGCCGCACGGTGCAGTCGACGGACCGGGCGAGCGCCTTGGCCAGCATGGTCTTGCCGACGCCGGGCACGTCCTCCAGCAGCAGGTGGCCCTCGGCGAGCAGCACGGTCAGGGCGATCCGGACGGCCTCGGGCTTGCCCTCGATCACGCTCTCGATGTTGGCCCGGATCCGGTCGACGACGGCGGCGAGTTCCGGCAGGCCGACCGGGGCGTAGCCCGTCGCCTCCTGGCCGCCTCCCGCACGACCGTTGAGACCGGCCTGATCGCTGTAGCTCGTCACCCGTTCGCTCCCTGGCACACCACGACCGGCTCCGTCCGAGCCCGGCCCCACCCCATGCTGGACGCGGCCCCTCCGGGTGCGGTTCCGCGTGCGGGAGCCGGGTGCCGGGGGACGGCCTGCGGCTGGCCGCCCCAGGTGGTTCGAGGTCAGACCGGCAGGCGCATTCTCCCCCCTGCGGAGGCCAGAAGTCACCACTTGGAAGGGCCGCGCAGGTCGGAGGGGGCCCGGGAACGCCCGGCGGGGCCCGGACGGCGCTGGCCGGGCCGGTCGGGCGGGTGGGGGTCAGCCGATCTCGCGCAGCAGGCCGGTGTGGACGTCGAACACGAAGCCGCGCACGTCGTCGGTGTGGAGCAGGAAGGGAGAGGTGCGGACCCGCTGCATCGACTGCCGGACATCGCTGTCCAGGTCGACGAAGGCCTCGACCGCCCACTGCGGGCGCTGGCCGACCTCCACCTCCAGTTCGCGGCGGAAGTCCTCGGTGAGGCCGAGCAGGCCGCAGCCGGTGTGGTGGATCAGCGCGATCGAGCGGGTGCCCAGGGCGCGCTGGCTGATGGTGAGCGAGCGGATGGTGTCGTCGGTGACCACGCCGCCCGCGTTGCGGATGACATGGGCGTCGCCGAGTTCGAGGCCGAGCGCGGCGAACAGGTCGAGACGGGCGTCCATACAGGCCACCACGGCGATCCTCTGCACCGGGCGGGCGTCCATGCCGCCGTCGCGGAAGGTCACCGCGTACTCGCGGTTGGCCGCCACGAAGCGGTCGATGATGGCCGGTGTGGCGGAGTCGGCAGCGGCGGTCGGCGTGGGCCGGTCGGGGGTCACTGTCATGGTGAAGACGTTAGTGCGATTTCCGCGTTCATGGTGGGGCTGATTGCTACAGAGCGGGCACCTGTGACCGAAGGCATATCCACAACGCCCGGACGGCGCTCCGTCGGCCGACCGGGTGGTGCGCCGGGCCCCTGGCATGTGCCACGAGCACCGTCGCGACCTGCGGTGATCCGTACCGCCGCCCGGGTGGTGCGCCGGAGCGGGCCATTGACTGACGGGGCGTGCGCGATAGAGTTGCGGCGCAGTGGAGCACACCTGCCGGGGCCCGTCAACCGGGCCTTTCCGGCCGTGCGGTGACCGACGCGGCCCGTGGCCTCCACCCGCTCTCCGTGCCACCTGGCGCACCTTCCCCGGCGCCGGGCGGTCACGACCTTCCCCATGAGCGGGCGGGGACCACGGGCCGCGCGGCCCGGCCCGTGCGACGGCTCCGCGGCCTGGTGGGTCAGAATGGTCGGAGCTTCCCGGACGTCGGGCGGCTTTCGCACCGAGGAAGGGCGCCACAGCGCATGACCACCAATGAGCCGGCACCCAAGCACGTCCCGGTGATGCTGCAGCGGTGCATGGACGCGCTGGCCCCGGCGATCTCCCGGCCCGGCGCGGTGGTGGTGGACGCCACCCTCGGACTCGGCGGTCACAGCGAGGCGCTGCTCACCCAGTTCCCGGACGTCCGGCTGATCGCGGTGGACCGCGACCCGGCGGCGCTGCGGCTCTCCGGCGAGCGGCTGGCCCGTTTCGGTGACCGGGCCACCCTGGTGCACGCCGTCTACGACGAGATCCCCGAGGTGCTGGAGCGCCTGGACGTCCCCGCGGTCGACGGCGTGCTGTTCGACCTCGGCGTCTCCTCGATGCAGCTGGACGAGGCCGACCGCGGCTTCGCCTACGCCCAGGACGCGCCGCTGGACATGCGGATGGACCAGACCCGGGGGATCAGCGCGGCCGAGGTGCTGAACACCTACAGCCACGGCGAGCTGGCCCGGATCCTCAAGCTGTACGGCGAGGAGCGGTTCGCCGGCAAGATCGCCTCGGTCATCGTCCGGGAGCGCGAGAAGGAACCGTTCACCACCAGCGCGCGTCTGGTCGATTTGGTCCGCAACGCCATCCCGGCCGCCACCCGCCGCACCGGCGGGAACCCGGCCAAGCGGACCTTCCAGGCGCTGCGGATCGAGGTCAACGGTGAGCTGGAGGTCCTGGACCGGGCGATCCCCGGGGCGCTGGACGTGCTGGCGCTCGGCGGTCGGATCGTCGTGATGTCGTACCAGTCGTTGGAAGACCGCCTGGTCAAGCAGTACCTCGCGGCCGGGGCGACCACCACCGCCCCGCCGGGGCTGCCGTTCATCCCCGAGGAGCACCAGCCCTGGCTGAAGCTGATCACTCGCGGTGCCGAGCTGGCCACGGAGGAGGAGATCGAGGAGAACCGGCGCGCCGCGCCCGTGCGGCTGCGGGTGGCGGAGAGGATCAGGGACCGAAGCACCCGGGGCTGACCGGCACCGGGACGGTCCGAAGGGCGGAGGAAAGACAGTGGGGCCGGTGGCCGGAGGCGGGGCGGGGAGCCGATTGCTCCCCGGGCAGAGCGGCAGGGCGCGGATCACCGTGCGCCCGGGCCGGCCGGTGCGGGGGCGGACGCCCTTCGCGGTGCTGGTGGTGCTGTTGCTCGGGGCCGGACTGCTCGGGCTGCTGGCGCTGAACACCGCGCTCAACGAGGGCTCCTTCGAGCTGTCCCGGCTCCAGCGGCAGACCACCGTGCTGACCGATGAGCAGCAGGGGCTGCAGCACCAGATCGACCAGAACTCCGCACCGGACGCGCTGGCCCGCCGGGCCGCCGAGCTTGGCATGGTGCCGGCCGGCGGGATGGCCTTCCTCGACCTGCCGAACGGCGGCGCGGTGGTCGGCACGCCCAAGGCGGCCCAGGACAGCCCGCCGGTGAAACGGTCCACCGCGGAACCGTGGCCCGGGAAGCAGCCCGCGCCGGGCGCCCAGCCGAGCGGTCAGCCGACCGCGCAGCCCGCCCCGGGCGCGCCGGCCGCGGGCACCGGCACCCCGGCCGCCCCGCCGCCGTCCGCCGCCGCCGTCCCGCCGCCCACCGCCGCCTCGCCGACCGGCCCGGTGTCGGGCGGCGACATCACCGTCCAGGTCAACCCGGGCCCGGCGCAGCCGCAGCCGTCGCCGCACGCGGGCGGGGGTGCCGGCCGATGAGCACCCCCCGCCAGCCCTCCGGCGGCGGCGCCGACGGCCGCCGCCCGGTCAAGGGCGCCGCGCCTCGTCCGGCCGCCCCGCGCGGGCAGTCCGCCGGCCGCGCCCCCAGCCCCAAGGCGCAGAGCCCCAAGCAGCAGAACCCCCGGGCGCAGAGCCCCAGGCCGCAAGGGTCCAAGGCGCAGCCCGCCAAGCCGGCGCCCGCCAAGGGCCAGGGCGCCCGCGGCCAGGCCCCGAGGGAGCAGTCCGACCGGCCCCGCCCCCCGCGCGCCCCGCAGCAGCGCCGCCCCGACGGCCGCCTCCCGGCCCCCCGGCCGCGCCCGCAGCGCCGTCCGCCGGCCCGTCGGCCCGCCTCCCGGGGGATCCGGCTGGCCGACCCGCGCCGCCGGCTGCGGGTGATCACCATCGTGCTCTCGGTGGTGTTCTCGATCTTCGCCGGCCGGCTGGTCCAGCTCCAGCTGCTGGACTCCGACGCGCTGGCCGCCGACGCCAACACCAACCGCTACCTGAACATCCCGATCACCGCCGAGCGCGGCTCGATAACGTCCTCCGACGGCGTCGCCCTGGCCGCCACCGTCGACGCCTACGACATCACCGCCGACCCGGCGATGTTCACCCCCGAGGCGACCGGTCTGCCCGACGCCCCCGAGCAGGCCGCGGCGCTGCTGGCGCCGATCCTCGGGCTGCCCAAGGAGAAGATCGCCGCCGACCTGCACACCCCCAAGACCCGCTACAAGCGGCTGGCCGCCCAGCAGACCCCGGACGTCAAGAACCAGATCAGCGACCTCAAGTCCGGCCTGGAGAAGCAGGCCGGCTCGCGGGCCTGCCAGGCCCAGAAGCGGCTGCTGAACAAGCCCGCCGAGGAGGGCGGGCGCACCCGGCTGGACAACGAGTGCGTCAACCCGCTGGCCGGCGTCTTCAACCGGGACACCCAGAAGCGGGTCTACCCGTCCGACGGGCTGGCCGCCAACCTGGTCGGCTTCGTCAACGCCGAGGGCGAGGGCGCCGGCGGGCTGGAGCAGCAGTACCAGAAGCTGCTGGCCGGCAAGGACGGCCACAGCAGCTACGCCCAGGCCGGCGGCCGGCTGGTGCCCACCGCGGGCGGCTCGCTGGAGCCCGCCGTGCCCGGCACCGACCTGCGGCTGACCATCAACCGGGACATCCAGTGGGCCGCCCAGCGGGCCATCACCGACCAGGTCTCCAACGCCGGGGCGGAGAAGGGCTACGTGATCGTCCAGGACACCCGCAACGGCCAGGTGCTGGCGATGGCCACCTCGCCCGGCTTCAACCCGAACGACCTGAGCACCGCCAAGAACTCGCAGCTCGGCAACCCCGCCCTCCAGGACGCCTACGAGCCCGGCTCCACCGCCAAGCTGATGACCATGGCGGCCGTCCTGGACACCGGCAAGGCGGCCTGGGACACCAAGGTCACCGTGCCGTACCCGCTGGTCCGCGGCGACGTGGCGTTCAAGGACGACATCGAGCACGACACCTGGTACCTCACCCTGGCCGGCGTGCTCGCCAAGTCCTCCAACATCGGCACCATCCTGGCCGCCCAGACCCTCGGCGCCACCCAGCCCGAGGCCAACCAGGTGCTCCACGACTACCTGCGCAGGTTCGGCATCGGCCAGCAGACCGGCCTCGGCTTCCCCGGCGAGACCGCCGGCCTGCTCGACAAGCCGGAGGACTGGAAGGCGTCCAAGCAGTACACGATCCCGTTCGGCCAGGGCCTGTCGGTCAACGCGCTGCAGGCGACCTCGGTGTTCTCGACCATCGCCAACGGCGGGGTCCGGGTGGCGCCCAGCGTCGTCCAGGGCACCACCGCGCCGGACGGCAAGTACAGCGCGGCCCCGGCGTCCGAGCAGTCCCGGGTGGTCAGCGAGCAGACCGCCAAGACCCTCACCGAGATGCTGGAGTCGGTCGTCTCCGACGAGCAGGGCACCGGCGGCAAGGCGGCGATCCCGGGCTACCGGGTCGCCGGCAAGACCGGCACCGCCAACCGGGTGGACCCGAACGGCGGCGGCTACCGCGGCTACACGGCCTCCTTCATCGGCTTCGCCCCGGCCGACCAGCCCCGGGTCACCGTCTCCTGCGTGATCCAGGACCCGGTCAACGGCCACTTCGGCGGCCAGCTGTGCGGCCCGGTGTTCAAGCAGGTGATGGAGTTCACCCTCAAGACCCTCCAGGTCCCGCCGAGCGGCAGCGAGGCGCCCAACCTGCCCGTCGAGTGGAAGCCGTGATCGACCATGAGCAACGACCTGGCGGGTGCGGCCGCCGGTGCGGAAAAGGCCCGGTTTGGCCCTGGACGCCCTTCGGCGGATAGCCTCTCCGCCGTGCCGAAACCCGATCAAATCACCGTGAGCCCGCCCCGCCCCGCCCGGACCGGCGCCAGGCCGCTCGCCGAGGTCGCCCGCCTGCTGGGCATCGACCCCGTCGAGGGACCCGAGGTCACCGGGGTCACCCACAACGCCCGCGAGGTCCGCCCCGGCGACGTGTACGTGGCGTTCCCGGGCGCCAACCACCACGGCGCGGCCTTCGCCGGGCAGGCCGCCGCGGCCGGCGCGGTCGCGGTGCTCACCGACCCGGCCGGCGCCGAGCTGGCGGCCGGCACCGGCCTGCCGCTGCTGGTGGTCGACCGGCCCCGGGCCCGGATGGGCGAGCTCGCGGCCGCCGTCTACGACCGGCCGTCCGAGCGGCTGCTGATGATCGGGCTCACCGGCACCAACGGCAAGACCACCACCTCCTACCTGGTCGAGGGCGGCCTGCGCGGCGCCGGCCGCCACCCCGGTGTGATCGGCACCGTCGAGATGCGGGTCGGCGACGAGCGGATCAAGAGCGAGCGGACCACCCCCGAGGCCACCGACCTGCACGCGATCCTCGCCGTGATGGGCGAGCGCGGCGCGGACGCGGTGACCATGGAGGTCTCCAGCCACGCCCTGGTCTACGGCCGCACCGACGGCGTGGTCTACGACGTCGCGCTGTTCAACAACCTGACCCCCGAGCACCTCGACTTCCACCCGGACATGGAGGACTACTTCCAGGCGAAGGCCCGGCTCTTCCAGCCCGGCAAGTCCCGGGCCGGCGTGATCAACCTGGACGACGCCTACGGCCGCCGGCTCGCCGCCGAGGCGAAGATCCCGGTCGCCACCTTCTCCGCCACCGGCGCCCCGGAGGCGGACTGGCGCGCGGTGGACGTGCAGCTCGGCCCGGTCGGCTCGACCTTCCGGGTGCTCGGCCCGGACGGCGCCGAGGCGGACGCCGCCGTCCCGCTGCCCGGCCCGTTCAACGTCGCCAACGCGCTGGCCGCGATCGTCCTGCTGGCCTGCGCCGGGCTCCCGCTGGAGCGGGCCGTGGCCGGGGTCGCGGCCGTCCCCGGCGTGCCCGGCCGGCTGGAGCGGGTGGACGCCGGACAGCCGTACGTCGCGGTGGTCGACTACGCCCACAAGCCGGACGCCCTGGAGGCCGTCCTCGGCTCGCTGCGCGAGGTCACCAAGGGCCGGCTGCACGTGGTGGTCGGCTGCGGCGGCGACCGTGACCCGCACAAGCGCGCCCCGATGGGCGGCATCGCCGCCCGGCTCGCCGACACCGCCGTGCTGACCAGCGACAACCCCCGCAGCGAGGACCCGCTGGCGATCCTCGCCACGATGCTGAACGGCGCCGCCGCGGTGCCCGAGGCCGAGCGCGGCGCCGTCCTGGTCGTACCCGACCGCGCCGAGGCGATCGAACTGGCGGTCGCCCGCGCCCAGGCCGGCGACACCGTGCTGGTGGCCGGCAAGGGCCATGAGCTCGGCCAGTACGTACGAGACGAGATCCGCCCCTTCGACGACCGGGAGGTGCTGCGCGAATCCATCGCGCGGACCACGGCCGCCCGGGGCACCGGAGGAGTAGAGCAGCCGTGATCGCACTGACCCTCGCCGAGGTGGCCGCCGCAGTCGGGGGAACCCTGGCCGGCGCCGACCCCGACGCCCTGGTGACCGCCCCGGTCGAGGTCGACTCCCGCAAGGTCCGCCCCGGCGGCCTGTTCGCGGCCTTCGTCGGCGAGCACGTGGACGGCCACGACTACGCGGCCACCGCGGTCGGGGCCGGCGCCGTCGCGGTGCTGGCCTCCCGCCCGGTCGGCGTGCCCGCGGTGCTGGTCGACAGCGTGGTGGACGCCCTCGGCAAGCTCGCCCGCACCGTCGTGGGCCGCTCCGACGCCGCCGTGGTCGCGCTGACCGGCTCGGCCGGCAAGACCAGCACCAAGGACCTCATCGCCCAGCTGCTGGAGCGCCTGGGCGACACCGTCTACCCGCCCGGCTCGCTCAACAACGAGATCGGCCACCCGATGACCGCCCTGCGGGTCGAGGACGCCACCCGGCACCTGGTGCTGGAGATGGGGGCCCGGCACAAGGGCGACATCGAGTACCTCACCTCGATCACCCCGCCCCGGATCGGCCTGGTGCTCAACGTCGGCACCGCGCACGTCGGCGAGTTCGGCTCCCAGGAGGCGATCGCCGAGGCCAAGGGCGAACTCGTCGAGGCGCTGCCCGCCGACGGCGCGGCGATCCTCAACGCCGACGACCGGCTGGTGCGCGCGATGGCCTCGCGGACCAGGGCCCGGGTGGTGTTCTTCGGCGAGTCCGCGGATGCCGACGTCCGGGCACAGGACGTTCGCCTGGACTCCACCGGACGGCCATCCTTCACGCTGAGCACCCCGGCCGGTTCCGCACCCGTGCAGCTGCGCCTGTACGGTGAGCACCACGTCTCGAACGCCCTCGCCGCCGCCGCGGTGGCGATGGAGCTCGGGATGACCGTCGACGACACCGCCGAAGCGCTGAGCCAGGCGGGTGCGCTGTCCCGCTGGCGCATGGAGGTCGTCGACCGGGCCGATGGTGTCACCGTCGTCAACGACGCCTACAACGCGAACCCCGACTCGATGCGGGCCGCGCTGCGGGCGCTGATCTCGATGGGGGGGCGCGGCCCGGAGCGCCGCCGCACCTGGGCGGTGCTCGGCGAGATGCGGGAGCTCGGCGAGGACAGCCTGGCCGAGCACGACGCCATCGGGCGGCTCGCCGTCCGGCTGGACGTCACCAAGCTGGTGGCGGTCGGCGGACGCGAGGCGGCCTGCATGGAACTGGGCGCTAGGAACGAAGGTTCGTGGGGTGAGGAGTCGGTGCTGGTGTCCGACGCGGACGCGGCGGTCGAACTGCTGCGCAGTCAGCTGCGGCCGGGGGATGTGGTGCTGGTGAAGGCCTCCCGTTCGGTGGGGCTGGAGAAGGTGGCCGAGGCCCTCCTCGCGGACGGTGCGGCCGAGTAATGAAGCAGATCCTCTTCTCCGGCATGATCGGCCTGATCCTGTCGCTGGTCGGCACCCCCGCGCTGATCAAGCTCCTCGCCCGGCAGGGCTACGGCCAGTACATCCGCGACGACGGCCCCAAGGCGCACCACAGCAAGAAGGGCACGCCCACGATGGGCGGCATCGCCTTCATCCTGGCGACCCTGGTGGCCTACTTCGCGACCAAGGCGATAACGGGCGAGAGCCCGACCGCCTCCGGCCTGCTGGTGCTGTTCCTGACCACCGGTCTGGGCCTGGTCGGCTTCCTCGACGACTACATCAAGGTCGTCAAGCGCCGCTCGCTGGGCCTGCGGGCCAAGGCCAAGCTGGCCGGCCAGTCCATCGTCGGCCTCGCCTTCGCCGTGCTGGCCCTGCAGTTCCCCGACAACGCCGGCCGCCGCCCGGCCTCCGAGCACCTGTCCTTCGTCCGGGACTTCGAGTGGGCGATCGGCCCGGTGCTGTTCGTCATCTTCGCGTACTTCCTGATCGCCGCCGCCTCCAACGGCGTCAACCTGACGGACGGTCTGGACGGCCTGGCCACCGGCGCCTCGGTGATGGCCTTCGGCGCCTACACCTTCATCGGCGTCTGGGAGTACGGCCAGAGCTGCGCCTACGTGGCCTCGGCCACCTCCAACTGCTACGACGTCCGCGACCCGCTGGACCTCGCGGTGGTCGCGGCGGCCCTGATGGGCTCCTGCTTCGGCTTCCTCTGGTGGAACACCTCGCCCGCCAAGATCTTCATGGGCGACACCGGCTCGCTGGCCCTCGGCGGCGCGCTGGCCGGTCTGGCGATCTGCTCGCGCACCGAGATCCTGCTCGTCCTGCTGGGCGGCCTCTTCGTGATCATCACCCTCTCGGTGATCATCCAGGTCGGCTCGTTCCGGATGACCGGCAAGCGCGTCTTCAAGATGGCGCCGCTGCAGCACCACTTCGAACTCAAGGGCTGGAGCGAGGTCCTGGTCGTGGTCCGGTTCTGGATCATCCAGGGCCTGTGCGTGGCCGTCGGCCTCGGCCTCTTCTACGCGGGATGGGTGACCGGATGACCGCCCCCGAACCGACCGGCCCGGACTGGGCCGGACTCCCGGTCGCGGTCGCCGGGCTCGGCGTCTCCGGCATCAGCGCCGCCCGCGTCCTGCACGGCCTCGGCGCGCGCGTCACCGTCGTGGACGGCGGCTCCGGCGAGGGCCTGCGGGCCCGGGCCGCCGAGCTGGAGGCGCAGGGCGTCACCGTCCGCCTCGGCGACGGCGCCACCCTGCCCGAGGGCACCCGCCTGGTCGTCACCTCGCCCGGCTGGCCGCCGAGCAGCCCGCTGTTCGCCGCCGCCGCCGAGGCCGGCGTCGAGGTCTGGGGCGACGTCGAGCTGGCCTGGCGGCTGCGCCGGCCGCTGCCCGCCACCGGCGAGCCCGCCCCTTGGCTGGCCGTCACCGGCACCAACGGCAAGACCACCACCGTCCAGATGCTCGCCTCGATCCTGACCGCCGCCGGCCGGCGCACCGCCGCCGTCGGCAACGTCGGGGTCTCGGTGCTGGACGCGGTGCTCGCCGAGGAGCCCTACGACGTGCTCGCCGTCGAGCTCTCCAGCTACCAGCTGCACTGGGCGCCCTCGCTGCGCCCGTACGCGGCGGCCGTGCTCAACCTGGCGCCCGACCACCTCGACTGGCACGGCTCGATGGAGGCGTACGCCGCCGACAAGGGCCGGATCTACGAGGGCAACGTCGTCGCCTGCGTGTACAACCTGGCCGACCCGGCCACCGAGGCGCTGGTCCGCGAGGCGGACGTCGAGGAGGGCTGCCGGGCGATCGGCTTCGGCCTCGGCGCGCCCGGCCCGTCGAACTTCGGCGTGGTCGACGGCCTGCTGGTGGACCGGGCCTTCGTGCCCGACCGGGCCAAGAACGCCGCCGAGCTGGGCTCGGTCGAGGACGTGAACCCCCCGGCGCCCCACAACATCACCAACGCCCTCGCGGCCGCCGCGCTGGCCCGCGCCTACGGCGTGGAGCCGAAGGCCGTCCGGGAGGGCCTGCGGGCCTTCCGGCCGGACGCGCACCGGATCGCCGAGGTCGCCGTGGTCGGCGGCGTCACGTACGTCGACGACTCCAAGGCGACCAACACCCACGCCGCCGCGGCCTCGCTCGCCGCGTACCGGCCGATCGTCTGGATCGCCGGCGGCCTGGCCAAGGGCGCGACCTTCGACGACCTGGTCCAGGGCGCGGCCGAGCGGCTGCGCGGCGCCGTGCTGATCGGCGAGGACCGCGCGCTGATCCGCGAGGCGCTGGCGCGACACGCGCCGGATGTCCCGGTGATCGAGGCGGCCGAGGGCCAGACTGGCGCGGTGGCGATGACCGAGGCGGTCCGCGCGGCTGTGTCACTCGCCCGAACGGGTGACACGGTGCTGCTGGCCCCGGCCTGCGCCTCGATGGACATGTTCACCAACTACGGCGAGCGCGGCGACCTCTTCGCCGCGGCCGTCCGGGAGCTGGCGGACCAGTAGGGGACAGGGACGGGCTCCGGCCCTGAGGCACGAAAAGGGGAGCGGAGCGTGGCCGGGAGCGGCAGGGTGGGTGGTTCGAGCGCGCCGGAGAAGGGGCGCCCGGCCGGGTCCTTGCGGGTGATCTCGGCCACCACCACCGCCTACAAGTCGGCCGGTCCGGTGGCCCGTCTGCAGGCCTTCCGGGCCCGCGTGCGGTACGCCCTGGACCGGCCGCTCACCCCCTACCTGCTGATCGCCGGCACCGCGCTGCTGCTGGTCGTGCTCGGGCTGATGATGGTCTTCTCGGCCTCGCAGATCCTCGCGCTGGGCCAGCACCGCTCCACCCAGTTCTACTTCTACAAGCAGCTGCTCGCGGTGGTGCTCGGCCTCGCGCTGCTGCTCGGCTTCGCCCTGGTGCCGGTGGCCGTGCTGCGGGTGATCGTCTACCCGGTGATGCTGGTGGTGATCGGCGCCATGGTGCTGGTCGCGATCCCGGGCATCGGCATGGAGGTCAACGGCAACCGGAACTGGCTGGATTTCGGCGTGTTCCAGTTCCAGCCGTCGGAGTTCGCCAAGCTCGCCCTGGTGCTCTGGGGCGCCGACCTGCTCGCCCGCAAGCAGAAGGCCGGCACCCTCGACCAGTGGAAGCACCTGCTGGTCCCGCTGGTGCCGGGCACCCTGCTGCTGCTCGCGCTGATCATGCTCGGCGGCGACATGGGCACCTCGATGATCCTGGTGGCGATGCTCTTCGGCCTGCTCTGGATGGTCGGCGCGCCGCTGCGGCTGTTCGTCGCCACCCTCGGCGTGGCCGTCGTGGTCTGCACCGCGCTGGTGGTCACCGTCCCGCACCGCGCCGAGCGGCTCTCCTGCATCGGCGTGACCGAGCTCGACCCGGCCGGCGCCTGCTTCCAGGCCCTGCACGGCGTCTACTCGTTCGGCCTCGGCGGCCTGTTCGGCTCCGGACTCGGTGCCGGCGTGGAGAAGTGGGGCCAGCTCCCGGAGGCGCACACCGACTTCATCTTCGCCACCACCGGCGAGGAACTGGGCCTGGTGGGGACGCTGTCGGTGATCGGTCTCTTCGCGGCACTAGGCTACGCGGGTATCCGTGTGGCCATCGGCACGAAGGATCCCTTCGTCAGGTACGCCGCGGGAGCCGCCACCACCTGGATCATGGCGCAGGCCGTGATCAACCTGGGGTCGGCGCTGGGACTGCTGCCCATCGCGGGCGTCCCGCTCCCGCTGTTCTCCTACGGCGGTTCCGCCATGCTGTCGGCCATGTCCGCGATCGGGGTGCTGCTCTGCCTGGCACGCAGCAGCTCGGGCGCGAAGGCGGCCCTGGCCGCCCGGAGCAAGAACTCCCGGATCAGGAAGCAGCTGGCCCGGGTGCTGCCACGACGACGAACCACAGCGCGCCCGGCCAGCGGGCCGGCACGCAGGGAGCGGTGAATTTCGGTGCATGTCGTACTCGCCGGCGGGGGGACCGCCGGTCACATCGAGCCGGCCATGGCCCTCGCGGACGCCCTCCGCAGGCATGACCCGTCCGTCGGGATCACCGCCCTCGGCACCGAGCGCGGCCTGGAGACCCGGCTGGTCCCCGAGCGCGGCTACCAGCTGGAGCTGATCCCGGCCGTCCCGCTGCCCCGCAAGCCCACCCCCGAGCTGATCACCGTCCCGGGCCGGCTGCGCGGCACCGTCCGGGCCGCCCAGGAGATCATCGAGCGGGTCAAGGCGGACGCCGTGGTCGGCTTCGGCGGCTACGTCGCGATGCCCGCCTACCTGGCCGCCAAGCGGGCCGGGGTGCCGATCGTGGTGCACGAGGCCAACGCCCGGCCCGGCCTGGCCAACAAGATCGGCGCCCGGTACAGCGACTTCGTCGCCGTCTCCACGCCGGACAGCAAGCTGCGCGACTCCCGGTACATCGGCATCCCGCTGCGCCGGACCATCGCGACGCTGGACCGCAGCGCGGCCCGCCCGGAGGCCCGGCACTACTTCGGCCTCGACCAGCGGCTGCCCACCCTGCTGGTCTCCGGCGGCTCGCAGGGCGCCCGCCGGCTGAACGAGACGATCGCCACGATCGCCCCCCGGCTCCAGCAGTACGGGGTGCAGATCCTGCACGCGGTCGGCCCGAAGAACGAGCTGCCGCAGGTCGACGAGATCCCCGGGATGCCGCCGTACCGCCCGGTGCCGTACCTGGACCGGATGGACCTCGCCTACGCGGCGGCCGACATGATGCTCTGCCGGGCCGGCGCCATGACGGTGGCCGAGCTGGCCGCGGTCGGGCTGCCCGCCGCGTTCGTGCCGCTGCCGATCGGCAACGGCGAGCAGCGGCTGAACGCCCAGCCGATGGTCAAGGCCGGCGGCGGGCTGCTGGTCGACGACGCCGAGCTGAGCCCGGACTGGGTGCTGCAGAACGTGCTGCCGGTGCTCACCGACCCGCAGCGGCTGTGGGACATGAGCCGGGCCGCCGCCGAGTTCGGCCGCCGGGACGCCGACGACCTGCTGGTCGGCATGGTCTACGAGGCCATCGAGGCCGCCCGGGGCGGCCGCCGTCGTGGCTGACGCCCGGCCCGCCGATCCCCTCGACGAGGAGTTCGAGGCCGAGGAGTACGCTCCTCGGCTCCGGCTCTCCCGGCGGGGGGTGGTGGTGCTGGGCGCCCTGTCCGCGGTGCTCCTCGGCGTTCTCTCCTGGCTGGTGTTCTTCTCCTCGGTGCTCGAAGTGCGTTCGGTCTCGGTGCAGGGGATGCGGGACGACCGGCTGACGGCCGACGAGGTCCGCTCGGCGATCGGCGGGGTCGGTTCCGGCCCGCTGGCCCGGGTGGACCTCGACGAGGCCCGCCGGAGGGTCGAGGCGATACCCCGGGTGGCGAAGGCGGAGGTCTGGCGGGGCTGGCCGAACACCCTGCGGGTGAAGGTCACCCAGCGCACGGCGGTCGCCGTCGTCAAGGGCGAGGACGGGCTGTTCACCCAGGTCGACGCGGGCGGCGTGAGCTTCGCCACCGAGGAGGGCCCCCTGGAGGGCGTGCCGGTGGTGGAGCTGAAGCCGAGCCAGCAGGCCCTGGACGTCGAGTCGGTGATCGGCCGTGGGCAGCTGGTGCAGGGCGCGGTGGCGGTGGCCGCCGGTCTGCCGGAGGACGTCCGGCAGCGGGCCGGATCCGTCCTCGTGTATTCGTACGACGACATCCGGCTACAGCTCAGCGGGGGTTCGACGGTGCGCTGGGGGAGTCCCGAGCAGACCGATCGAAAAGCCCGGGTGCTGGTGGCGCTGCTGAATCAGAAGGGTACGAACTTCGACGTGAGTGCCCCTGACTCGCCTGCGGTGTCCGGATGATCCGGTAGGTTTCTTCAGGCAGGGCGGGCTTGACGCGGTTTCGCGTCGGGCCGACCCTGGGTGGTCACCCCGGTTTCATTCGCCGGTCGATGATCACATAGGCTCAAAAGAAAAAGGGAAGCTCGGCGTGTTCGTTGAAACACGTGGCCGGAGCCACCTAGTGTCCTGTGTCACCAGACTGTGTTCACTGGTGATGTGACAGAGGCACAGCACTAACCCTAAAGGTCAAGTTTAGGGTTGGGGTCGGCGGTCGGCATTTCGGACATTAAGTCAGAAACCAGGCTCCCTACCCATCGACATCCGTCGGTTCGGCCCCATCGGGTAGCGAACCGACCCGGAAATTCGAGGCGAGAGGCCTTCGACGTGGCAGCACCGCAGAACTACCTCGCAGTCATCAAGGTCGTCGGCATCGGCGGCGGTGGTGTCAACGCCATCAACCGGATGATCGAGGTCGGTCTCAAGGGCGTCGAGTTCATCGCGATCAACACCGATGCGCAGGCCCTCCTCATGAGCGACGCCGACGTCAAGCTCGATGTGGGCCGTGAACTCACCCGGGGCCTCGGCGCCGGCGCCAACCCCGAGGTCGGCCGGAAGGCCGCCGAGGACCACCGCGAGGAGATCGAGGAGGTCCTCAAGGGGGCCGACATGGTCTTCGTCACCGCCGGTGAGGGCGGCGGCACCGGCACGGGCGGCGCGCCGGTCGTCGCCAACATCGCCCGCTCGCTGGGCGCGCTCACCATCGGCGTGGTCACCCGCCCGTTCACCTTCGAGGGCCGGCGCCGCGCCAACCAGGCAGAGGACGGCATCGCCTCCCTGCGCGAAGAGGTCGACACCCTCATCGTGATCCCCAACGACCGGCTGCTGTCCATCTCGGACCGCCAGGTCAGCGTGCTGGACGCGTTCCGCTCGGCCGACCAGGTGCTGCTCTCCGGTGTCCAGGGCATCACCGACCTGATCACCACCCCCGGTCTGATCAACCTCGACTTCGCCGACGTCAAGTCCGTCATGTCGGACGCCGGCTCGGCGCTCATGGGCATCGGCTCGGCCCGCGGTGAGGACCGCGCCAAGGCCGCCGCCGTGATGGCGATCTCCTCGCCGCTGCTGGAGGCCTCGATCGACGGCGCCCGCGGCGTGCTGCTCTCCATCTCCGGCGGCTCCGACCTCGGCCTGTTCGAGATCAACGAGTCCGCCCAGCTGGTCAGCGAGGCGGCCCACCCCGAGGCCAACATCATCTTCGGCGCCGTCATCGACGACGCCCTCGGCGACGAGGTCCGGGTCACCGTCATCGCGGCCGGCTTCGACGGCGGGCAGCCGCCGGCCATCGTCCGCGAGCCGGTGGTCAAGGCGAGCGCGGCCTCGGCCACCCCGTCGGCCGGCTCGTCCGGCGGCGGCAGCGCTCCCGAGCGCCCGGCCGGCCGCCCCTCGTACGGCGGCATCGGCTCGGTGACCTCCCGTCCGGAGGGTGAGGGCGCCGCCCCCGCCCGCCCGGCCGAGGCCCCGGCCACCGCGACCGCCGCCCCGGTGCCGCCGCAGGTGCAGCCGGCCCGCCAGCCGTTCGTGGAGAGCCCGGCCGAGGAACTCGACGTCCCGGATTTCCTTAAGTGATCGACCACGCGGTCCGCGACGGTGCTCACTTCGCCTTCACCACCCGGTGGGGCGGGGTGAGCACTTCGCCGTACGGGGAGCTGAACCTCGGCGGCGCGGTGGGGGACGACCCGGCGGCCGTCCGGGAGAACCGGGCGATCGCGGCCCGCGCGCTCGGCCTCGACCCGGCCGACGTGGTCTGGATGAACCAGGTGCACGGCGCCGACGTGGCCGTGGTGACCGAGCGGCAGCCGGCCGGGCAGGCCCCGACCGTGGACGCGGTGGTCACCGACCGGCCGCTGGCGCTGGCGGTGCTGACCGCCGACTGCACGCCGGTGCTGCTGGCCGACCCGGTCGCGGGCGTGGTCGGCGCCGCCCACGTCGGACGGCCCGGCCTCGCCGCCGGGGTGGTCCCGGCGGTGGTCGCGGCGATGGTGGAACTCGGCGCCGAGCCCGGGCGGATCACCGCCGCCACCGGGCCCGCCGTCTGCGGCCGCTGCTACGAGGTGCCCGCGCCGCTGCGCGCCGAGGTCGCCGGCCTGGTGCCCGCCGCCCACGCGCAGACCTCCTGGGGGACCCCGGCGCTGGACG
This sequence comes from Kitasatospora sp. NPDC008115, assembly GCF_042957205.1. NCBI lineage: Bacteria > Bacillati > Actinomycetota > Actinomycetes > Kitasatosporales > Streptomycetaceae > Kitasatospora > Kitasatospora sp. NPDC008115. Next base: position 74,019 of record NZ_JBIBHU010000013.1, on the reverse strand, counting down.
TGCCGGAGGGAGTCGCGGCCCAGCTGGCCGCCGCGGGCGTCACCGGGCTGGTGCGGTCACCGGTCTGCACCCTCGAATCCGCCGATCACTACTCCTACCGCCGCGAGCAGCGCACGGGCCGGCTCGCGAGCTACGTCTGGTTGGGCTCTGAAGACTGATGACGAACGACATCTACGGACCGTTCCCGAGCGACTCCGACCGGTTTCCGGACAAGGACTGGCTGGACGCGCTGACGGACGGTCAGCGAGCCCGCTACGAGGAACTGGGCACCAACCTGGAGGTCGTCGAGCGCCGGATCGCCGACGCCTGCGCCGCCGCCGGGCGGGCGCGCGACGAGGTCCGGCTGATCGTGGTCACCAAGACCTACCCGGCGCAGGACACCGCGCTGCTGGCCGGGCTGGGCGTCACCGACGTCGCGGAGAACCGCGACCAGGACGCCGCGCCCAAGGCGGAGCAGTGCAGAAACCTTCCTCTTACCTGGCACTTCGTCGGCCAGTTGCAGACCAACAAGGTCCGCTCGGTCGTCCGCTACGCCGACCACGTCCACTCGGTGGACCGGCCGCGGCTGGTGGAGTCGCTCGGCGCGGCGGTGCGCAAGGCCGGGCGCGCCGACCTCGGCTGCCTGGTCCAGATCGCGCTGGACAAGGAGCACGGTGAGGGCGAGCACCGCGCCGGGGTCGCCCCCGCGGACGTCGCCGCGCTGACCGACGCGATCGCCGACACGCCCGGGCTGCGCCTGGACGGTGTGATGACGGTCGCTCCGCTCGCCGGACCGCTGGCCGGCGACCCGGTCGCGGCCTTCGATCGGCTGGCGGAAATCGCAACCGCCGTACGGACCGCCCATCCGGCTGCCACCATGGTGTCGGCAGGGATGAGCGGTGACCTTGAGCAGGCCATTGCCGCCGGAGCGACACATGTGCGCGTCGGAACGGCGGTACTCGGAGTGCGGTCACCCCTCGGGTAACGTCACCGGGTAGTAGATCAGACTGCAGGACAAAATAGGACAGAAGCTAGCAGCTTATCTGAGCGCTAGCCAACCGTGGATCGCAGCTCCGCGGCCCTCAACCACGAACTTTGACCGGCCGTCGGCCTGACGGAGCGTCGTGGGCGGACCGCGGAGATCCGCAGGCGGGGCCGCTCGGCCCGGCCGCCGGGACGGAGCCGGTCCACCACAAGCGGAGGAGACAGGAGCATGGCCGGCGCGATGCGCAAGATGGCGGTCTACCTCGGCCTCGTGGAGGACGAGACGTACGACGGCCAGGGGTACGACCCCGACGACGACTACGACGCGGACCCCGAGCCGATCCGGACCGGACGGACCGAGGACATCCCCCGGCCGGCCGCGCCGGTGCCCGCGCCGGTCTCCTCGATCGCCCCGCAGCCGGTGCCGGCCGCCGTCCCGATCCGCCAGGAGACCCCGAGGATGGCCCCAGTGTCGTCCATCACACCCGAACGCCGCCACAACCTGGAGAAGAGCGCCCCGGTGATCATGCCCAAGGTCGTGAACGAACGAGAGCCCTACCGCATCACCACGCTGCACCCGAGGACCTACAACGAGGCCCGTACCATCGGCGAACAGTTCCGTGGCGGTACCCCCGTGATCATGAATCTCACGGAGATGGACGACACCGACGCGAAGCGACTCGTAGACTTCGCCGCTGGACTCGTCTTCGGTCTGCACGGCAGTATCGAGCGCGTGACGCAGAAGGTGTTCCTGCTGTCGCCTGCTAACGTCGATGTCACGGCGGAGGACAAGGCTCGGATCGCCGAGGGTGGGTTCTTCAACCAGAGCTGACCCGGCCACGACTTTACGTGTGGATCTGATCGACAGTGAGTTAGCGACAGGAGAGCGGCCCCCAGGGCCGAGAACAGGGGAGAGGGAAGCGCGATGGAGATCGTGTGGGCAGTGCTCTACTACGCACTGACCGTCTTCCTGGTGTTCCTGCTCGTGCGGTTGGTGATGGACTGGGTCTTCCAGTTCGCACGTTCGTGGCGACCGGGCAAGGCCATGGTTCTGGTCCTGGAGGCCACGTACACTGTCACGGATCCGCCGCTCAAGCTTCTGCGGCGGTTCATTCCGCCGCTGCGTCTCGGGGGCGTGGCGCTCGACCTGTCCTTCTTCGTACTGATGATCATTGTGTATGTCCTGATCTCGCTTGTGCGGCCCTAGTCGTAGGTGAGCGATGCGACAGGATGCCGGTGTGCCGACGATCACGTTGAGGTGAAGAGATGCCATTGACCCCCGAGGACGTTCGGAACAAGCAGTTCACGACCGTCCGCCTGCGCGAAGGCTATGACGAGGACGAGGTCGATGCCTTCCTCGACGAGGTCGAGGCGGAGCTGACCCGTCTCCTCCGCGAGAACGAGGACCTGCGGGCCAAGCTGGCCGCCGCGACCCGGGCCGCCGCGCAGAACCAGGCCAACATGCGCAAGGAGCCGCCGCAGGACGCCCGGCCCGGCGCCCCGGTGCCGGCCGCCATATCCGGCCCGCCGGTCCCCGGCCAGCAGGGCGGCCCCGGTGGCCCGCAGCAGCAGATGGGCCCGGGCGGTCCGCAGCAGCAGATGGGTCCCGGCCCGCAGCAGCAGCAGATGGGCAACCAGCCGCTCGGCCTGCCGTCCGGCGCCCCGCAGCTCCCCGCCGGCCAGGGCGGCCCGATGGGCGGCCCCGGCGGCCCGCAGCAGCAGATGGGCCAGACCATGGGCGGCCAGCAGCAGCTGGTCCAGCCGATGGGCGGTCAGATGCTGCAGCCGATGGGCGGCCCCGGCGGCCCGCAGGGCATGGGCAACCCCATGGGCCAGGGCATGGGCCAGCAGCAGATGCAGCAGATGGGCGGCCCCATGGGCGGCCCGCAGCAGATGCAGCAGATGGGCGCCCCGATGCAGCAGCAGGGCCCCGGCGGCGACAGCGCCGCCCGCGTTCTGGCGCTCGCCCAGCAGACCGCCGACCAGGCGATCTCCGAGGCGCGCTCCGAGGCCAACAAGATCGTCGGCGAGGCCCGCAGCCGCGCCGAGGGTCTGGAGCGGGACGCCCGCGCCAAGGCCGACGCGCTGGAGCGGGACGCCCAGGAGAAGCACCGGGTCGCGATGGGCTCGCTGGAGTCCGCCCGCGCCACGCTGGAGCGCAAGGTCGAGGACCTGCGGGCGTTCGAGCGTGAGTACCGGACGCGCCTGAAGTCCTACCTGGAGACCCAGCTGCGCCAGCTGGAGTCGCAGGCGGACGACTCGCTCGCCCCGCCGCGGATCCCGGCCACCGCTTCCCTGCCGCCGGCCGCGTCGTCGATGGCTCCGGCCGGCGCCGGTGCGATGAGCAGCCCGTCGCCGAGCTTCGGCGGCAGCCAGCCGTCGTTCGGCGGGAACCAGCCCTCCTTCGGCGGGCAGAGCTCCTTCGGCGGGAACTCGGGCGCACCGGGCTTCGGTGCGCAGGCCTCGGGCGGGAACTCGGGTGCGCCGCAGATGCAGCCGGCCGGGATGACCCAGCCGATGGCGGCGGTGCGGCCGCAGCCGCCGCAGCCGATGCAGCAGGCTCCGGCGCCGATGCGGGGCTTCCTGATCGACGAGGACGGCGACAACTAGGCGCGCTGTTCGTAGCGGGCGCCCCCTCTTTGACCCTTCGGGGTCGGGGAGGGGGCGCTTTCGCATGGAGCGGGCGCGGGGGAGAACGAAAGGACCGCCGCCACCTCAGGAGAGGTGGCGGCGGTCCTTCGTGGGTTCGGTCAGGCCTTGCGGAGCTGGAAGGCGAGGCCGAGGGAGTCGTCGGAGAAGGTGTCGGACTGCCAGTCGGCGGCGCCGGCGGCGAAGTCGGTGGCGAGCACCTCCTCGGCGACGAGGGCGCCGTGCTCGGCGATGGCCTCCGCGGTCTCGTCGCTGGTGGCCCGCCAGCGCAGGACGATGCGGTCGGCGACATCCAGGCCGGAGTTCTTGCGGGCCTCCTGGATCTGGCGGATGGCGTCGCGGGCGATGCCGAGGCGCTTCAGCTCGGGGGTGATCGCCAGGTCGAGGGCGACGGTGGCACCGGACTCGTTGGCGACGGCCCAGCCCTCGCGCGGGGTCTCGGTGATGATCACCTCATCGGGGGAGAGGGCGACGCTCTCGCCGTTCAGCTCGACGGAGGTGGTGCCCTCCGCGCGCAGTTCGGCGGCGAGCCTGGCGGCGTCCGCGGCGGCGACCGCCTTGGCGACGTCCTGCACGCCCTTGCCGAAACGCTTGCCCAGCGCACGGAAGTTGGCCTTGGCGGTGGTGTCGACCAGCGAACCGCCGACGTTCGCCAGCGACTCCAGGGCGGAGACGTTGAGCTCCTCGGCGATCTGCGCGCGCAGGTCGGCGGGCAGCTCGTCCCAGCCCTGGGCGGCGACCAGCGCCCGGGACAGCGGCTGACGGGTCTTCACGCCCGACTCGGCGCGGGTGGCCCGGCCGAGCTCGACCAGGCGGCGGACCAGCGCCATGTGCCGGGAGAGGTCGGCGTCGATCAGCGACTCGTCCGCCACCGGCCAGCTCGCCAGGTGGACCGAGGCCGGCGCGTCCGGGGCGACCGGGACGACCAGGTCCTGCCAGACCCGCTCGGTGATGAACGGGGTGAGCGGGGCCATCAGCCGGGTGACGGTCTCCAGCGCCTCGTGCAGGGTGGCGAGCGCGGCGGCGTCGCCCTGCCAGAAGCGGCGGCGGCCGCGGCGCACGTACCAGTTGGAGAGGTCGTCGACGAAGCCGGAGAGCAGCTTGCCGGCGCGCTGGGTGTCGTACGCCTCGAAGGCCGCGTCGACCTCGCGGACCAGGGTGTTCAGCTCGGAGAGCACCCAGCGGTCCAGCTGCGGGCGGTCGGCCGGGGCCGGGTCGGCGGCGGACGGCGCCCAGCCGCAGGTGCGGGCGTAGAGGGCCTGGAAGGCGACGGTGTTCCAGTAGGTGAGGAGGGTCTTGCGGACCACCTCCTGGATGGTGCCGTGGCCGACCCGGCGGGCCGACCAGGGCGAGCCGCCGGCGGCCATGAACCAGCGGACGGCGTCGGCGCCGTGCTGGTCCATCAGCGGGATCGGCTGCAGGATGTTGCCCAGGTGCTTGGACATCTTGCGGCCGTCCTCGGCCAGGATGTGGCCCAGGCAGACGACGTTCTCGTAGCTGTTCCTGTCGAACACCAGGGTGCCGACGGCCATCAGGGTGTAGAACCAGCCGCGGGTCTGGTCGATCGCCTCGGAGATGAACTGCGCCGGGTAGCGCTTCTCGAACAGCTCCTTGTTCTGGTACGGGTAGCCGTACTGGGCGAAGGGCATCGAGCCCGAGTCGTACCAGGCGTCGATGACCTCGGGCACCCGGGTGGCGGTGCCGCCGCAGTCGCGGCAGGCGAAGGTGACCTCGTCGATGTACGGGCGGTGCGGGTCCAGGCCGCTCTGGTCGGTGCCGGTCAGCTCGGTGAGCTCGGCCAGCGAGCCGACGCAGGTGAGGTGGCCCTCCTCGCAGCGCCAGATCGGCAGCGGGGTGCCCCAGTAGCGGTTGCGGCTGAGCGCCCAGTCGATGTTGTTGTTCAGCCAGTCGCCGAAGCGGCCGTGCTTGACGTTCTCGGGGAACCAGTTGGTGGCCTCGTTCTCCCGGACCATGGCGTCCTTGACCGCGGTGGTGCGGATGTACCAGGACGGCTGCGCGTAGTAGAGCAGCGCGGTGTGGCAGCGCCAGCAGTGCGGGTAGCTGTGCTCGTACGGCAGGTGGCGGAAGAGCAGGTCGCGGGCCTGGAGGTCCTTGACCAGGGCCTCGTCGGCCTTCTTGAAGAACTGACCGCCGACCAGCGGGACCTCGGGGGCGAAGGTGCCGTCGGCCAGCACCGGGTTGACCACCGGCAGGCCGTACTTGCGGCAGGTCGCGAGGTCGTCGGCGCCGAAGGCGGGCGACTGGTGGACGATGCCGGTGCCGTCCTCGGTGGTGACGTACTCGGCGTTGAGGACGTAGTGCGCGTCCTCGATCTCGACCAGGTCGAACGGGCGGCGGTAGGCCCAGCGCTCCATCTCGGCGCCGGTGAAGGACTCGCCGGTCGGCTCCCAGCCCTCGCCGAGGGCCTTGGCGAGCAGCGGCTCGGCGACCACCAGCTGCTCGGTGCCGTCGGTGGCCACCACGTAGGTGACCTCGGGGTGCACGGCGGCGGCGGTGTTGGAGACCAGGGTCCACGGGGTGGTGGTCCACACCAGCAGGGCGGCCCGGCCGGCCAGCGGGCCGCTGGTCAGCGGGAAGCGGACGAAGACCGAGGGGTCGACGACGGTCTCGTAGCCCTGGGCCAGCTCGTGGTCGGAGAGGCCGGTGCCGCAGCGCGGGCACCAGGGGGCGACCCGGTGGTCCTGGACCAGCAGGCCCTTGTCGAAGATCTGCTTGAGCGACCACCAGACGGACTGCACATAGGACGGGTCCATGGTGCGGTAGGCCTCGTCGAGGTCGACCCAGTAGCCCATCCGGGTGGTGAGCTCGGTGAACGCGTCGGTGTGGCGGGTCACCGACTCGCGGCACTTGGCGTTGAACTCGGCGATGCCGTACGCCTCGATGTCCTGCTTGCCGGAGAAGCCCAGCTCCTTCTCGACGGCCAGTTCGACCGGGAGGCCGTGACAGTCCCAGCCGGCCTTGCGGGCGACGTGGTAGCCCTTCATGGTCCGGTAGCGGGGGAAGACGTCCTTGAAGACGCGGGCCTCGATGTGGTGGGCGCCGGGCATGCCGTTGGCGGTCGGCGGGCCCTCGTAGAAGACCCACTCCGGGCGGCCCTCGGACTGCTCCAGGCTGCGCTGGAACACCTTGTTGTCCTGCCAGAAGGAGAGGATCTGGTGTTCGAGGGCGGGCAGGTCGACCTGCGCGGGGACGGGGTTGTAGGTGCTGGCCATCGCGGGCGTCTACCTCCGGCGGATGCATGGACGGGATCCGACGGAGGGACGAGACGGCGTGCCGTCCCGCGGTACCACCCTCCTTGGCCGCGGTCCTGCGTGCGGCCCTCTTGTTTGGGCTTGCGGCCGGGTCTACTGGGCCGGCGAGCGAGATCGCGACCGTTCCTCCGGCGGCTCCGGGGTGATCTTCGCGCCGTGCACACCCCCGGGCTCGCACCGTCCCCGGGTCGCTGGTGGCTGCGTACTGCGGTACTCGTCCCCATCTGCGCCTTGCAGGCCCAGTGTATCGGCCGTCGCAAGTCGGTTTCGGCGCGCCGGGGCGGGGGGCACAACTCTGTTCGGCGTGCTGGGCGTGGCGCCTGGGACGTCTGGCCGGGTGGGATCATTGTGAGACGTCGGTATGTCCTGTTGTGACCATTTTTGATCGGGATTATCGTTCCGGCACTGGAGGCCGCCGGGAACCGGCGGCTCGATTCGTTCGTAGATGGGGTCGAAGCCATGGCTGAGAAGGCAACCGGCGCGGGTACCGCCACCAAGCGGACACGCAAGGCCGTGGCAGGCGACCCAGGGGAGGGGACCGTGACCACTACCGCACGGCGCAAGAACACCACCGACACCACCCTCGTGGCCCCGGGCCGCACCCGTACCCCGGCCGCGGCCGGGACCAGTGCCAGGCCCGCCGGCGGCGGCGCCGAGTCGGTCGACCCGGCCGAGCTGCCGGTCCGCCCCGGCGAGGAGCCGTGGACCTCCGAGGAGGTGCACGAGCTGCACGCCGAGCTGATCAGCGACATCGACCGGCTCCAGCACGAGATCGACGCGGCCGAGGCCGCCATCACCGGTCTGATGCGCGACTCCAACGACGGGGCCGGCGACGACCAGGTGGACGCCGGTACGAAGAACATCTCGCGGGAGAGCGAGCTGGCGCTGGCCAACAACGCCCGCGACAGCCTCGCCCAGACCGAGCACGCGCTGGCCCGGCTGGAGGGCGTCGGCTTCGGCACCTGCGAGTCCTGCGGCCAGGCCATCGGCAAGGCGCGGATGCAGGCCTTCCCGCGGGCCACGCTGTGCGTCCAGTGCAAGGCGAAGCAGGAACGCCGCTGACGGCTCCGGGCGAGCGGCCCGGGGAGACGCGGGGGGTCGGGCTTGCCGTAGGCTCGACCCCGTAACGTCGCCCGATCCCTCGGTGGACCGGGCTTCCCACCGGCCTCGGCCTCCCACGTCACGGCAGCGGAGCGGATCATCAGTACGCAAGGTTCCCCCCAGACCCGGGACGAGTCCGTCCCGACGCCCGCCGACGTCGCGGCCGGGGCCGTCCCGGCCGACGGGGAGACGGCCGTCGCCGAGCCGGAGGCGTCCGTCCGGCCGGAGCCGGTCGGGGAGGCCTCGCCGGCGGCAGTGGCCGCACCGGCCGCTTCGGCCGCAGAGGGCGCGGTGGCCGCAGGGGCCGGACCGGCGGACGAGCCGAAGGGGCCCCGGCGGATCGGTGTGCTGCTGGTCGTCGCCCTGCTCGCCTTCCTGATCGACCTCGGCAGCAAGCTGCTGGTCGTGGCCCGGCTGGAGAACCACGCGGCGATCGAGGTGATCGGCGACGTGGTGACCTTCCAGGTGATCCGCAACTCCGGCGCCGCCTTCGGCATGGGGCAGGCGCTGACCGTCGTCTTCACCATGATCGCCTCGGCCGTCATCGTGGTGATCTGGCGGATCGCCCGGCGGCTGTACAGCCTTCCCTGGGCGATCGCGCTCGGCCTGCTGCTCGGCGGGGCGCTCGGCAACCTCACCGACCGGCTGTTCCGTTCGCCCGGCGTCTTCCGCGGACACGTGGTGGACTTCATCTCCGTCCAGCACTTCGCGGTCTTCAACCTCGCCGACTCGGCGATCGTCTGCGGCGGCATCCTCGTCGTCCTGCTCTCCTTCCGCGGCAGCAACCCGGACGGCACCGTGCACCAGCCGGCGGAGAAGGACGAGAAGGCCGGCAAGGCCGAGTAGCACCCGGCGCCCCGGCGCGTCCGGCGGGGCCGCGCGCGTCCGGCATACTCGTACGGGTGAGTACCGCAGCGCAGATCCGCAGCCTCCCCGTTCCCGACGGCCTGGAGGGCGAGCGCCTCGACGCCGCCCTCGCCCGGATGTTCGGGTTCTCCCGGACCAAGGCCGCCGAGCTGGCCGCCGACGGGAAGGTGACGCTCGACGGCGCCGTCGCCGGCAAGTCGGACCGGGTCACCGCCGGCTCCTGGCTGGAGGTCGAGATCCCGGCGCCCGCCGCGCCGGTGCGGATCGTCGCCGAGCCGGTCGAGGGCATGCGCATCGTCCACGACGACGAGGACATCGTGCTCGTCGACAAGCCGGTCGGCGTCGCCGCGCACCCCAGCCCCGGCTGGACCGGCCCCACCGTGATCGGCGGGCTGGCCGCGGCCGGCTACCGGATCTCCACCTCGGGCGCCGCCGAGCGCCAGGGCATCGTGCACCGGCTCGACGTCGGCACCTCCGGGCTGATGGTGGTGGCCAAGTCGGAGCGCGCCTACACCGACCTCAAGCGGCAGTTCCACGACCGGGTGACCGAGAAGAAGTACCACACCCTGGTCCAGGGCCACCCGGACCCGCTGAGCGGCACTGTCGACGCGCCGATCGGGCGGCACCCCAGCTCCGACTGGAAGTGGGCCGTCACCCGCGAGGGCAAGCCGTCCGTCACCCACTACGACCTCATCGAGGCCTACCGGGCCGCCTCGCTGCTGGACATCAAGCTGGAGACCGGCCGCACCCACCAGATCCGCGTCCACATGTCGGCGCTGCGCCACCCCTGCGTCGGCGACCTCACCTACGGCGCCGACCCGACGCTCGCCAAGCGGCTGGGCCTGACCCGGCAGTGGCTGCACGCGGTCTCGCTCGGGTTCGAGCACCCGGCGGACGGCGAGTGGGTGCAGTTCGCCAGCGAGTACCCGGCGGACCTGCGCAAGGCGCTGGACATCATCGCGGCGGAGAGCTGAGGGTGACGGGGACGGCCGGGACGATCCGGGTGGCGCGGGACGAGGCCGACCTCGCGCTCGTGCACCGCGTGCGACGGGACGTCTTCATCGTCGAGCAGGGGATCTCCGAGGAGGAGGAGTGGGACGACCTCGACCCCACCTCGGAGCACCTGCTGGCACTCGGCCCGGATGGTGAGCCGGTCGGGACCGCCCGGCTGATCCACGGTGCGCAGGCGCTGCGGGTCACCGGCGGGATCGAGGGGCGGGTGCTGCTCGGCCGGCTCGCGGTGCTGAAGGCGGCCCGGGGGAGCGGGCTCGGCGCGGAGCTGGTGCGGGCGGTCGAGGCCGCGGGGCTGGCGCGCGGGGCGCGCGAGGTGGAGCTGCACGCGCAGGTGCAGGCGCTCGGGTTCTACGAGCGCCTGGGGTACACGGCCGAGGGGCCGGTCTACGACGACGCCGGCATCCCGCACCGGACGATGACCCGGGTGCTGTAGCGCGTCTCCTGCGGCGGTGCTCCGGCGGCCCCGGGCCCGCCCCGGGCGCCGGTGGTTTTATCGGACGCCTACTCCGGGGGCGGCTACGATCACCGCCATGGAGCTCGGTGGGGCATGGCGCCGGTGGCGAGGCCGTGGGACGGCCGCCGGACGGAGACTGGTGGCCGGGGCGGTGGCCCTGCTGGTCGTCGCCGGGGCCGGGACGGCGGTGGCCGTCGCGGCCGGTGGTGAGCAGTCCGTCCGGCAGGAGGACCGTTTCCTCGCGATGCCCGAGACCCCCGGCAGCGCCCAGGTCGTCCAGCTGGACACCTCGTTCTTCACCACCGGTGACAGCCCGCGCCCGGCCGTTCTGCTCGGCCACGGTTTCGGCGGCTCTAAGGAGGGCGAGCGGGAACGCGCCCAGGAGCTCGCCCGGCAGGGGTACGCGGTGCTGACCTGGTCGGCGCGCGGTTTCGGGCGCTCCGGCGGGCGGATCGGGCTGAACGCGCCGGACCGGGAGGTCGAGGACGTCAAGCACCTGGTCGACTGGCTGGCACAGCGCCCCGAGGTGCGGCTGGACGCCACCGGCGACCCCCGGGTGGGGATCACCGGCGCCTCCTACGGCGGCGCGGTGGCGCTGCTCGGCTCGGCGTACGACAGCCGGATCGACGCCGTGGCCAGCGCGATCACTTGGTGGAACCTGGCCGACGCGCTGTTCCCGCAGGGGGTGCGCGGCTCGGGCGCGATCGACGGCGTGTTCAAGCGGCTCTGGGCCGGGATCTTCTTCACCACCGGCTCGGTGGGCGACCTCGGCCCCTCCGGCGGTGCGGCGCGGCCAGCCCTGGCGCCCGATCAGGGCGGCGGACAGGTGGGCTGCGGCCGGTTCCTGGACGAGCTGTGCCGGATGTACGACCGGGTGGCGACCTCCGGGCGCGCCGATCCGGAGGCCGTCGCGCTGCTCGACCGTTCCAGCCCGTCCTCGGTCGCCGAGCGGCTGAAGGCGCCCACGCTGGTGATCCAGGGGCAGCAGGACTCGCTGTTCCCGCTCGACCAGGGCGACGCGATCGCCCGGGCGGTGGCCGCCAACGGCGCGCCGGTGGCGGTGGACTGGTTCGCCGGCGGGCACGACGGCGCGACCGACACCAGCGCGCGGGTGGACACCCGGATGGTGGGGTGGTTCGACCGCTATCTGAAGGACGACGGGGGTGACACCGGCGCGGGGTTCCGGGTGACCCGGACCGGCGGCGTCGACTCGACGGGCTTCCAGGCGGTGCTGCGAGGGGCCACCGCGGACGCCTACCCGGGCCTCGGCGGCACCGGCTCGCGGCAGTTCGACCTGAAGGCCCCCACCGGCGAGCCCGAGCAGGCCTTCGCCAACCCGCCCGGCGGCTCGCCGCCCAACATCTCCGCGCTGCCCGGCTTCGGCGGCGCGCTCAGCCAGGCGTCCTCGCTGGGCGCCGGGCTGTCGCTGGACTTCCCCGGCCAGTTCGCCGCCTTCGAGTCGGCGCCGCTGGACGCCTCGGTGCACCTGACCGGACAGCCGACCGTACCGGTCCGGGTGCGGGCCGACCGGCCGGACGCGGTGCTCTTCGCCAAGCTGTACGACGTCGCCCCGGACGGCCGGCAGAGCCTGCCGCAGCAGTTGTCCGCGCCGCTGCGGGTGACCGGCGCGGACGCGCCCGAGGGCCGGACCGTCACGGTGGCGCTGCCCACCGTCGACCACACCTTCGACGCCGGGCACCGGCTGCGGCTGGTGCTCGCCTCCACCGACCTCGCGTACGCCTCGCCCGTCGAGCCCGCCACCTACCGGGCGGCCGTCACCGGACCGGTGACCCTGCCGACCGTGGACGACCTGGTCACCGAGGCGGCCCCGCTGCCCTCCCGGACGTGGGTGCTGCCGCTGGTGGCGCTCGCGCTGGCCGCCGCGCTGGTGCTGGTGCCACGGCTGCGCGCGGCCCGCTCCGCGCGCCGGGCGCACGGACCGGCGTACGATCCGGCGCTCGCCGGTGTCCCGCTCCAGATCACCGGCCTGAGCAAGCGCTACAAGGGCGCCGCCGACCGGTACGCCGTCCGTGACCTGGGCTTCCGGGTCGAACAGGGCCAGGTGCTCGGCCTGCTCGGCCCCAACGGCGCGGGCAAGACCACCACGCTGCGGATGCTGATGGGCCTGATCCGCCCCGACGCCGGCGAGATCCGGATCTTCGGCCACCGGGTGCGGCCCGGCGCGCCGGTGCTCTCCCGGGTCGGCGCCTTCGTCGAGGGCGCGGGCTTCCTGCCGCACCTCACCGGGCGGGCCAACCTGCGGCTGTACTGGCAGGCCACCGGCCGCCCCGAGGCGGACGCGCACCTGGAGGAGGCGCTGGCGATCGCCGGGCTCGGCGAGGCGCTGGACCGGGCGGTGCGCACCTACTCGCAGGGCATGCGCCAGCGCCTCGCGATCGCCCAGGCCATGCTCGGCCTGCCGGACCTGCTGATCCTCGACGAGCCGACCAACGGGCTCGACCCGCCGCAGATCCGTGAGATGCGCGAGGTGATGATCCGGTACGCGGCGGCCGGGCGGACCGTCATCGTCTCCAGCCACCTGCTGTCCGAGGTCGAGCAGAGCTGCACCGACCTGGTGGTGATGGACCGGGGCCGGCTGGTGACCACCGGCGCGGTCGCGGAGATCGTCGGCGCGGGCGCGCAACTGCTGATCGGCACCGATGCCTCGTTCGGGGCGGCGGACCTGGCGGCGGCGGCCGACAAGGTGGCCGCGCTGGAGGGGGTCGGGTCGGCCGAGGCGGTGGAGGGCGGACTGCTCGTCCGGCTGGACGGCATGGCGGGCAGTCAACTGCTCGCCGAGCTGGTGCGGCTCGGGGTGCCGGTGGAGTCGGCCGGGCCGCGGCGCCGGCTGGAGGACGCGTTCCTGTCGCTGATCGGAGGTGCGGCGTGAGCGCCGTGGGAGCTGAGGTGTCGGCCGATCACGCGGCCGGCTACCGGGCCGGGCGGACGCTGCCGTTCCGGGTCGAGGTGGTCCGTCAGTTGCGGCGCCGCCGGACGCTGGTGGTCGGCGGGGTGCTGGCCGCGATGCCGCTGGTCGTGCTGGCGGCGTTCGCGGTCGCGGGCACCCCCGGGCGGACCGACCGGACCACCTTCATCGAGCTGGCCACCTCGTCCGGGCCGAACTTCGCGGCGACCATGCTCTTCATGGGCACCGGCTTCATGCTGGTCATCCCGGTCGCGCTGTTCTGCGGCGACACGGTGGCCTCGGAGGCGAGCTGGTCCTCGCTGCGCTACCTGCTGGCCGCGCCGGTGCCGCGGGCGCGGCTGCTGGTGCGCAAGTTCCTGGTGGGGCTGCTCTTCTCGGCGGCGGCCGTGGCGCTGCTGCCGCTGGTCGGGCTGCTGGTCGGCACGATGGCGTACGGCTGGGGGGACCTCCGGCTGCCGGCCGGGGCCAGTCTGACCGCCGGGGAGGCGCTGCCGCGGCTGGCGGTCGCGGTGGCGTACGTCTTCCTGAGCGAGATCGTGATCGCCGCGGCGGCGTTCTGGCTCTCCACCGCCACGGACGCGCCGCTGGGGGCGGTCGGCGGGGCGGTGTTCGCCTCGATCATCACCGGGGTGCTGGACGCGATCACGGCGCTCGGCGACCTGCGGGCCTGGCTGCCGGCGCACTGGCAGTACGCGTGGGCGGACGCCCTGCAGCCACGGATGGAGTGGGGCGGCATGGTGCAGGGCGTCTCGCTCTCGCTGTCCTACGCGGTGGTGCTGCTGGCGCTCGCCTTCCGGGGGTTCACCCGCAAGGACGTGGTGTCGTAGCGGTTCGCGGAACGCTCCCGCCCCCGGCCTCCTGCGCGGGGGCCGGGGGCGGGACCGGTCGGTGCTACGGGGTGGTGCCGGTGGCGTCGGCGGTGTCGGCCGCCGCGCGGCGCCGGGCCCGGTGGACCAGCAGGCCGCCCGCGGCGACGAGCAGGCCGCCGGCCGCGATCAGGCCGGCGGCCGGTGCGCCGGTGTCGGGCAGGCTGCTACCGCCGTTGTGGTGCGGCGGGGTCGGCTGCGGGGCGGAGCCGCTGTCGTGGGGCTTGTCGTGGGGCTTGTCGTGGCCGCCTCCGGGTCCGTTCCCTTGGCCGCCTCCGTGGCCGGGGTGGCTGGGGTGGCCGCTGGGGTGGCTGGGGTGGTCACCGGGGCAGCCCTTGTGGTCGTTCCCCTTCGGCGGGCAGGTGACGACGGTGATGCAGAGCTCCGCGTCCGGGCTGCGGACCTGTCCGCCCTGCGGGTCGGTGCCGGTGGCGTGGGCGCGGTTCGTCACATGGCCGGCCTTGCCGTCGGCGGCGGTGACGACATAGGTCGCGTGGCAGGTGGCGCTCTGGCCGGGGTCGAGGGTGGTGCGGTCGCAGGTGACGTTCGACGCGTGGTCGTCGGTGACCGTGAGGTTGCCGACCGTGGATCCGCCGGTGTTGACGACGGTGTAGGTGTAGGTGACGGTGTCACCGACGCGGACCGGACCGGAGTTGTCGGCGGTCTTGGTGATGCCCAGCTTCGCCGCCCCGCCGGCGACCGGGAGGTTGACCTGGGCGTCGGGGCTGCGGACGGTGCCGCCTTGGGGGTCGGTGCCGGTGGCGTGGGCGGTGTTGGTGAGGTGGCCGGCTTGGGCGTCGGCGGCGGTCACCTGGTAGGTGGCGTGGCAGGTGGCGCTCTGGCCGGGGTTGAGGGTGGTGGGGTCGCAGGTGACGTCGGGGGCGTGGTCGTCGGTGACGGTGAGGTTGGTGACGGTGGTTCCGCCGGTGTTGGTGACGGTGTAGGTGTAGGTGACGGTGTCACCGGCGTGGACCGGGCCCGGGGTGTTGGCGGTCTTGGTGAGGGTGAGCGCGGCGGTGACGGGCGCCACCGGCAGGACGACCTGCGCCGGCGGGCTCTCCACGGGCTGGCCCTGCGGGCCGAGCGCGTCCGCCAGCGCGGTGTTGGTCAGGTGTCCGGCGGCGACGTCGGCCGCGGTGACCGTGTAGGTGGCCTGGCAGGTGGCGGCCTCGCCCGGGTCGAGGGTGGTGCGGTCGCAGGTCACGCTGGTGGCGTGGTCGTCCCGCACGGTGAGGCTGTTCACCGTCGTCGAGCCGGTGTTGGTGACCGTGTAGGTGTAGTGGACGGTGTCACCGGCGTGCACCGGGCCGGCGGTGTCGGCCTGCTTGCGCAGGTCGAGCCCGAACGTCCCGATGATCTCGATGGTCGCCTCGGCCTCCGGCGAGGTGACCGGCTGGTCGCCCGACGTTCCGGTGGCGCGGGCGTGGTTGGTGACTGAGCCGAACTGGCCGTCGGCGGCGGTGACGGTGTAGCTGCCGCGGCAGACGGTGCTGTCGCCGGGGCTGCCGGCCGGGGCCAGCGTGGTGGCGTCGCAGGTGATGCCGGTGACCTTGTCGTCCGTCACGCCGACGGAGTCCAGTTGGGTGCCGCCGGTGTTGGTGACCACGTAGCTGTAGGGCACGACGGCCCCGACCGCGAACGGTCCCGGGGCGTCGACGTGCTTGGTGAGGTTGATGCCCGGCGGCGCCACCACCGGCACGTTCTCCGAGGAGGGCGGTGACTCGACCGGGTTGCCGTCGGAGGTGCCGGTGGCGATGGCCGTGTTGGCCACCTGGCCGGCCTGGGCGTCGGCGGCGGTCACCTGGTAGGTGGCCGTGCAGGTGACGGTCTCGCCCGGGTTCAGCGTGGACACCGGGCAGCTGACCGGGCCGACCTTGGGGTCGTTGACGCCCAGGTTGTCGATGGCGACGTTGCCGGAGTTGGTGACGACGAAGTCGTACGGCAGCGGCGTGCCGGCCGTGATCAGCCCGGGCAGCGGCCGGCGGACCTGCTTGACCAGGTTCAGGGCGGGCAGCGGCTGGTCGGTGGTGACGGTCACGTTGCGGATCAGGTGGACGTCCGTGAACAGGCCGGTCGACCCCGCGAAGCCGAACTTGTAGGTGGAGGGCACCGGTTCGGGCGCCGGGGTGGACAGCACCTGGTGCACGCCGGTGCCGTCGTTGAAGTCGACGCCGACCGTCAGGACCGGTGCCGGGGCCTGCGTCAGGTGCACGTTCACCCGGCGGCGGGACGGCTCCAGCAGGGTCTGGGCCTGGTCCGGGGTCACCCCGGGCGGCAGCGAGGTGAGCGGGCCCTGGAGGGTGCCCGGCAGGGTGGAGGGCCAGGGGCCGGTGGTGGTGAAGTTGCTGGTGGTCGCGGTCAGGAAGCAGTAGCCGGTGGTGCCGTCACCGGGCCCGCGGACGGTGACCATGTTGGCGCCGGGCGCGGGCACGTGGAACCCGGTGCCGGCCGGCGAGCGCTGGGCGCAGCCGTTGCCGCGCTGCTCCCAGTCGCCGAAGTAGTTGCCGAGGACGTCGAGGCCGACGCCGAGGTAGCCGCGGTCGACGCCGGGCAGGAAGGTGAGGTTCGGGTTGTCGTCGGGCAGCTTCTGGGCGTAGCCGAGGCTGCCGCCGAAGGCGCCGGGGTGGGCGAGCGAGGTGTCGCCGTTGACCAGGAAGAAGGAGATGCCGTCGGCCGGGGTGTTGGGCGTGGTGCTGCCGTACTGCCACTGGTCGAAGGTGACGTCCAGGCCGTTGCCGGCCGGCAGCGCCTGGTCGAACAGGACGGCGCCGCTCTGGTCGTTCGCGGAGTCGGTGATCCGGAGGTATCCGAGCGGCGCGCTGTCCAGTGGGGGGACCGGTCCGACCTCGACGGCCGGGCAGCCCGTGAGCGGGTGGTTGCCCGGGCCGAGCGGGCCGGGCGGCGCGCCGGTGAGGCAGGCGGAGCCGACGGCGATGAAGCGCGGGTCGGCGGTGGCGTCGGTGAACCTCTCGTCGAGCAGGACGCTGCCGGTCGCGCGGACGCGGGCCGGAGCCGGGGCGGTCTTGGCGGCCGGGGCGGCGGGGGTGGCCTTGGCGGTCTGGGCGCTCTTGGCGGTGGAGGCGGCCGGGGTGGCCGGGGTGGCCGAGGGGTGTGGTGGTGCGGCGGCCTGGGCGGTGGCGCCGGCCAGGCCGGTGCCGAGGATTCCCAGTGCCGCGATGGTGGTGACGAGGCGGGCCGTTCGGGCGCGGAGCCACGGGGGACCCCCGGATTTTCTGATCATGCCGTCACTATGTGCGACGAGCGCATAATGTGACGTTATGAATGCTCTGAGTGATACTCAAGGATCGCCCGGACGAACGAGCCCGCTCCGTCCGGGTGCCCCGGGCGGCAGTGGCCCCGCCCTCCGGGGGTGGCCGGGGGCGGGGCCTGGTGCGGTGGTGGCTACCTGACGGGGGAGTAGACCCGCTCGATCTGCTGGGTGCCGGACTTGGTGCGGTAGGAGCGCGACCATTTGCTGGTGGCGTCCTTGCGGGTCCGGTCGGAGAGGACGTAGTAGTCCATCTGCGCCTGGGCGGGGGTGACCTCCAGGACGCCGTAGCCGTGCGAGTCCAGGTCCACCCACTTGACGTGCGGGTTGGCGCCCTTGATCGCGGCGGCCGCGACCAGTGAGAGGGTCTGCGGCGCGACCTTGAGGAAGTCGTCGATGTTGTCCGAGGTGACCGAGGTGACCACGAACTCGGTCGCGGCGCTGCCCGACAGCGGGTAGGTCGCGGCCTCGTACGGGACGTCCGAGGCCCAGGCCGAGTGGATGTCGCCGGTGAGGAAGACGGTGTTGGTGATGCCGTTCGCCTTGAGGTGGCCCAGCAGTTCGCGGCGGTCGTGGGTGTAGCCGTCCCACTGGTCGGTGTTGATCGCCAGGCCCTCTCCGGGCAGGCCGAGCAGCTTGGCGAGCGGGCGCAGCAGGTAGTCCGGCAGCGAGAAGAAGGCGACCGGCGAGATCATCACCTCGTTGCCGATCAGGCGCCAGGCGGTGTCGGAGGAGGTGAGTCCGGCCTTCAGCCAGTCCATCTGGGCACGGCCGGTGATGGTGCGCCCGGCCGAGTCGACCTCGCCGTTGCCGACCTTGACCTGCTCGGAGCGGAACGAGCGCTGGTCCATCAGGTGCAGGTCGGCCAGCTTGCCGTAGCGCAGGCGGCGGTAGGTGGTGCCGGCGACGGACGGGCGGACCGGCATCCACTCGAAGTAGGCCTGCTTGGCGGAGGCGACCCGGGCCGCCCAGTCGCCCTCGGCGCCGGGGGTGTGGTTCTCGGCGCCGCCGGACCAGGCGTCGTTGGCGAACTCGTGGTCGTCCCAGATCGCGATGGTCGGGACCTGGGCGTGCAGGGCCTGGAGGTCCTCGTCCGTCTTGTACCGGCCGTGGCGGGTGCGGTAGTCGGCGAGGGTGAGGATCTCGTGGGCGGGCGCGTGCGGGCGGACCACGGAGCCGGCGGCGCAGAACTCGCCGGTCCGGTACTCGTAGATGTAGTCGCCGAGGAAGAGGAAGGCGTCGAGGTCGCCGCGGGCCGCCAGGTGGCGGTAGGCGGAGAAGTAGCCGGCCTCCCAGTTGGCGCAGGACGCCACGCCGAAGCGGAGCCGGTCGAGCGCGGCGTCGGCGGCCGGGGTGGTGTGGGTGCGGCCGACCGGGGAGGTGGTGGCGCCGGCGGTGAAGCGGTACCAGTAGGCGGTGTCCGGGGCGAGTCCGCGGATGTCCGCCTTGACGGTGTGGTCGGTGGCGGCGGAGGTGGTCACGGTGCCGCTCGCCGCGATCCGGGTGAAGCCCTTGTCGGCGGCGAGCTCCCAGCGGACCTCGGTGTCGGCGCCCAGGCCGGAGCCGGGGACGGCCTCGGGGGCCGGGGTGACGCGGGTCCAGAGCAGGATGCCGTCCGGCAGCGGGTCGCCGGACGCGACGCCGTGCAGGAACTGTGGGGCGGTGGCGGCCTGGGCCGCGGCGCCGAGGGTCAGCGGCAGGGCGGCGGCGCCCGCGGCGATGGCGGTGGCCTTGAGCACCTGGCGGCGGTGGGGGCGGGCGGCGGTCATGTCATTGACAAGGTCAGTCACGGCGGACAGGCTACCGGCGGGTAACGAGCTGTTCCATAGGGCGAACTGACTGTTTGTCGTCGATTCACTGGTGCGTGACGTCCCGCCACCCCGCCGGGTGGACGCGGCCACCTGGCGGCCATGCGCGATGATGGAGCGGTTCCCGTCCGCTGCAAGGAAGTCCTCCCCCGTGGCCCAGATCCTGCTCCTGCACTCCGTGTACGGCCTGCGTCCCGCCGTCCACACCGCCGCCGACCGGCTGCGCGCCGCCGGGCACACCGTGCACACCCCGGACCTCTTCGAGGGCCGGACCTTCGAGGACGTCGAGGCGGGCATGGCGTACAAGGAGGAGGTCGGCAGCGAGGAACTGCTGCGCCGGGCGGTGGGCACCGCCGCCCCGCTGCTGACCTCCGGCACCGCCCTCGTCTACGCCGGCTTCTCCCTCGGCGGCTCGCTCGCCCAGAACCTCGCCCTCGCCGACGAGAACGCCCGCGGCCTGCTCCTGCTGCACGGCACCTCCGACATCCGCGAGGACGCGGCCACCTCCATCCCCGTCCAGCTCCACGTCGCCGAGCCCGACCCGTTCGAGCCGGAGGACTGGCTGAACGCCTGGTACCTCAACATGCGCAGGGCCGGCGCCGACGTCGAGATCCACCGCTACCACGGCGCCGGCCACCTCTTCACCGACCCCGACCTGGCGGACTACGACGCCGAGGCGGCGGAGCAGACCTGGGCCGTGGCCCTGGACTTCCTGGCGGAGCTGGACGCCGCCTGAGCAGACCACCGGCGCAGGCCATGACGTTGGTCGATGACGTGCGTGGTCGCGGTTGCGCCCCGGCCGCCCGCAGCCCTGCGGGCGGCCGGGGCGGAGGTGTTTTCGAGGAGGAACAGGGGAGCCGGAGCGTCGGCCCCGGTGGAGGATGGGGGTGTGACGAGGATGAGTGATGGGCGGTACGCGCCGGCGGGGTCGTTGATCGGGATGGTGCAGCGGGGGCGGGGGCTCGGGGCGCGGATGGTCGCCGAGGATCCGCGGGGGACCGCCGAGGTGGTCGAGGCGTGCGTCCGGTGGGACTGGCGGTGGGACGGGGCCGATCAGCGGGCGGTGTATCTGGCGCGGTTGGTTCGGGATGCCGGGGTCGGGGTGGAGGTCGCCGGGGAGGCCGAGGGGCGGCGACATGAGGAGGGCGGGGACGTCGAGGGGGACGTCGAGGCGTTGGTGGGGCGGCTGGAGCGGGAGTGGGCGGAGCAGCGCTGGTGCGGCCCGGTGCACACCGCGCGGGCTCTGGCGGGGTTCGGGGTGGAGGCCCGCGGCGCGGCGTCGCTGCTGCGGCGGTTCTGGTTGTGGACGCCGCACTCGTACGAGCGGGCCGGGTATCTGGAGGCGTTGGCGGCGATCGAGCCGGCGGGGCTGGCCGGGATCTACGTGGAGTGTCTCTGGGACTGTGAGGAGGACGCGCGGTTGATGGGGGTGGAGCGGGCTCCGGACGGGGTGGAGGTGAGGGGGAGGCTGGAGTACCTCAGGGACGACGAGCTGGAGAGCGCGGTGGTCAGGGCCGCCGCCTCGGCGAGGCTGGCGGCCCTGACGGGTCAGAGGCCCGGGATGCGGTTGTTGCGGTAGAGGTCGACGAAGAGCTGGTGGTCGGCGCGGGCCCGGGCGCCGTAGGCGTGGGCGAAGTCCACCAGCATCGCGGTGAAGCCGGCCTCGTCGCGGGTGATGGCCTCGTGGATGGCGTGCTCCGTGGAGAACGGGACCAGGGTGTGGCCGCTGGACGACTCGTCGGCGGCGGCGTGCATGGTCGCCGTGGCGCGGCCCAGGTACTCGGTGACCGTCAGCAGGTCGGGCAGCTCGTTGAGGTCGCGCCAGTCGAGGTCGGTGGCGTACGGGGACACCTCGGCGACCAGTTGGCCGCGCCCGCGCAGGGTGGTGTACCCGAGCCACGGGTCGCTGTGGGACTGGAGGGCGCGCTGGGAGATCACCGTGCGGTGGCCCTCGTGCTCGAAGTAGCCGGCGATCGCGGGGTCGGTGACGTGACGCGAGACGGCCGGGGTCTGGCCCTGCTTCATGTAGATGATCACGTCGTTCTCAAGGGCGTCCGTGTGGCCCTCCAGCAGCACGTTGTAGGAGGGGAGACCGGCGGAGCCGATGCCGATGCCCCGGCGGCCGACCACGTCCTTGACCCGCAGGGCCGCCGGGCGGGTGCGGGAGGCCGGCGGCAGGGTGGCGAGGTACTCCTCGAAGGCGGCGAGGACCTCGGCCTTGGTGGGCTCGTCCAGTTCGATCGCGCCGCCGCCCAGGCGGAAGCGGCGGTCGTAGCCCTCGATCACGGTGTCGCCGTCCAGCAGCGAGACCCGGGTCTGCAGCCGGGCCTGCTGGAGGGTGGCCAGGATCGGGCCGCCGGTGGTGTCCAGGGTGTATGGGTCGGCGTCGCCGTGCGTGACGTGGGCCGAGATCCGGCGGCGGTAGGCGTTGGCGAAGGAGGTGACCAGTTCGGTGATGGTCGTGTCGGAGAGCGCCTTGGCGTAGCCGATCAGCGCGAGCGAGGCGGCCAGGCGCTGGACGTCCCAGGTGAAGGCGCCGACGTAGGCCTCGTCGAAGTCGTTGACGTTGAAGACCAGCCGGCCCTCGGAGTTGAGGTAGGTGCCGAAGTTCTCCGCGTGCAGGTCGCCGTGGATCCAGACCCGGCTGGTGCGCTCGTCGAGGAAGGGGTCGGCGAAGGAGGAGAAAGGCGCGGTGGTGAGGTCGGCGTAGTAGAGGGCGGCGGTGCCCCGGTAGAACGCGAACGCCGAGGCCGCCATCTTCCGGAACTTCACCCGGAAGGCCGCCGGGTCCTGGGCGAGCAGGTCGCCGAAGGCCGTGTCGAAGACTCCGAGTACGGCCTCGGCACGGTCGGTGGCGGGGGAGGGCTGGTGCGACATTCGGGATCCTTCGGGCTCGGCGGGTGGCCGGGAACGGAGCTGCCCCAGGAGGCTAGAGTAGGAACGTGAACGCGTGAGTGCTGGTCCGGGCCCTGGTAGTGGCCCGGGCCGCAACTGTTTCCAGGCACCTTCTGTGACCTGCGC
This sequence comes from Kitasatospora sp. NPDC008115, assembly GCF_042957205.1. Taxonomy (NCBI): domain Bacteria; kingdom Bacillati; phylum Actinomycetota; class Actinomycetes; order Kitasatosporales; family Streptomycetaceae; genus Kitasatospora; species Kitasatospora sp. NPDC008115. The sequence continues at coordinate 51,810 of NZ_JBIBHU010000013.1, read as the reverse complement.
GTTCGCCGGCCCACCTGCCAGCACCGAGCCTACGGAGGCCCCGCCTTGAGCGATCAGCCGTTCGCGCATCTGCACGTTCACACCGAGTACTCGATGCTGGACGGTGCCGCCCGGCTGAAGCAGATGTTCAAGGAGGTCGAGCGGCTGGGCCAGTCGCATGTCGCGATGACCGACCACGGCAACATGTACGGTGCGGCCGAGTTCCACAAGCAGGCCACCGCCGCCGGCATCACCCCGGTGATCGGCATCGAGGCGTACGTCGCCCCGGAGTCCCGTTCGAACACCAAGCGCATCCTGTGGGGCCAGCCGCACCAGAAGAGGGACGACGTCTCGGCGTCCGGTGCCTACACCCACAAGACCATCTGGGCCCGGAACAAGGAGGGCCTGCACAACCTCTTCAAGCTGACCTCGCGCTCCTACTCCGAGGGCTGGCTGGTCAAGTGGCCCCGGATGGACAAGGAGCTGATCTCCGAGCTGTCCGGCGGCCTGATGGCCACCACCGGCTGCCCCTCCGGCGAGCTGCAGACCCGGCTGCGCCTGGGCCAGTTCGACGAGGCGCTGCGGTCGGCCGCCGAGTACCAGGAGATCTTCGGCAAGGAGAACTACTTCCTGGAGCTGATGGACCACGGCCTCGACATCGAGAAGCGGGTCCGCGACGGGCTGATCGAGATCGGCCGGAAGCTCGGCATCCCGCCGGTCGTCACCAACGACTCGCACTACACCACCGAGTCCGACGCCGGCGCCCACGACCTGCTGCTCTGCGTGCAGACCGGCAAGAACCTCTCCGACCCGGACCGCTTCCGGTTCGACGGCACCGGCTACTACATCAAGTCGGCCGCCGAGATGTACGCCCTGGACCAGTCGGACGCCTGGCAGGAGGGCTGCCGCAACAGCCAGTTGCTGGTGGCCTCCCGGGTCGACACCGAGGGCATGTTCCAGTTCCGCAACCTCATGCCGCGCTTCCCGATCCCGGAGGGCTTCGAGTCCGAGGCGGACTTCTTCAAGTCCAAGGTCTGGGAGGGCATGGACTGGCGCTTCCCGCACGGGTACGACGAGGAGCACAAGAAGCTCGCCGAGTACGAGATGGACACCATCATCCAGATGGGGTTCCCGGCGTACTTCCTCGTGGTCGCCGACTTCATCATGTGGGCGAAGAGCCAGGGCATCGCGGTGGGCCCCGGCCGTGGTTCGGCGGCCGGCTCGCTGGTCGCGTACGCCATGGGCATCACCGACCTCGACCCGATCCCGCACGGCCTGATCTTCGAGCGCTTCCTCAACCCCGAGCGCATCTCCATGCCCGATGTCGACATCGACTTCGACGAGCGCCGGCGCGGTGACGTGATCCGGTACGTGACGGACAAGTGGGGATCCGACAAGGTCGCCATGATCGTCACCTACGGCACCATCAAGGCGAAGGCCGCCATCAAGGACTCCTCGCGGGTCCTCGGATACCCGTACGCGATGGGCGACCGGATCACCAAGGCGATGCCGCCGGACGTGATGGGCAAGGGCATCCCGCTGTCCGGCATCACGGACAGCAGCCACCCGCGCTACAGCGAGGCCGGCGAGATCCGCGGGCTGTACGAGACCGACCCCGATGTGCGCAAGGTGATCGACACCGCGCGCGGCATCGAGGGCCTGATCCGCCAGCCCGGCGTGCACGCGGCCGGCGTCATCATGTCCGCCGAGCCGCTGACCGACCACATCCCGGTCTGGACCCGGCACACCGACGGCGTCACCATCACGCAGTTCGACTACCCCACCTGTGAGGGCCTCGGCCTTCTCAAGATGGACTTCCTCGGCCTGCGCAACCTGACGATCATGGACGACGCCGTCAAGGCGATCGAGAAGAACAAGGGCGTCAAGATCAACCTTCTTGAGCTGCCCCTGGACGACAAGCCGACCTACGAACTGCTGGCGCGCGGCGACACGCTCGGCGTCTTCCAGCTCGACGGCGGCCCCATGCGCTCGCTGCTGCGCCTGATGAAGCCCGACAACTTCGAGGACATCTCCGCCGTCCTGGCGCTGTACCGCCCCGGTCCGATGGGCGTCAACTCGCACACCAACTACGCGCTGCGCAAGAACGGCCAGCAGGAGATCACCCCGATCCATCCGGAGCTGGAGAAGCCCCTGGAGGAGGTGCTGCGGCCCACCTACGGCCTGATCGTCTACCAGGAGCAGGTGCAGAAGGCCGCGCAGATCCTGGCCGGCTACTCGCTCGGCCAGGCCGACCTGCTGCGCCGCGCGATGGGCAAGAAGAAGAAGGAGATCCTGGAGGCCGAGTTCGTCCCGTTCCAGAAGGGCTGCCGGGAGCGCGGCTACTCGGACGCGGCGATCCAGGCGGTGTGGGACGTGCTCGTCCCCTTCTCCGGCTACGCGTTCAACAAGGCGCACACGGCGGGCTACGGGCTGGTCTCGTACTGGACGGCGTACCTCAAGGCCAACTACCCGGCCGAGTACATGTCCGGCCTGCTGACCTCGGTGAAGGACGACAAGGACAAGTCGGCCGTCTACCTCAACGAGTGCCGCAAGATGGGCATCAACGTCCTGCCGCCGGACGTCAACGAGTCGGACGCGGACTTCACCCCGCACGGTGACACCACCGTCCGGTTCGGCCTGACCGCCATCCGCAACGTCGGCGGCCCGGTCGTCGAGTCGATGATCCGGACCCGGAAGAGCAAGGGCAAGTTCTCCTCCTTCCCGGACTTCCTGGAGAAGGTGGAGTCGGTGGTCTGCAACAAGCGGACCGTCGAATCGCTGATCAAGGCCGGTTCCTTCGACTCGCTCGGGCACACCCGCAAGGGCCTGACCGCGCAGTTCGAGCCGATGATCGACAACGTCGTCGGCATCAAGCGCAAGGAGGCCGAGGGGCAGTTCGACCTGTTCGGCGGCGACACGTCGAGCGACGAGCCGAGCTTCGGGCTGGACGTGGTCTTCTCCGAGGACGAGTGGGAGAAGTCCTTCCTGCTCACCCAGGAGCGGGAGATGCTCGGCCTGTACGTCTCCTCGCACCCGCTGCACGGCATCGAGCACGTGCTCGCCGACAAGGCGGACTGCGCGGTCGCGGACCTCGCCGAGCGGCCGGACGGGACGATCATCACCATCGGCGGCATCATCTCGGGCCTCCAACGGAAGATGACCAAGCAGGGCAATGCCTGGGCGATCGCGACGGTCGAGGACCTCGCGGGCTCGATCGACTGCATGTTCTTCCCGGCCAGCTACCAGCTGGTCTCCTCCCAGCTGGTCGAGGACGCGGTGGTGTTCGTCCGCGGCAAGCTGGACAAGCGCGAGGACGTGCCGCGGCTGATGGGCATGGAGCTGTCCGTCCCGGACCTGTCGAACGCGCACGCCGACGCGCCGATCATCATCAACATCCCCACCGGCAAGGTGACGCCCCCGCTGGTGGCGCGGCTCGGCGAGGTGCTGAGCAGCCACCGGGGGACCACGGAGGTCCGGGTCCGGCTGGAGGCGCGGAGCAGGACGACGGTGCTGCGCCTGGACCGGCACCGGGTGAAGTCCGACCCGGCGCTGTTCGGGGACCTGAAGCAGTTGCTAGGGCCGAGCTGCCTGGCGGGCAACGGGACGAACTGATCCTCCCGGTGGGCGCCCGTGCCCGGCCGGGTACGGGCGCCCACCGCTATGCGGAGTTGCGCAGCGGGGCCGGCACGGCGGTGTGCAGGGCGGAGACGAAGGCGGAGATCGCCGGGTGGGCGCCGGCGCCCGCGCGGAAGGCGGTGCGGGTGCGCCGGTACATCGGCAGCCGGGTGAGGACGACCCCCGGCGGGGGCCGGTCGATGCCGAGGTGCGGGACCAGCGCCACCCCCTGGCCGGCCGCGACCAGGGCGAGCACGGTCGCGAAGTCGTCGATCTGGTGGCGGATCCGGGGCGCGAAGCCCGCGGCCTCGCAGGCGCGGACGGCCATGCTGTGGCACAGGGTGCCCGGCGGGGCGAGGATCCACGGCTCGGCGCGCTGGTCGGCGACGGCGCCGGGGGCGCGGGCCGCCAGGTACATCGGCTCGGTGAAGATCGGCCGGGTGACCGCCAGGCCGGGCTCCGGGTCGGCGGGCACCAGGTCGTACTCGTGCACCAGCGCCACGTCCAGCTCGCCCGCGCGCAGCGCCGCCGCGACCTCGGCCGGGTCGACCTCGGTGATCATCGGCTCCAGCCCCGGGTGCCAGCCGGCCAGTTCGGCGAGGACGGCGGGGAAGATCGCGCGGGCCGCCGACGGGTAGGTGCCGATCCGCAGCGGGCCGGCCAGCCCCTCGCGGGCGTGGGCGAGCTCGGCGTCCGCCTGCTCCAGCCGCTCCAGCACGGCCTCGGCGTGCCGGACCAGGTTGCGTCCGGCCGGGGTGAGGGCGACCCGGCGGCCGGTGCGCTCCAGCAGCGCGACGCCGGCCTCCTTCTCCAGGACGGACAACTGCTGGGAGACCGCCGAAGGGCTGAAGCTGAGCGCCTCGGCGACGGCGGCGATGGTGCCGAGGTGGGCGAGTTCGCGCAGCAGGCGCAGGCGTCGGACATCGAGCATCGGCTCAGCTTACGAGAAGCTTCGGAAACGTGAACTGGACCTGCGGGATCGGTGGACCCGAGGATCGTGGGCATGGAACTCAAGGGCATTTTCGTCCCGCTGGTCACCCCGTTCGCGGCCGACGGCTCGGTGGCGCTGGACGCGCTGGAGAAGCTGGCCGGCTCGGTGCTCGACGAGGGCGCGGCCGGGCTGGCCGCGCTCGGCACCACCGGCGAGCCGGCCGCGCTGAGCGCGGACGAGCGGCGCGCGGTCACCGAGGTCTGCGCGGAGGTCTGCGCCGCGCGCGGTGTGCCGCTGCTGGTCGGCGCGGGCGGGCCGGGCACCGCCGCGGCCGCCGAGGAGCTGGCCGCGCTGGCCGGGCGGGTGCCGGGGGTGGCGGGCGCGCTGGTCACCGTGCCGTCCTTCGTCCGGCCGGGCGAGGCCGGGACGGTCGCGCACTTCCGGGCGCTGGCCGAGGCCAGTTCGGTGCCGCTGGTCGTCTACCACATCCCGTACCGGACCGGGCAGGCGCTGTCCGGGGCCGCGCTGCTGGAGCTGGCCGCGCTGCCGAACGTGGCGGGCGTCAAGTACGCGACCGGCGGGGTGGACCAGGCGGCGGTGGAACTGCTGGCCGCGGCGCCGGCCGGGTTCTCCGTGCTGGGCGGGGACGACGCGGTGCTGGCGCCGCTGCTGGCGCTGGGCGCGGACGGCGGCATCCTGGCCTCCGCGCACCTGGCCACCGGGCGCTTCGTCGAGCTGGCCGAGGCGTGGCGCGCCGGGGACGCGGCCGGGGCCCGGGCGCTGGGCCACCGGCTGACCGCCCTGGCGGTGGCGGCCTTCGCCGCGCCGAACCCGGCGGTGGTCAAGGGGGTGCTGCACGCGCAGGGGCGGATCCCGACGCCGGACGTCCGGCTGCCGCTGCTGCCGGCCGGGCCGGCGGAGGTCGCGCGGGCGCTGGAACTCGTCAGTGGTCTGGACCACTGACGACCACAGGATGGAATGCCGGGCCGTCCGGCGGCCTTGACAAGGCATGATGGGCGGAGTGCGGCTGTGAGCAGCAAGATTCAAAGAGGAGTAGTCGGATGAAGATCGGCATTGTCGGGGCGACCGGCCAGGTGGGCGGCGTGGTCCGCGAGATCCTGGCCCAGCGCGACCTTCCGGTGGAGCAGCTGCGGCTGTTCGCCTCGGCCCGCTCGGCCGGGCGCACGCTGCCCTGGAAGGGCACCGAGGTCACCGTCGAGGACGCGGCCACGGCCGACTACGCCGGCCTGGACATCGTGATCTTCTCGGCCGGCGGTGCCACCTCCAAGGCGCTCGCCCCCAAGGCCGCCGCCGCGGGTGCCGTCGTCATCGACAACTCCTCCGCCTGGCGCCGTGACCCCGAGGTCCCGCTGGTCGTCTCCGAGGTCAACCCCGAGGCGATCGCGGACCGCCCCAAGGGCATCATCGCCAACCCGAACTGCACCACGATGGCCGCCATGCCCGTGCTGCGCCCGCTGCACGAGGAGGCCGGGCTCGCCGCCCTCGTCGTCTCCACCTACCAGGCCGTCTCCGGCAGCGGCGTGGCCGGCGTGGCCGAGCTCCAGGACCAGGCGGCCAAGGTCGTCGACGGCGCCGCCGCGCTCGCCCACGACGGCTCGGCGGTCGAGTTCCCCGAGCCCAAGGTCTACCAGCGCCCGATCGCCTTCAACGTCGTCCCGCTGGCCGGCTCGATCGTCGAGGACGGCTCCAACGAGACCGACGAGGAGCAGAAGCTCCGCCACGAGAGCCGCAAGATCCTCGGCATCCCCGAGCTGAAGGTGGCCGGCACCTGCGTGCGCGTCCCGGTCTTCTCCGGCCACTCGCTGCAGATCAACGCCCGCTTCGAGCGCCCGATCAGCCCCGAGCGCGCGGTCGAGCTGCTCACCGGTGCCCCCGGCGTCGAGCTGAGCGAGATCCCCACCCCGCTCCAGGCCGCCGGCCAGGACCCCAGCTACGTCGGCCGCATCCGGGTCGACGAGACGGTGGAGAACGGCCTGTCGCTGTTCGTCTCCAACGACAACCTGCGCAAGGGCGCCGCGCTCAACGCCGTCCAGCTGGCCGAGCTGGTCGCCGCGGAGCTCAAGGGCTGAGCGGCCCTCGCCCACCGACAGCGGGCCCCCGTCCGGGATCGGACGGGGGCCCGCGCGCTGTGCGGGGGAAAGCGGCGGCCGGCCGAGGTTCGGCGGGCGGATCTGGGGGAAAAAGCTGACCCAACGATCGGGCGGCTGCGGGCTCACCCTCACCCCACGCCGTCCGGGCCCGGGCGCACCCCGCCCACCCCGGCACCGTCGGACCCGGCGGAGCCCCACCCCGAGGGCGAGCGGAAAGAGGTGCGCGATGGACCGCTGTGTCGTCCTGGTGGACGCCGGATACCTGCTGGGCGCCGCCGCCAGTCTGCTCGCCGGCGACTCCTCCCGCTCCAAGGTCACCGTCGACCACACCGCGCTGATCGCCGCCCTGCGCGAGCGCGCCGAGGCCGAGACCGGCCTGCCGCTGCTGCGGATCTACTGGTTCGACGCCGCGCCCGAGCGCCGCCCGATGCCCGAGCACCGGCGGCTGCGGGTCCTGCCCCGGGTCACCGTCCGGCTCGGCGCGCTCACCAGGGCCGAGGGCCGCTGGGTGCAGAAGGGCGTCGACGCCGCGATGCACGCCGAGCTCTCCGAACTCGCCCGCAACCGGGCCTGCTCCGACGTCGTGCTGATCACCGGCGACGGCGACCTGCTGCCCGGCATGATGTCCGCCAAGGAGCACGGCGTCGTCGTCCACCTCTGGGCGCTGCAGGCCGCCGACGGCGACTTCAACCAGTCCGAGGACCTCGTCGGCGAGGCCGACGAACGGCGGGTGCTGGACCGCGAGTGGATCGAGGGGTCGTTCAGCCTGCGCGACACCTCCAGCGTCTTCCCCGGTCCCGGCGCCCGGCACGACATCGCCAAGATCCTCTCCGCCCCGCCCGTCGCGCCCCCCGGCGCCCTGCCCGGCCCGCTGCCCGCGGCCCAGGTGCCCGGCGGCCCCGTCGCCGACGAACCCGTGGCGGCCGGCGCCGCCGCGCCCGCGCCCGCCGTCAACGGGGGCCCGCAGCCGGCCGTTGCCGGGCTCAAGGTCGTCCCCACCCCCAAGGACCTCGCCGGGCGCAGCGCCGACCGGCAGGCCGCCGTCGCCCAGCAGCAGAACGGCCAGCAGCACGGCCAGCAGCAGACCGGCCCGGTGCTGCGCTGGTCCTCCGACCGGGGCTGGATCGACCGGCCCGTCGCCGAGCCCGCCGTCACCGCCGGCGACGGCCTGCCGACCCTCGCCCAGCTCACCACCGCCGAACAGCGCTGGGCCGACCGAGAGGAGGACATCACCTCGATCGGCGGCGACGCCCACGAGGTCGGCCAGGTCTTCGCCCGCCGCTGGACCGGCCGGATCGGCGACGCCGAACGGCTCACCGTACTGTGGCCCGGCTACCCGCGCATCCCGCACCGGGTCGACGGCGAGCTGCTGCGCTACGCCGCCCGTTTCGGGCTGCTGGCGCACAAGGACGACCAGATCGACGAGCACGACCGGTACGCGATCCGGGCGGGCTTCTGGAAGGAGCTCGCCGCCCGCGTCCCCGGCGGGGACCTGGTCGTCGACGACTGACCGGCCGCCCGGGAGCCGGGGCGGGGCCCCGTTGTCCGCTTCGCCCGTTGCACCGCGTAGAGTCTTCGGTCGTGAGTGAGACGGCCGGGCGGGCACCCCAGGAGACCTCGCCGTGCTGTGCCGTACGGGACCTGGTCCGGACGTACCGCGCCGGGCGCGGGGCCTCCGCCGGCGTGATCCGGGCCAACGACGGCATCACCCTGACCGTCCGGCAGGGGGAGATCTTCGGCCTGCTCGGACCCAACGGCGCGGGCAAGTCCACCCTGGTCCGACAGCTCACCGGACTGCTGCGGCCCGACTCGGGCAGCATCGAGATCCTCGGTCACGACGTGGTCCGGCACCCCGAACGGGCCGCCCGGCTGCTCGGCTACCTGGGCCAGGAGTCCACCGCGCTCGACGAGCTGACCGTCGCCCTCGCCGCCGAGACCACCGGACGGCTGCGCGGCCTGAGCCGGGCCGCGGCCCGCGCCGCCGCCGACGAGGTGATCACCGAGCTCGCCCTGGAGCCGCTCGCCCAGCGGCCGCTCGCCAAGCTCTCCGGCGGCCAGCGGCGGCTCGCCTGCTTCGCCGCCGCCCTGGTCGGCGACCGGCCGCTGCTCGTCCTCGACGAGCCCACCACCGGCATGGACCCGGTCGCCCGGCGGTCCGTCTGGTCGGCGGTCGAACGCCGCCGGGCCGAGCGCTCCACCACCGTGCTGCTGGTCACCCACAACGTGATCGAGGCGGAGACCGTGCTGGACCGGGTCGCCGTGGTCGACGAGGGCCGGGTGATCGCCTGCGACACCCCCGGCGGCCTCAAGGCACTGGTCGACGGCGACGTCCGGCTCGACCTGGTCTGGCGGGACGAGGCACCGCTGGACGTCCCCGCGGTCGCGGCGCTCGCCGAACGGGCCGAGCGCACCGGCCGCCGCTGGACCGTCCGCACCACCCCCGAGCAGGCCCGCGAACTGGTCTCCGCCGTCACCACCGGCCCGGCCTTCGCCGCCCTGGACGACTTCACCCTGGCCACCCCGAGCCTTGAGGACGCCTACCTCAAGCTGGGCGGCCGCCACGGAGGACTGGCCAAGTGACGCTGCTCTCGGCACCGGCGCGGACCACCCCGGACGCGGTCGGCGGGCCCGCCCCGCTGGCCCCCGCCGCCCGGCTGCTGCCCGCCCTCGCCGCCGTCTACCGGGCGCAGCTCGCCCGGGCCCGGGTGGCGCGGATCCCGCTGCTGTTCGTGGCCACCTTCCAGTCGCTCGGCATCCTGGTGATGATGCGGGGCGTCGTCGACGCCGGGCAGACCTCGGCCGCCCGCTACGTGGTGTCCGGCTCCAGCGTGCTGGTGGTCGCCTTCGTGGCGCTCAACCTGCTCGCCCAGTACTTCGGCCGGCTGCGGGCCAGCGGCGGGCTGGACCACTACGCGACGCTGCCGGTGCCGGCCGCCTCGGTGGTGCTGGGCGCGGCCGCCGCGTTCGCCTCGTTCACCCTGCCCGGGACGCTGGTCACGGCGGCCGTCGGCGCGGTGATGTTCGGACTGCCGCTCGGGCAGCTGTGGGTGCTGCTCGCGGTGGTGCCGCTGGCCGGGGCGGCGCTCTCCGGGCTCGGCGCGGCCTGCGGGCTGCTCGCGCCCAAGCAGGAGATCGCCACCATGCTGGGGCAGCTGGGCATGTCGGCGGCGCTGCTGCTCGGCGTCCTGCCGGTGGACCACCTGCCGCAGCCGGTGCTGTGGCTGCGCGACCTGCTGCCGTCCACCTACGCGGTGGAGGCGTTCGCCCGGACGTTCCAGCCGTCGCCGGACTGGGCGGCGGTGGCCGCGGACCTGGCGGTCTGCGCGGGGGTGGGCGTGGTGTCGCTGGCCGTCGCCACCTGGGCGTACCGGCGGGCCACCCGCCGCTAGGGGCGGGGCCCGGTCGGCCGGTCGGCCGGTCGGTGGGTGGCCGGGCCGCGGGGGTGGCGGCCGTGAAACGATGGGGGACGTGACCGTACCGAACACACCTCCGGACCCCGCCGACGCCGTCCCGGCGGACGCCGTGCCCGCTCCGCACGCCGAAGCCGGTCCGCCCGCCGCACGTGATCCGTACGCGCTGCCGCCGGGGCTGGACCTGGTGGACGGGAAGGAACAGCCCGCGGAGCCGATGGCGCAGCGACTGCTGCCCGAGCTGAGGGTCGGGGCGGCCACGGTGCTGGCCTGCCTGGTGCTGGGGGTCGTGATGGGCGGGCTGTGGGCCTGGCTGGCGCCCAAGGTGCCGCTGGTGGTCGACGGCAACAAGATCCTCTACGGGGACCCCGAGGGGGAGCAGCGGGCCGGGGCCGACAGCGTGTTCGTGCTGCTCGGGCTGGGGATGGGCGTCCTGACCGCGCTGGGGGCGTTCCTGGTCACCCGGAAGCGGGGCGGCGGGATCGCGGTGGCGGTCGGGCTGGCGGCCGGCGGCCTGCTGGCGTCGGTGGGGGCGTGGGGGCTCGGGCGGTGGCTCGGGCCGGGCGGCGACCTGGTCGCGGAGGCGCGGCGGGTCGGGGACGGCGGGCACTTCCAGGCGGACATCGACCTCGGGGCCTACGGCGCGGTGCTGGCGTGGCCGATGGCGGCGATGGTGCTGCTGCTGGCGCTGTCGGCGGCCTTCGGCAAGCGCGAGGAGGACCCGCCGCCGTACTGGGGCGTGCCGGGGCCCGCGACCGTGGACGCCGGGGCTCCGGCGGACCGGCGGGAGGGCTGACGGGGGGCTGGGGGCGCGCTGCGCCGGGTGTGGGCGGGTGCGGTTGTGGTGGGGTGGTGGGGGCTTGGGCTTGTGGGGGTCGTGCGGGTTGGGGCCTTCCGCTGCGCGCAGTTCCCCGCGCCCCTGCATTGGCGTGAGCCGGTGCTTCGAGGTGAGGCAGTAGGGGGCTCGGGCCCTGGGGGACGGTGCGGCGCCGGGGCCTTCCGTTGCGCGCGGTTTCCCGCGCCCCTGTGTTGGCGTGAGCCGGTGTTCTGAGGGGGTGCGGGGTGGCCTCGCCGGGTGGGTCAGCGGGCGATGGGGGCGGTGTGGGCGGCGGTGAGGGTGATGAGGTGGGCGGGGGAGAGTTCGACCTCCAGGCCGCGGCGGCCGGCGGAGACGTAGACGGTGGGGTGGGTGAGGGCGCTGGCGTCGACGACGGTGCGCAGCGGGCGGCGCTGGCCCAGCGGGGAGATGCCGCCGAGGACGTAGCCGCTGCTGCGTTCGGCGGCGGCCGGGTCGGCCATCGCGGCGCGCTTGCCGCCGACCGCCGCGGCCAGCGCCTTGAGGTCGAGCTGGCCGGCGACCGGGACGACGCCGACGGTCAGGACGCCGTCGACGTCGGCGACCAGGGTCTTGAACACCCGCTCGGCCGGCACGCCGAGCGCCTCGGCGGCCTCGCCGCCGTAGGAGGCGGCGGCCGGATCGTGCTCGTAGGAGTGGACGGTGAACGGCACGGCGGCGGTCTCCAGGGCGACCGTCGCGGGCGTGCCCTGACCGCCCTTCTTCGGCTTCTTGGCCACGGGGGCTCCGCAATCAGTTGGGGCTGAAGGACTGGCGGGTGAGGTTGACGGCGGGCAGCGAGGGCAGCCAGCCGAGCACCGCCGTCTCGCGGCGCAGCAGGTCCAGCTCGGTGCGCAGTCGCTGGGCGTTGTCGGGGCAGGCGAGCAGTTGCTGCTTGAGCGGGACCTCCAGGACGGCGGCCGCGGCGACCAGGTAGGACAGCACCTGCGGGTCCTCGGGCAGTTCCTGGCGGCCGACGGTGCTGGCCTCGCGGGCGCCGGCGAGCCTGCGCTGGTAGGTGCGGAAGATCCGCTCCACCTCGGCGGCGAGCGCGCCGGAGCCCTCGCCGGTGCGCTCCTCGATGGGTTCGAGCTCGCCGACGAGGTAGGGGCCGCCGACGTCCACGGAGCGGAGCCAGAACCGGGTGGTGCCGGTGACCAGCAGCTCGTACCGGCCGTCCGGCTGCGGCTGGACGGAGGTGACGTCGGCGATGCAGCCGATGTGGTGGAGCGCCTCCAGCGGGTCGCCGGTGGCGGTGCCGAGGCCGTCCAGCGGGCCGGCCGGCCCGTCGTCGGGGCGCACCGGGGCGACCTCGCGGCCGTCCTTGATGGCGAGCACGCCGAAGCGGCGCGGCTGGTCCTCGGGTTGCTCCAGCAGGTCGGCGACGAGACGGCGGTAGCGCTCCTCGAATACGTTGAGGGGCATCACCAGGCCCGGGTAGAGCACCGTGTTCAGCGGGAAGAGCGGAAGCCGTTCTGTCACGGCGGACAGCGTAGTTCCCCGGACCCGGCGGGCGTCCACGGCCCTGGCCCCGGACCGGGCCACGGACCCGCGCCCGGCTAGAGCCGCTGGAGCATCCGGGTGGCGCCGGCGGCGACCGTGGTGGCGAGCACCCAGCCGACGATGACCAGGCCGGAGGAGACCCACTGGGCGGTGCCGCCGGGGTTCCAGCCCTTCTGGCCGAGGTCGACGACCGGCAGCAGCTGGCCGAGCGCGTAGAGCACCGGGTTCCAGTGCGGGCGTTCGTCGGCCTTGAGCGGTTGCAGCGGGTGGGTGGCGAAGTAGAGGCTGCCGAGCGCCCAGGCGAGCAGCAGCCAGAGCGCGGCCCGGCCGGGGCGGAAACCGTAGCCGACGGTGGCGTCCTGGACGCGGCCCCAGATCCGGGCCGGCAGCGGGAGGGTCTGCCGGCGGCGGCGCTGCTTGGCGTAGAGCACCGTGCGGGCGTCGTCGTCGGCGCCGTCGCGGCGCAGGGCGGCGGCGAGCTGCTCGTAGGACTCGGGCTGGAAGTCCACCGAGGCGCTCTCCAGCCAGGCGATCCGCTGCTGGACGGTGAACGGCGCGGCCGGGCGCAGGCATTCGTAGGTGAAGCCGGTGAGGCCGAGGTGCCTGCCCTGCGGCCAGGAGCCGGGGGCGTCGACGAGGTTGCCGATCCGGGCGCGGGAGAGCGAGACGGTGCCGGTGGGCGGGGTGCGGCAGGTGAAGCGCAGTTCGGGGGTCTGGATCCGGCGCAGGGCCAGTTCGTCGCCCTCGTCGAGGTGGAACTCGGCGCCGGAGATCAGGCAGGCGTTCTCGAACCGGCCGTCGGAGAGCCGGACCCGGCCGTAGGCGCGGAACGGCGTGCTGTCGGCGCTCGGCGGGACGGCCTGGCCGTAGCCGGAGCCGTAGTAGGACTGCGAGTCGGTCCAGCCGCGGTCGGCGGAGCTGCTGAGGTACAGCGTGTGGCCGACGGTGACCCGGGGGGCGTTGAGTGCGTTGGGGTTCTCCGGGACGGCCCGCAGCAGGGCGCCGCGCAGCGAGAGCCGGCCGCCGATCCGGGCGGTGCGCAGGCTGACCTCGCCGACGGCCTCCAGCCGTTCGGCCTCGAAGTCCTGGCTGACGGCGAGGCCGTCGGCGGACAGCGCCCGGCCGTACCGGTCGCCGCCGAGGACGGCCTGGTTGAGCAGCAGGTCGGTGCCGATCCGGGCGTCGGTGAGCCGCACGCCCTGCGGGATGCGGCAGCGGGCCAGGTGGAGGTCCCCGGAGGTGACCAGCCGGGAGGCCTCCAGGCGGGGGAGCAGGCAGCCGACCAGGCGCACGGTGCCGGCCTCGGCCTCGGACATGAGGATCTTCTGGTCGAAGCGGCAGTCGTGCAGTTCGACGTAGTGCCCTATGGTGCCGCCGGCCAGCCGCAGCGGCCCGGTGACCAGGGCGCCGGTCAGCTTGAGCGAGGCGACCCGGCCGGGGACGGCGGCGGGCCCGTCCAGCAGCAGGCGGGAGAGCACCACCGCGCGGATCGTCCGCTCCGGGCCCCAGACGGCCCCGCCGAACGGGTCGTCCTCGGCGGCCTCGCCGCTGCGCAGATCGTGGATGCGGCCGTGCCGGAACGCCGCCCAGAGCGCCTGCTCGGCGGCGGTCCAGCCGTCCGGTGCCCGATCCGTCATGGTTCCCCCCAGATGTCCCCGGCCTCCCCCGGCCGTCTCGCCCTTCGTATCACGGACTGAAATGCGGGACCGCCCGTTCCGGCCACTCCTTACACTGGGTGGCGTGATCTCTCGAATCGATCTGCGCGGCTCGCTCGACGACCCGCGCGACCTGCTGCCCCGTGCCGACTTCGACGTCGCGGCCGCCCTGGAGAAGGTGCGCCCGATCGCCGAGGACGTGCATCATCGCGGGGTCGCGGCGCTGATCGAGATCACCGAGCGCTTCGACGGCGTGCGGCTGGAGTCCACCCGGGTCCCCGCCGAGCAGATCGCCGAGGCCCTGGAGGGGCTGGACCCGAAGGTGCGCGCCGCGCTGGAGGAGTCGATCCGCCGCGCCCGCATCGTGCACGGGGACCAGCGCCGCGAGGGGCACACCACCCAGGTGGTGCCGGGCGGCACGGTGACCCAGCGCTGGGTGCCGGTGGACCGGGTCGGGCTGTACGTGCCGGGCGGCCTGGCCGTCTACCCGTCCTCCGTTGTGATGAACGTGGTGCCGGCCCAGGAGGCGGGCGTGCCTGGCATCGCGGTGACCTCCCCGCCGCAGAAGGCCTTCGGCGGCCGGGTGCACCCGACCATCCTGGCGGCCTGCGCGCTGCTCGGCGTCACCGAGGTGTACGCGGTCGGCGGCGCCCAGGCGGTCGCCATGTTCGCGCTGGGCACCGAGGAGTGCGAGCCGGTGAACATGGTCACCGGCCCCGGCAACATCTACGTCGCCGCCGCCAAGCGCTACTTCGCCGGGCGGATCGGCATCGACTCCGAGGCCGGCCCGACCGAGATCGCCGTCCTCGCCGACGACAGCGCCGACCCGGTGGACGTGGCCGCCGACCTGATCAGCCAGGCCGAGCACGGTCCGACCTCGGGCTCGGTGCTGGTCACCGACTCGGTGGCGCTGGCCGACGCGGTCGAGGCCGAGCTGAAGACCCAGGTCGCCCGCACCCGGCACAGCGAGCGGGTAGCCGAGGCGCTGGGCGGCCGCCAGTCCGGCATCATCCTGGTCGACGACCTGGAGCAGGGCCTGACCGTGGTCAACGCCTACGCGGCCGAGCACCTGGAGATCCAGACCCGCGACCCGCACGCGGTCGCCGCGAAGGTCCGCAACGCCGGCGCGATCTTCCTCGGCCGGTTCACCCCGGTCTCGCTCGGCGACTACGCGGCCGGCTCCAACCACGTGCTGCCCACCGGCGGCTGCGCCTGCCACTCCTCGGGCCTGTCCGTGCAGACCTTCCTGCGCGGCGTGCAGGTCGTCGAGTACGACCGCGAGGCGCTGGCCGGCATCGCCGAGCACGTCGTCAACCTGGCGAACGCCGAGGACCTGCCCGGTCACGGTGACGCGATCAAGGCCCGATTCGACTGGACGGTTCCCGGCACGTGACGACCATCGACGACCTCCCCGTCCGGGACGAGCTGCGCGGCCAGTCGCCCTACGGCGCCCCGCAGCTCGACGTCCCGGTCCAGCTGAACACCAACGAGAACCCGTACCCGCTCCCCGAGGAGCTGGTCGCCCGGATCGCCGAGCGGGTCGCCGAGGCCGCCCGCCACCTCAACCGCTACCCCGACCGGGACGCGGTCGAGCTGCGCGAGGGCCTGGCGGCGTACCTCACCCGCACCACCGGCCACGCCGTCGCCCGGGAGAACGTCTGGGCCGCCAACGGCTCCAACGAGGTGCTCCAGCAGCTGCTGCAGACCTTCGGCGGCCCCGGCCGCACCGCGCTCGGCTTCGAGCCCTCGTACTCGATGCACGCGCTGATCTCCCGCGGCACCGGCACCGGCTGGATCTCCGGCCCCCGCAACGCCGACTTCACCGTCGACCTGGACGCCGCCGTCGCGGCGATCGCCGAGCACCGCCCGCACGTGGTGTTCGTCTGCTCGCCGAACAACCCGACCGGCACCGCCGTCGGGGCCGACACCGTGCTGCGGCTCTACGAGGCCGCGCAGGCCGCCCGGCCCAGCCTGGTGGTGGTCGACGAGGCGTACGTCGAGTTCTCGCACCGCGACTCGCTGCTGTCGCTGATCGAGGGCCGCCCCAACCTGGTGGTCTCCCGCACCATGTCCAAGGCCTTCGGCGCGGCCGGGCTGCGCCTGGGCTACCTGGCCGCCGACCCGGCGGTGGTGGACGCGGTGCAGCTGGTCCGCCTGCCCTACCACCTGTCGGCCGTCACCCAGGCCACCGCACTGGCCTGCCTGGAGCACACCGACACCCTGCTCGGCTACGTCGGCCGGCTCAAGGAGGAGCGCGACCGGCTGGTCGAGGCGTTGCGCGGGCTCGGTCTCGAGGTGACCGACTCGGACGCCAACTTCGTCCAGTTCGGCCGCTTCGCCGACACCCACGCCGTCTGGCAGGCCATCCTCGACCACGGCGTCCTGGTCCGTGACAACGGCGTCCCCGGGTGGCTGCGCGTCACCGCCGGCACGCCCGCCGAGAACGACGCCTTCCTGGACGCCGTCGCCACCGTGATCAAGGAGCTGTAACCCGAATGACCCGTATCGGACGCGTCGAGCGCACCACCAAGGAGACCTCCGTCCTGGTCGAGATAGACCTGGACGGCACCGGCAAGACCGACATCTCCACGGGCGTCGGCTTCTACGACCACATGCTCGACCAGCTCGGCCGCCACGGCCTCTTCGACCTCACCGTGAAGACCGACGGCGACCTGCACATCGACACCCACCACACCATCGAGGACACCGCCCTCGCGCTCGGCGCCGCCTTCAAGCAGGCGCTCGGCGACAAGGTCGGCATCTACCGGTTCGGCAACTGCACCGTGCCGCTGGACGAGTCGCTCGCCCAGGTGACCGTCGACCTCTCCGGCCGCCCCTACCTGGTGCACAGCGAGCCGGAGAAGATGGCGCCGATGATCGGCACCTACGACACCACCATGACCCGGCACATCCTGGAGTCCTTCGTGGCCCAGGCGCAGATCGCCCTGCACGTCCACGTGCCGTACGGGCGCAACGCGCACCACATCGTGGAGTGCCAGTTCAAGGCGCTGGCCCGGGCCCTGCGCTACGCCGCCGAGCGCGACCCGCGCGCGGCCGGCATCCTCCCGTCGACCAAGGGTGCGCTGTGAGCAAGGCCGCGATCGTCCTCATCTTCGCCGGACTCTTCCTGGCCGGCGGGGTCATCTCGTTCTGGAAGCAGAAGCAGTCCAAGGGCGTCATCCTCGTGCTCGCGCTGGGCGCGGTGATGTGCCTGGGCTCGGGCCTCATGCGTCTGTAACCGTCGAGCGAACGAAAGACTGGACACCTGAACATGGGCAAGAACGTCGTGGTGCTCGACTACGGCTCGGGCAACCTCCGTTCGGCGCAGCGCGCCCTGGAGCGGACCGGGGCGAACGTCACCGTCACCTCCGACTACCAGGCCGCGATGGACGCCGACGGCCTGCTGGTCCCGGGCGTCGGCGCCTTCGAGGCCTGCATGCGCGGCCTGAAGTCGGTCCGCGGGGACTGGATCATCGGGCGCCGGCTGGCCGGCGGCCGGCCGGTCATGGGCATCTGCGTCGGCATGCAGATCCTCTTCGAGAAGGGCGTCGAGCACGGCGTGGAGACCGCCGGCTGCGACGAGTGGCCGGGCACGGTGGAGCCGCTGGAGGCGCCGGTCGTGCCGCACATGGGCTGGAACACCGTGGACGCCCCCGAGGGGAGCCGGATGTTCGCCGGCCTGGACGCGGACACCCGCTTCTACTTCGTCCACTCCTACGGGGTGCGCACCTGGGAGCTGGAGGCGCACAGCGCGCGGATCAACCCGCCGCTGGTCACCTGGGCCACCCACGGGCAGCCGTTCGTCGCGGCCGTCGAGAACGGCCCGCTGTGGGCCACCCAGTTCCACCCCGAGAAGTCCGGCGACGCCGGCGCCGCCCTGCTGACCAACTGGGTCAGCACCCTCTGACGACGGAAGAGTTGTAGATCATGAGCCGCCTCGAACTGCTGCCCGCCGTCGACGTCCGGGACGGCCAGGCCGTCCGCCTGGTCAAGGGTGCGTCCGGCACCGAGACCTCCTTCGGTGAGCCGCTCGCCGCCGCCCTCGCCTGGCAGGAGGCCGGCGCCGAGTGGCTGCACCTGGTCGACCTCGACGCCGCCTTCGGCACCGGCTCCAACCGGGACCTGGTGCGCGAGATCACCGAGACCCTGGACATCAAGGTCGAGCTGTCCGGAGGCATCCGCGACGACGCCTCGCTGGCCGCCGCCCTGGCCACCGGCTGCACCCGGGTCAACCTCGGCACCGCCGCCCTGGAAAGCCCCGAGTGGGTCGCCAAGGCCATCGCCGAGCACGGCGACCGGATCGCCGTCGGCCTGGACGTGGTCGGCACCACCCTGCGTGGCCGCGGCTGGACCAGCGAGGGCGGCCAGCTCTTCGACGTGCTGGCCCGCCTGGACGCCGAGGGCTGCGCCCGCTACGTGGTCACCGACGTCGACCGGGACGGCACCCTGACCGGCCCCAACCTGCAGCTGCTGCGCAACGTCTGCGCCGCCACCGACCGGCCGGTGGTGGCCTCCGGCGGCGTCTCCTCGCTGGACGACCTGCGGGCGATCGCGGGCCTGGTCGGCGAGGGAGTCGAGGGCGCGATCGTGGGCAAGGCACTCTACGAGCAGAAGTTCACCCTCGGAGAGGCGTTGGAGGCGGTTTCGGGATGACGGAACGTCGGATCGTGCGCGGTCGGGTCGGCGGGTTCTCGCACTGGGAGGACCTCCTCGGCGCGTCGCAGGCGGTCGCCGCCGGGGACCACGTCCACGTGGCCGGCGCCAGGCCGCTGGTGGACGGCGTGCTGCACGGCGAGGGCGACCCCTACGAGCAGGCGCTGACCGCCTTCGGCAACGCGCTGGAGGCCCTGGCCGCGTACGGTCTGACGGCGGACGACGTGGTCCGCACCCGGGTGTTCCTCACCCACGCCCGTGACATCGACGCGGCGGGCCGTGCCCACCACGAGCTCTTCGGCGCGGTGCGCCCGGCGGCCGCCGTCGTGGTGGTGCAGAGCCTGGTCGACTCGCGGATGCTCGTCGAGGTCGAACTCGACGCCCACCGCGCCGGACTCGCCGCAACCCTGGAAGCTCTGGAAGGCAATCAGCCGTGACCCTCGCAGTACGTGTCATCCCCTGCCTGGACGTCGACGCCGGCCGCGTGGTCAAGGGCGTCAACTTCCAGAACCTCCGTGACGCCGGGGACCCGGTCGAGATGGCCAAGCTCTACGACGCCGAGGGCGCCGACGAGCTGACCTTCCTCGACATCACCGCCTCCTCCGGCGACCGCGAGACCACCTACGACGTGGTCCGCCGCACCGCCGAGCAGGTCTTCATCCCGCTCACCGTCGGCGGCGGCATCCGCGCCGTCGAGGACGTCGACAAGCTGCTGCGGGCCGGCGCCGACAAGGTCGGCGTCAACACCGCCGCCATCGCCCGCCCCGAGCTGGTCCGGGAGATCGCCCGGCGGTTCGGCCGCCAGGTGCTGGTGCTCTCGGTGGACGCCCGCCGCTGCCCCGAGGGCACCGAGACCGCCTCCGGCTTCGAGGTCACCACGCACGGCGGCCGCAAGGGCACCGGCCTGGACGCCGTCGAGTGGGCCGGGCGCGCCGCCGAGCTGGGCGCGGGCGAGATCCTGCTCAACTCGATGGACGCCGACGGCACCAAGGACGGCTACGACCTGGAGCTGATCCGGGCCGTCCGCAAGACCGTCTCGGTGCCGGTGATCGCCTCCGGCGGCGCCGGGAAGCTCGCCGACTTCGCCCCGGCGGTGGAGGCCGGCGCGGACGCGGTGCTGGCCGCCAGCGTCTTCCACTTCGGCGACCTGCGGATCGGCGAGGTCAAGAACGCGCTGCGGGAGGCCGGGCACCCGGTCCGCTGAAGCCCTCGTCCTCCCCGGCCAGCTCCAGCAGGCCGGGCAGCGAGAGCACGGTGGTGCTGCGCCGGCCCAGCCGGATCAGGCCGAGGCCGGCCAGCTCGTGCAGGGCGTGGTGGACCCGGCGCTCGCCGGCGCCGGTCAGCGCGGCCAGCTCGGCCTGGGTCAGCCGCGGGCGGAGGGTGATGCCGACGCCGCGCGGGCCCGCGGTGCCGTACCGCAGGGCCAGGTCGGCGAGCTGACGGGCGAGCCGGCGTTGCACCGGCTCGGAGGCGAGGCCGACCAGGCGGCGGGTGGTGGCCCGGCCGCGGTGCACCAGGCAGCGGCTCAGCGCGATGCCGGCCGGGGCGTGGGCGCCGAGCCAGTGCAGCCAGTCGGGCTGGGAGATCCGGCGCACGGTGACCGGTCCGGCCGCGGTGACGGTCGCCGAGCGGGGCCGGCCGTCGAGGGCGGCGGCCTCGCCGACCACGTCCCCGTAGGCGCGGACGTCCAGCAGGGCGGTCGCCCCGGCGGTGTCCTCGACGGTGGCCTTGGCGAATCCGGCCAGCAGGAGCAGCACGAAGCCGCCGAGGTCCCGGTCCAGGATCAGCGTCTCGCCGTGGCCGTGCGAGCGCCGGGTGCCCAGCCGCAGGACGGCCCGCTCGGCGGCGAGCGCGGCGGGCGAGCCGTCGCGGCGCAGCTCGGCCAGCAGGGTGCCCTCGGGCCAGTCCCCGTCCGCTCCCGCACGCCGCACGGCGTCACCCCCTGCGCTGCCCGCACGCCCGCTCGGGAGGTTAGCGCAGGGGGTGACGCCGTGGAAGCGGGTCAGGACTCCTTCGGCGGCTCTCCCTTGATCAGCGCGAAGGGGGCGCCGAAGGGGTCGGCCAGCCAGGCGATCCGGCCGACGTCCGGGACGTCCTCCGGGCCCATCAGCACGGTGGCGCCGGCACCGGTGGCCCGGGCGACCACGCCGTCCACGTCGGTGGCGCCGAAGTACGGCGTCCAGCTGGACGGCTGGTCCTGGTCCATCACGGGGGCGATGCCGCCGAAACTGGTCTCCTGAAGGCCGCCCTCGGCCGGGGAGATCACCTTGTACGTCATGCCGGGCGCGGGGAAGTCCTCGGAACGCCAGCCGAACACCTTCCGGTAGAAGGCGTAGCCCGCGTCCACCGCACCGGTGTGCAGCTCGACCCAGATCAGCGCGCCGTCCTCGGAGACGACGTCCAGGCCGCTGACCGTGCCGGGCTGCCAGACCGCGAACTGCGCGCCCTGCGGGTCGGTCAGCTGGGCCATCCGGCCCGCGTCCATCACGTCGAAGGCCGGGACCCGGACGGTGCCGCCGGACTGCTCGACGGCCTTGGCGGTGGCCTCGGCGTCGGGTGCGTGGAAGTACGTCGTCCAGGCGGATCGGGCGCCCTCCTCGGTGAGCGGGCCGACGGCCGCGACCGTCCGCCCGCCCAGCTGCAGGAAGCCGTAGCCGCCGGCCTCCGGGCCGGCGGACTGGAAGGTCCAGCCGAAGACCGTCCCGTAGAAGGTCGCGGTGGCGGCCGGATCGGGACTGCCGAGGTCGATCCAGCAGGGGGAGCCGGCGGGGAAGTCGGTGGTGAGCATGGTGTCGCGTCCCTTCGAGGGAGAGGGAGACGGGTACGACGGGCAGGGGGCCGGGCGGGCCGCCGCCGGGGTCCGGCGGCGCCCTCCCGGCCATCTGCGAGTCTGCACCCCACCACTGACATCCGCAGCCGGGGCCGTTCCGGGGGCGTCTACGGGACGGGCAGGACGTGGCGCAGCGCCTCGACGGCGTCGGAGGGGCCGTCCACCGTCAGCTCGGCGTGGGCGCCCCGACCGAAGGCGAAGAGCAGCAGCTCGCCCGGCTCACCGGTGATCCGCACGGTCGGCGAGCCGGCCGGGCCGACGGTCAGGCCGCGGCCGTCCAGGCGGTTCAGCTCCAGCCGCACCGGGGAGCGGCGGCCCGCCTCCAGCCGGGCGATCAGCGGCAGCCGGCGCCAGAGCGCCTCGGCCCGCCCGGGCGGCGCGGGCCGCGGGCCGGGCTCGTCGCCGGCCCGGGCGACGTCCTCGGCGTGCACGTAGTACTCGACGGTGTTGGCCGCCTCGTCCGCGCCGGGCAGCGAGAACAGCGACAGCACCGGCGGGCCGGAGCGGAACAGCCGGACCAGCTCCTCGTAGGGCCGGTCGGCGTAGGACTCCTGCACCCGGTGGGTGTAGCCCGCCAGCGGGCCGATCCGGATGCCCGCGGCGGCGTCCGGCCGCCGCTCGCGGATCACCAGGTGGGCGGCGAGGTCCCGGGTGGACCACCCGGCGCAGAGGGTGGGCGCGTCCGGCCCGGCGGCGGCCAGCAGTTCGGCCAGGCGGTGGCGCTCGGCGAGGGCGTGGTTCGACATGCCTCCACCCTAAGAGGGGTGACGGCGGTTCAGCGCAGCCGGCCGGTGAGCTTGGTGGAACCCTGCCGGTTGCTCGCCGTCAGGATGCAGGTGTAGTCGCGCCAGCCCTGCTGGTAGAAGGCGTGGCTGGGGCCCACCGGATAGCTGTAGTACGGCCCGCCGCCGCCCTGCCGGGCCTCGGCGGCGGCCTGCGCCTCCTTGCAGCCGTCCCGCATCGTGTTGGCCAGCTGGTAGTCGCCGGTCAGCCCCTCCGGCAGCAGCTGGTCGGCGATCGCCTCGCCGTCGTGCGCCTCCTCGCAGGGGCGGGCCTCCGGCTTGGTGACCGTCTTGCTCAGCTGCGGGTGGTCCAGGCAGGTGCCGACCGGGAAGAAGCTGTACGGGACCACCCTGGACGGCGTCGGGGTGGGCGTCGGCGTGGGTGTGGGCGTCGGGGTGGGGGTCGGCGTGGCCGTGGTCGGGGAGGGCGGCGGGGGCTTGGGCGCCGGCTCGTCCTCGGGCCACAGCAGGACCGTCGCGACCACCGCGAGCAGGACCGCCAGCACCGCCGCGACGGCGATCAGCAGGCCCCGGGACGGCCGGGTGTCGGAGGCGCCCCCCGGGCGGGGGCGGTCGTCGTCGCCCGACGGCCCGGCGGGTCCGGCGGCGCGCTGCTCGGAGCTCATGACCACGAGAATGGCGCAGACCGGGGCCGCCCGGCAGGCGGTTGGCACAACTCGTTCGATCGGATGGTCGGCCCGGCACCCGTCGTGCCCGTCCTACCCCGGTTCACGTCGAAGGCCGGGATCCGGACGGCCGCCCGGCCGTCCGGACCGGGCTGACACAATGGCCCCATGTCCACCTCACCCGCCGCCCCCGGCTCCACCGCCCTGGCCCCCGAGATCGCCGCCCGGCTCAAGCGCACCGAGGACGGCCTGCTGCCGGCCGTCGCGCAGCAGTACGACACCGGCGAGGTGCTGATGCTGGGCTGGATGGACGACGAGGCGCTGCACCGCACCCTCACCACCGGCCGCTGCACCTACTGGAGCCGCAGCCGCCGGGAGTACTGGGTGAAGGGCGACACCTCCGGCCACGTCCAGGCGGTCAAGTCGGTCGCGCTGGACTGCGACGGCGACACCCTGCTGGTCAAGGTCGACCAGACCGGCGCCGCCTGCCACACCGGCGACCGCACCTGCTTCGACGCCGACGTGCTCCCGCTCGGCTGACCCGCCCGGCCGACCACCCCCCTTCCGCCCCTCCGTCGTAAGGTGCCGCCCGTCATGGACCTCGAAGGCTTCCGCAAGCTCGCCGTCGACACCCGGGTCATCCCGGTCACCCGCAGGCTCCTCGCGGACGGCCTCACCCCGATCGGCCTCTACCGCAGCCTCGCCGGCGAGCGCCCCGGCACCTTCCTGCTGGAGTCCGCCGAGCAGGGCCGCAGCTGGTCGCGCTACTCCTTCGTCGGGGTCCGCAGCGCCGCCACCCTGACCGCGGGCCCGGACGGCGGCGCCCGCTGGCTCGGCGCCCCGCCGGTCGGCATCCCCACCACCGGCGACCCGCTGGAGGTGCTGCGCGCCGCGCTCCAGGCCCTGCACACCCCGCGCCGCGCCGACGACGGCCTGCCGCCGCTCACCGGCGGCCTGGTCGGCTACCTCGGCTACGACGTGGTCCGCCGGCTGGAGAAGCTGCCCGACCTCAACCCGGACGACCTGAAGCTGCCCGAGCTGACCCTGCTGCTCGCCACCGACCTCGCCGTGCTCGACCACGCCGACGGCACGGTGCTGCTGATCGCCAACGCGGTCAACCACAACGACCTGTCCAGCGGCGTGGACGAGGCCTACGCGGACGCCGTCGCCCGGCTCGACGCGATGGAGGCCGACCTGCTCAAGCCGGTCGACCCGGGTCTGGCCACCTTCACCCCGAGCGGTCCGGGCGACGTCCGCTCGCCGTTCGGCGGGGAGCCCTACCGGGCCGCGGTGGAGGAGATCAAGGAGCGGATCCGGGCCGGCGAGGCGTTCCAGGTGGTGCCCTCGCAGCGGTTCGAGGCGCCCTGCCCGGCCTCCGCGCTGGACGTCTACCGGGTCCTGCGCACCACCAACCCGAGCCCGTACATGTACCTGTTCCGCTTCCCCGGCCCGGACGGCGGCGCCGAGGGCGGTTTCGACGTGGTCGGCTCCAGCCCGGAGGCGCTGGTCAAGGTCACCGAGGGCGAGGCGATGCTGCACCCGATCGCCGGCACCCGGCACCGCGGCGCCACCCCGCAGGAGGACTCCGAGCTGGCCGCCGAACTGCTCGCCGACCCCAAGGAGCGGGCCGAGCACCTGATGCTGGTCGACCTCGGGCGCAACGACCTCGGACGGGTCTGCGAGCCGGGCAGCGTCGAGGTCGTCGACTTCATGCAGATCGAGCGCTACAGCCACGTCATGCACATCGTCTCCACGGTGACCGGTCGGGTCGCCGAGGGGCGGACCGCCTTCGACGTGCTGACCGCCTGCTTCCCGGCCGGCACCCTGTCCGGCGCGCCCAAGCCGCGGGCGATGCGGATCATCGAGGAGCTGGAGCCCACCCGCCGCGGCCTGTACGGCGGCTGCGTCGGCTACCTGGACTTCGCCGGGGACTCCGACACCGCGATCGCCATCCGCACCGCGGTGCTGCGCGACGGCACCGCGTACGTCCAGGCCGGCGCCGGCGTGGTGGCCGACTCCGACCCGCACGGCGAGGACACCGAATGCCGCAACAAGGCCGCCGCCGTCCTGCGCGCGGTGGCCACGGCGAATACGCTGCGTAAGCCGTAGAACGCCGGTCCCCGCGCGGGTCGCGGGGCCGCCGCGGCGGAAAGGGGCAGCAGGATGCCGGACGTGCAGCGGCGGATCGTGACCGCCGCCAGGGAGCAGCTCGTGCGGCAGCCGGGCGGCCACGGCGGCGTGCTCGCCGACGTGCGGCTGGAGGGACGGGCGGCCGCGCTGGTGCTGCTCGCCCCGGGCGCGGTGCCGGACCCCGCCGGGCACTACCGGGCCGTGGACGCGCTGGTGGTGCTGGACGTGCTCCCGGCGCCGGAGCGGGCCGAGCGCCACCGCTTCCACGCCGCCGCGGGCGTCCCGCTGTACGTCGTGGTGGATCCGGGGGAGGGGGTCTGCACGGTGCACAGCCGTCCGCTGCCCGGCGTCGGGTACCGGGAGGCGGAGCGGGTGCCGTTCGGGAACGATCTCTTCCTGCCGCTGGCGGAGCGGACGCTGGTGCTGGAGACGGGCGACTTCCCCACCGAGCCGCCCACCCCGGGTGCGGCGGCGGGGTGAGGTCGGGGGACACTGGTGCGGTGAGCGCTGAAGCCCCTGCCGACACCGTGCCCGCCGACCCCGCCGCCGCACCCGTGCCCGCCGCGCGGGCCGGGCGGCGCACGCTCGCGGTGATGCTGCTGCTCACCGCGCTGGGCGCGGTGCTGGTGCTGACCGCCGCCGGCCGGGTCTGGGCCGAAGGGACGGCGGGGACCCTGGAGGTCTCCGTCACCGGCGGGAAGATCTCCGAACTGCCCGCCGGGCTGGCGCTGGTGGCGCTGGCGGCGGCGGTCGCGGTGTTCGCGGTGCGCGGCGCGGGCCGGCTCGCGGTGGGGGTGCTGACCCTGCTGGCCGGGCTGGGCGCGGCGGCGGCCGCCGTGGCGGGCGCCGGGGACAGCGCCGCGCTGGACGCCGAGGCGGCCCGCAAGCTCGCGCTGACCGGCTCGGCCGCGACCGGGGTCGGGCACACCGCCTGGCCGTGGGTGGCGCTGCTGGGCGCGCTGCTGCTGGCGGTGGCCGGGCTGCTGACCGTCCGGTTCGGGCGCGGCTGGCCGGCCATGGGCAGCCGCTACGAGGCACCCGGCGGCAAGGCCCCGGCGAAGCGGCAGGCGGCCGCGGAGAGCCCGGCGGACCTGTGGAAGGCGCTGGACCGGGGCGAGGACCCGACGGTCGGCTGACCGGCCGGGGACGGGCGCGCGCACTGTGACGCGATAGACCCGCCACCCCCTTTGGGGCGCCGGTGTGTGGCCCGGCACAATGGAGACGTCAATGGGACACGTCAACCCGTGAGGGGCCGAGCAGGCCCGGCCCGGGCCCCGAGAGCGTAGGAGCACCATCCAATGGCAGCAGCAGCACACGGCCACAACCCCGCCGCCTGGACCGGCGTGACCATCTCGTTCCTCGGTTTCTGCGTCGCGGGCGTCGCGATGATCCTGCCGTCGGTGCTGCTCACCTGGGCGGGCCTCGGGGTCGTCCTGCTCGGCGGCGTGGTCGGCAAGGCCATGTCGATGGCGGGCATGGGCAAGCAGCCCAGCACCAACGTGTACACCCACGAGGAGCAGGCCGCGCTGGCCGCCGCCTCGGCCTGATCCACCGGCACCTCGCGCGAACGGCGGCCCACGGGCCGCCGTTCCGCTTCTCCCGCCCGGGCCGGGCCGAAGGGGCGCGTCCGCGCTCCGGGGCGGGCACAATCATGGGCGTGAACGCCGCCCCCGCTCCCACCGCCTCCGCCCGGCCCTCCGCGCCGCGCCGGCTGGTGCCGCCGCTGGCCGCAGCCGCGGCCGTGGCCATTCCCGCCGGGTACATCGCCGCGGTGGACCCGAACGTGCCCGGGCACTACCCGGACTGCCCCTTCCTGGCGGCCACCGGCTGGTGGTGCCCCGGCTGCGGCGGGCTGCGCTGCGTGCACGCGCTGACCCACGGGGACCTCAGCGCGGCGCTGCACGACAACGCGGTGGCGGTGCTGCTGTTCGCCGTGCTGGGGGTGCTGTGGGCGCGCTGGCTCTGGGCCGCGGTGCGCGGCCGGCCCGGGCCCAGGCTCGCGCTCGGGGCCCGCCGCTGGGTACTGGTGGGGCTGCTCGTGCTGGTCTTCACGGTGGTCCGCAACCTGCCCGTCGGCGCCGGTCTGGCCCCGCCGCCGGTCTGACCGCCGCGGTGGCGATGGTGTGAAGCCGCAGTTCGCGGCGGTGCCCGGGGGTCCGTTCCGTGAGACGCGCGCCGGGTGGATGCGCTGTGCGCTCCCCCTTGCCGATACCATCGAAGGGCCGGAGGCCCGCTGGCCGTCCGGCTCCTCGCTAGCAGAACCAGGACTAGCAGACATGATGGGGGCGCCCGAGTGAGTGTGCTCGACTCGATCGTCGAAGGGGTCCGCGAGGACCTCGCCGAGCGGCAGGCCCGGGTCTCGCTGGACGAGCTGAAGGAGCTCGCCGCCAAGGCCCCGGACGCCAAGGACGGCGTCGCGGCCCTGCGCGGCGACGGTGTCCGGGTGATCTGCGAGGTCAAGCGCTCCAGCCCGTCCAAGGGCGCGCTGGCCACGATCGCGGACCCGGCGTCGCTGGCGATCGACTACGCGGCCGGCGGTGCCGCCGCGATCAGCGTGCTGACCGAACAGCGCCGCTTCGGCGGGTCGCTGGCCGACCTGGACGCCGTCCGGGCCGCCGTGGACACCCCGCTGCTCCGCAAGGACTTCATCGTCACCGCCTACCAGCTGTGGGAGGCCCGCGCGCACGGCGCCGACCTCGCGCTGCTGATCGTCGCGGCCCTCGACCAGCCGGCCCTGGTGTCGCTGATCGAGCGCGCCGGGTCGATCGGCCTCACCCCGCTGGTCGAGGTGCACGACGAGGAGGAGATCAAGCGCGCGGTGGACGCCGGCGCGCGGATCATCGGCGTCAACGCCCGCAACCTCAAGACCCTTGAGGTGGACCGCAACACCTTCGGCAACGTCGTCCACGCGATCCCGGACGGCATCGTCAAGGTCGCCGAGTCCGGGGTGCGCGGCCCGCTGGACGTCATCTCCTACGCCAACCTGGGCGCGGACGCGGTGCTGGTCGGCGAGTCGCTGGTGACCGGCAAGGACCCGCGGGCCGCGGTGGCCGACCTGGTCGCGGCCGGCGCCCACCCGGCGATCCGGCACAAGGACTGACGCCGCCACCATGAAGATCGCCACCCGTCTCGCCCCCGGCTGCCGCCCGCGCGGCTGCCGCGCGCCCGCGCGCCGGGTGCTGGGGCGGCGGGTGCGGTACGTGATCGGCTGCGAGCCCGGGCAGGTGCCGGGGCGGCGATGGCGGGTGACGTCCGGCTGACCGCAGCCGACAGACGTCACCGTCAACCGTCGTCATCTTCCCGAGGGACTCCACCATGTCCGAACGGTCCGACAAGGACTACCTGCCCGGCGCCGAGGTGCCGGACGCGCGCGGCTACTTCGGCGCGTACGGCGGCCGCTTCATCCCGGAGGCGCTGGTCGCCGCCGTGGAGCAGGTCGCCGAGGAGTACGAGAAGGCCAAGGCCGACCCGGCCTTCGCCGCCGAACTCGACGCGCTGCTCAAGGACTACACCGGCCGCCCCAGCCCGCTGACCGATGTGCACCGGTTCTCCGCCGAGGCGGGCGGCGCCCGCGTCCTGCTCAAGCGCGAGGACCTCAACCACACCGGCTCGCACAAGATCAACAACGTGCTGGGCCAGGCCCTGCTCACCAGGCGGATGGGCAAGACCCGGATCATCGCCGAGACCGGCGCCGGCCAGCACGGCGTGGCCACCGCCACCGCCTGCGCGCTGTTCGGCTTCGACTGCACCATCTACATGGGCGAGGTCGACACCCAGCGGCAGGCGCTGAACGTCGCCCGGATGCGGATGCTCGGCGCCGAGGTGGTGGCCGTGACCTCCGGCAGCCGCACCCTCAAGGACGCCATCAACGAGGCCTTCCGGGACTGGGTCGCCAACGTCGACTCCACCCACTACCTGTTCGGCACCGTGGCCGGCCCGCACCCCTTCCCGATGATGGTCCGCGACTTCCACCGGGTCATCGGCGTGGAGGCCCGCGAGCAGGTGCTGGAGCGCACCGGGCGGCTGCCCGACGCCGTCGTCGCCTGCGTCGGCGGCGGCTCCAACGCGATGGGCATCTTCCACGAGTTCATCCCGGACGCCGGGGTGCGGCTGATCGGCTGCGAGGCGGCCGGCGAGGGCGCCGAGACCCCGCGGCACGCGGCCACCCTCACCAAGGGCGACCCGGGCGTGCTGCACGGCTCGCGCACCTACGTCCTCCAGGACGAGGACGGCCAGACCATCGAGTCGCACTCGATCTCGGCCGGCCTGGACTACCCGGGCGTCGGCCCGGAGCACGCCTGGCTGAAGGACACCGGGCGGGCCGAGTACCGGCCGGTCACCGACGCCGCCGCCATGCAGGCGCTGCGGCTGCTGTCCCGCACCGAGGGCATCATCCCGGCCATCGAGAGCGCGCACGCGCTGGCCGGCGCCCTGGAGCTGGGCCGCGAGCTCGGGCCCGGGGCCACCATCCTGGTCTCGCTCTCCGGGCGCGGCGACAAGGACATGCACACCGCCGCCGAGTACTTCGGCCTCTACGACGAGCCGGGCGCCGGCTCCGCCCACGGGGGTAAGTGACCATGGCTTCGAAGCTCAGTGGCATCCTGGCCGCCGCCAAGGCGGAGGACCGCGCCGCGCTGATCGGCTACCTGCCGGCCGGCTTCCCGTCGGTGGACGGCGGCGTCCGGGCGGTCAACGCGCTGATCGAGGGCGGCTGCGACGTCGTCGAGGTCGGCCTGCCGCACTCCGACCCGGTGCTGGACGGCCCGACCATCCAGACCGCCGACGACATCGCGCTGCGGGCCGGCGTGCGGATCAAGGACGTGCTGCGCACCGTCCAGGAGGTCGCCGCCGCGCACCCCGCCGCGGCGGTGCTGGTGATGACCTACTGGAACCCGGTGGACCGGTACGGCGTCGCGCGGTTCGCCGCCGACCTCGCCGCGGCCGGCGGGGCGGGCTGCATCCTGCCGGACCTGCCGGTGGAGGAGTCCGAGGAGTGGCGCAAGGCGGCCGGGGAGCACGGTCTCGACACCGTGTTCGTGGTCGCGCCGAGCAGCAAGGACAAGCGGCTGGCCGAGGTCACGGCGGCAGGCAGCGGCTTCGTGTACGCGGCCGCGGTGATGGGCGTGACCGGCAGCCGGGCGCAGGTCGGCGACCTGGCCGAGGACCTGGTCGCCCGGACCAGGGCCACCACCGAGCTGCCGGTCTGCGTCGGCCTCGGCGTGTCGACCCGTGAGCAGGCCGCGCAGGTGGCCGGGTTCGCGGACGGTGTGATCGTCGGCTCGGCGTTCGTGCAGCGGATCCTGGACGCGGACGGGGACGAGCGGGCCGGGCTGGACGCGGTGCGCGCCCTGGCCGGCGAGCTGGCGCAGGGCGTCCGCCGGCGGTAGCCGCCCCCTCGCACACGGTGCCCGGAGGCCCGTCACCCCGACCGGGGTGGCGGGCCTCCGCCGTTCCCCGGGGCCGTCGGGCCGGCCCTTCGCCCCGAACGGGTGAACAGAGGCGGGCACGCGCACCAGCCCGCGGTTGGGCGGCGTTGAGTGGAGGGACGAGTGCACGCACCACGTGCCCGGGGGCGAGCGAGCGGAAGGGGTCGGCCGATGCCCGGTCTTCAGCGAGCCGTGCTGCTGCGGGCGGCCGCGGCCGCGCTGGCGCTCGGCGCCGCGTTCGGGGCGCAGAGCGCGGTCGGCCCGGCGCTCGCCAGGCGGGGCGTGGAGCGGGCGGAGCGGGACGCGACCGTGTGCGCGGAGGCGCTCCGGACGGGGGCGGCGGCGCGCGGCGCGGGCCCGGACGCGCGGGTGCGGGCGGCCCTCGCCGGCCGTTACGACCTCGACCGGTACGACCTGGGGTGGACGTACGGCTGCGATCCCGGCCACCCGTTGGGGTGAAATCACCTCGGACCTGATTAACCTTCACTCTTTCGGCTTAACTCCAAAAACCGGAGGAACCCGGCGCCCCCGGGAGCGTTCATAGGGGCGTGACGGTGTTTCCCGAGGGGGTTGTCCGGATGGCCGGGCCGGCGACGGAGTGGATCGGCACGGCCGCCCGGCTGGGCCTGGCCGTGGTCTGGGGCTGGGCCGGGCTGGCGAAGATCGCCGACCCGGCGGAGGCGGCCCAGGCGGTGCGCGCGTACGAGATCCTGCCCGAGTCGCTGGTCAAGCCGGTGGGCCACGGGCTGCCCTTCCTGGAGCTGGCGCTGGCGCTGCTGCTGCTGATCGGCCTGGGCACGCGGGTGGCCGCGGGCATCTCGGCGGTCCTGCTGCTCGCCTTCATCGGCGGGATCGCCTCCGCCTGGGCGCGCGGCATCTCGATCGACTGCGGGTGCTTCGGCGGCGGCGGGACGGTCGACGCCTCGCAGACCGAGTACCTCCAGGAGATCCTGCGCGACACCGGGTTCCTGCTGCTGGCCGGCTGGCTTCTCTGGCGGCCCCGCACGAAGTTCTCGGTGGACGGCCGGCTGGCGCTCTGAGCCCGCCCCGACCGCCGGTCCCACCGCCGCACCCCCACCCCCGAACCTGGAACTCCAAGGCTGATGAGCGAGAAGAACCGAGAAGGCAAGCGCACCGCCCGTGAGCGGATGCTGGCGGAACGCGCCGAGGAAGAGGCCCGCGGCCGGCGGAAGAAGAAGCTGGTCATCGGCGGCGTGGCGCTCGCGGTGATCGCCGCCGCCGTGGTCACCGGCGTGGTGGTGCAGGACCAGCGCTCCCAGCCGGAGACCCCCACCGCCGCCCCGGCCGGCACGATCGGCGACAAGAACCTGATCGTCCCGGTCGGCTCGGACAACGCGCCCTCCGTCCTCACCGTCTACGAGGACCCGCGCTGCCCCGCCTGCGGCGTCTTCGAGCGGGAGTTCTCGCCCACCATCAGCCAGCTGGAGGACCAGGGCAGGATCTTCACCAACTACCACATCGTCTCGTTCATCGACCGGGCCGTGCCGGGCAAGGGCTCCAAGTACGCCGCCAACGCGCTCGGCTGCGCGCAGGACGCCGGGCACTTCCGCGACTACCACGACGTGCTCTACCGCAACCAGCCGGACGAGACCAACGACGCCTTCGGGGACAAGGCGGTCCTGATCAACCTCGCCAGGCAGGTCGACGGCCTGGTCACGCCCTCCTTCGAGGCCTGCGTCAACGACCTGAAGTTCAGCGGCTGGGTGTCGGCGGTGCAGCAGGACTTCGACAAGTCCAACTTCAAGTCCACCCCGACGGTGCTGCTCAACGGCCAGCCGATCTACCCGAAGTTCAACAACGAGGAGATCACCCCGGCCAACCTGGTGAAGTGGGTGGACGCCGCCAACCAGGGCAAGCAGCTGGGCACCCCGGGCACCCACGGCCAGTCCCCGGCGCCCACCAGCACCGCCTCCGAGCCCAACAACCCCTCGCCCAAGGCGGGCTGAACCGGGCGCGTACGCTGCGGGGTGGCCGCCGCCCCCTCCCCGTCCGGAGGGGGTGGCGGCGGGCCGTGCTCCGGGCCGGCGCCGATCTGTGCCCGACTGTGACCCGCCGGCGTGCCCTCGACGGGCCGCCGACCCTGTAGCGTCGGAGCTGCCATGGATATCGCCTACATTCCCAGCCCGTCGCGGGGGGTCCTGTACCTCGGACCGATCCCGCTGCGCGCCTACGCCTTCTGCATCATCCTCGGTGTCGTCGTGGCCGTCTGGCTCGGCAGCAAGCGCTGGGTCGCCCGGGGAGGCGGGCGGCACACCGTCGGCGACATCGCCGTCTGGGCCGTGCCGTTCGGCCTGGTCGGCGGCCGGCTGTACCACGTGATCACCGACCACCAGCTGTACTTCGGCGAGGGGAAGAACCCCTGGAACGCCCTGAAGATCTGGGAGGGCGGCCTCGGCATCTGGGGTGCGATCGCGCTGGGCGCGGTCGGCGCCTGGATCGGCGCCCGCCGGCGCGGCGTCCCGCTGCCCGCCTACGCCGACGCGATCGCCCCGGGCATCGCGCTCGCCCAGGCGCTCGGCCGCTGGGGCAACTGGTTCAACCAGGAGCTGTACGGGCGGGAGACCACCCTGCCGTGGGGCCTGGAGATCACCAGGACGCTGCCCGGCGGCGAGGTGGTCACCACCATCCACCACCCGACCTTCCTCTACGAGTCGCTCTGGTGCGTGGGCGTCGCCGCGCTGGTGATCTGGGCGGACAAGCGGTTCACCCTGGGCCACGGGCGGGCCTTCGCGCTGTACGTGGCCGGGTACACGGCGGGCCGGTTCTGGACCGAGTGGCTGCGGATCGACGAGGCGCACCACATCCTGGGCCTGCGGCTGAACGACTGGGTGGCGATCCTCGTCTTCGTCGCCGCCGTGGCGTACTTCGTGGTCGTCGGGAAGAAGCGGCCCGGCCGTGAGGACCCGGCGGGCATCGACCCGATGGCGCGCGCCGAGGCCGAGGCCGAGGCGGAGGCGTCGGCCGACGGGCCGAAGGACGACCTGCCGAAGGACGACCTGCCGAAGGGCGAGCGGTCGAAGGACGAGCTGTCGAAGGACGACGGGCCGAAGGACGGGCTGCCCGGGAACGGGAAGCCCGACAAGCTGGAGAAGGGCGCCAAGCACCCCGCCTGACCTGCGCCGACCCCGCTCCCGGCCGCCCCCCGCACCCCGTGCGGAGGGCGGCCGGAGCCATGTTCGGACAGCCTTACTTTGCTGGAAATGCGCAGCTCAACAGGGCTACGGTCGATAAGTAAGGCGATCGGACCAATGGACGGAGGGGTACGGCCGTGACTGCGACCGCCCTGGAACACGAGACCGGGCACCACCCCCGGATACCCGCCGCCGGACACCACCGGGACGTCAACGGCGGCTGGCTGCGGCCGGCGGTGTTCGGCGCGATGGACGGCCTGGTCTCCAACTTCGCGCTGATGACCGGTGTCGTCGGCGGCGCCGTCTCCAACAGCACCGTGGTGCTCACCGGCCTGGCCGGGCTGGCGGCCGGTGCCTGCTCGATGGCGGCGGGGGAGTACACCTCGGTGGCCTCCCAGCGGGAGCTGGTGCAGGCCGAGATCGAGGTCGAGCGGCTGGAGCTGCGCCGCAACCCGCACGGCGAGCTGGCCGAGCTGACCCAGCTGTACGTCGAGCGCGGGGTGGATCCCGAGCTGGCCCACGAGGTGGCGCGGCAGCTGTCCGCCGACCCGGAGCAGACGCTGGAGATCCACGCCCGGGAGGAGCTGGGCGTCGACCCCAACGACCTGCCCTCGCCCTGGGTGGCGGCCGCCTCCTCGTTCGTCTGCTTCGCGGTGGGCGCGCTGCTGCCGCTGCTGCCGTACCTGCTGGGCGCCACCTCGCTGGTGCCGGCGCTGCTGGTCGCGGCGGTCGGACTGTTCACCTGCGGCGCGGTGGTGGCCCGGGTGACGGCGCGCAGCTGGTGGTACAGCGGGGTGCGCCAGCTGCTGCTGGGCGGCGTCGCGGCCGGGGTGACCTATCTGCTGGGCCACCTGATCGGCGGGCAGGTCTGATACGGCTGTGCCGTTGCATTGTTATGCGTCCGAACGGGTGAGGTTGCACACATGGCGAGCCGATCAAGCCTGGCCTTGTCTCGCCATGTGAGCCCGTTGGCCGAGGAATCGCATCCGTGGATCGATTTCCGGGATGGAATCCCAGGCCGCTTTGATCGACTTCCCTGAGTGTGGGATTCCGCCCCTGTTTCAGGCCCCGGGGCGCCGGGCACAATCGTCGGGACGTGCGGTGTGGCACGTCCCCTCACCGCCCGGTGACCTGCGGATCAGTCCGCGATGTGGACGAAAATTTCCGCTTCCCGGGACCTTCGGCATCATGTAACGTGCGTGCCTCAATCGCATCAGGGCCAACGTCGTCCCTACTGCACCAGTTTCGAAAGACGACGACGGGAGAGCCGATGCTGTCTGCATCCATGCACTCCGCCAACGAGCCCCAGGCCGGCGCCGCCCGCCCGCCGTACGCGCTCGTTCCGGATGCGCGACCTGCTGCTCAGGGCCTGTACGACCCGCGAAACGAGCACGACGCCTGTGGCGTCGGATTCGTCGCCACGCTGACCGGCATCGCCGACCACACCGTCGTCGAGCAGGCGCTGACCGTCCTGCGCAACCTGGAGCACCGCGGCGCCACCGGCGCCGAGCCGGACTCCGGCGACGGCGCGGGAATCCTCACCCAGATCCCGGACGCCTTCCTGCGCGCCAAGGTGTCCTTCGACCTCCCCGAGGCCGGCGCCTACGCCGTCGGCATCTCCTTCCTGCCCGACGCCGACGACGAGGACGCCGCCGCCGTCGCCCGGATCGAGGCGATCGCGGCCGAGGAGGACCTGACCGTCCTCGGCTGGCGCGACGTCCCGGTCAGCCCCGACCTGCTGGGCGCCACCGCGCGCGGTGTGATGCCGCGCTTCCGCCAGCTCTTCCTGGCCGGCGAGGGCAAGGCCGGCATCGAGCTGGACCGGATCGCCTTCGTGGTCCGCAAGCGCTCCGAGCGCGAGGCCGGGGTCTACTTCCCGTCGCTCTCCGCGCGCACCATCGTCTACAAGGGCATGCTGACCACCGGCCAGCTGGAGCCCTTCTTCCCCGACCTGTCGGACCGGCTCTACGCCTCCGCGCTCGGCCTGGTGCACTCCCGGTTCTCCACCAACACCTTCCCGAGCTGGCCGCTCGCCCACCCGTACCGGTTCGTCGCGCACAACGGCGAGATCAACACGGTCAAGGGCAACCGGAACTGGATGACCGCCCGGGAGTCCCAGCTCGCCACCGACCTCATCCCGGCCAACCGGAACGGGCAGGGTCTGAGCCGGATCTTCCCGGTCTGCACCCCGGACCACTCCGACTCGGCCTCCTTCGACGAGGTCCTGGAGCTGCTCCACCTCGGCGGCCGCACGCTGCCGCACGCCGTGCTGATGATGATCCCGGAGGCGTGGGAGAACCACGCCACCATGGACCCGGCCCGCCGCGCCTTCTACCGGTACCACTCCAACCTGATGGAGCCCTGGGACGGCCCGGCCTGCGTCACCTTCACCGACGGCACCCAGATCGGCGCCGTGCTGGACCGCAACGGCCTGCGCCCCGCCCGCTACTGGATCACCGAGGACGGCCTGGTCGTCCTCTCCTCCGAGGTCGGCGTGCTCGACATCGAGCAGACCCGGGTGGTCAAGAAGGGCCGGCTGCAGCCCGGCCGGATGTTCCTCGTGGACACCGCCGAGCACCGCATCGTCGAGGACGAGGAGATCAAGTCGGCGCTGGCCGCCGAGCACCCCTACGAGGAGTGGGTCGAGGGCGGCCAGATCCAGCTCGCCAAGCTCCCCGAGCGCGAGCACATCGCCCACACCCACGCCTCGGTCACCCGCCGCCAGCAGACCTTCGGCTACACCGAGGAGGAGCTGCGGGTCGTCCTGGCGCCGATGGCCAAGACCGGCGCCGAGGCGCTCGGCTCGATGGGCACCGACTCGCCGATCGCCGCGCTGAGCGAGAAGCCGCGTCTGCTGTTCGACTACTTCGTGCAGCTCTTCGCGCAGGTCACCAACCCGCCGCTGGACGCCATCCGCGAGGAACTGGTCACCTCGCTGCTGTCCAACCTCGGCCCCGAGGGCAACCTGCTGGCCGCCGAGGCCGCCGCCTGCCGCTCCGTCGGCATCACCTTCCCGGTGATCGACAACGACGAGCTGGCCAAGCTGGTCCACATCAACGCGGACGGCGACCAGCCCGGCCTCAAGGCCGTCACGCTGTCCGGCCTGTACAAGGTCTCCGGCGGCGGCGAGGCCCTGGCCGCCCGGCTCACCGCGATCGCGGCCGAGGCCGACGCGGCGATCGCCGACGGCGCCCGGATCATCGTGCTCTCCGACCGGCACTCGGACGCCGAGCACGCCCCGATCCCCTCGCTGCTGCTCACCTCGGCGATCCACCACCACCTGATCCGCACCAAGCAGCGCACCCGGGTGTCGCTGCTGGTCGAGGCGGGCGACGTGCGCGAGGTGCACCACGTCGCGCTGCTGATCGGCTTCGGCGCCGGCGCGGTCAACCCGTACCTGGCGATGGAGTCGGTCGAGGACCTGGTCGCCCAGGACGTCTTCATCGAAGGCGTGGAGGCCGAGAAGGCGATCAAGAACCTGATCAAGGCGCTCGGCAAGGGCGTGCTCAAGGTGATGTCCAAGATGGGCATCTCCACCGTCGCCTCCTACCGCGGCGCCCAGGTCTTCGAGGCGATCGGCCTCTCCCGGGAGCTGGTGGACGCCTACTTCGCCGGCACCACCACCAAGCTCGGCGGCATCGGCCTGGACGAGATCGCCAAGGAGACCGCCGCCCGCCACGCCAAGGCCTACCCGGCCTCCGGCATCCCCGCCGCGCACCGCGCGCTGGAGATCGGCGGCGAGTACCAGTGGCGCCGCGAGGGCGAGCCGCACCTGTTCGACCCGGACACCGTCTTCCGGCTCCAGCACTCCACCCGCAACCGCCGGTACGACATCTTCAAGCAGTACACCGACCGGGTGAACGAGCAGTCCGAGCGGCTGATGACGCTGCGCGGCCTGTTCAGGTTCGACGCGCTCGGCCGCACCCCGGTGCCGGTCGAGGAGGTCGAGCCGGTCTCCGAGATCGTCAAGCGGTTCTCCACCGGCGCCATGTCCTACGGCTCGATCTCCCGCGAGGCGCACGAGACCCTGGCGATCGCGATGAACCGCCTCGGCGGCAAGTCCAACACCGGCGAGGGCGGCGAGGACCCGGACCGCCTGTACGACCCGGAGCGCCGCTCGGCGATCAAGCAGGTCGCCTCCGGCCGGTTCGGCGTCACCTCCGAGTACCTGGTCAACGCCGACGACATCCAGATCAAGATGGCCCAGGGCGCCAAGCCCGGCGAGGGCGGCCAGCTGCCCGGCCACAAGGTGTACCCGTGGGTCGCCAAGACCCGGCACTCCACCCCGGGTGTCGGCCTGATCTCGCCGCCGCCGCACCACGACATCTACTCGATCGAGGACCTGGCGCAGCTGATCCACGACCTCAAGAACGCCAACCCCGAGGCCCGCATCCACGTGAAGCTGGTCTCCGAGGTCGGCGTCGGCACGGTCGCGGCCGGCGTCTCCAAGGCGCACGCGGACGTCGTCCTGGTCTCCGGCCACGACGGCGGCACCGGCGCCTCGCCGCTCACCTCGCTCAAGCACGCGGGCGGCCCCTGGGAGCTCGGCCTCGCCGAGACCCAGCAGACCCTGCTGCTCAACGGCCTGCGCGACCGGATCGTGGTGCAGACCGACGGCCAGCTGAAGACCGGGCGCGACGTCGTCATCGCCGCCCTGCTGGGCGCCGAGGAGTTCGGCTTCGCGACCGCCCCGCTGGTGGTCTCCGGCTGCATCATGATGCGCGTCTGCCACCTGGACACCTGCCCGGTCGGCGTCGCCACCCAGAACCCGGTGCTGCGCGAGCGGTTCTCCGGCAAGCCGGAGTTCGTGGTCAACTTCTTCGAGTTCATCGCCGAGGAGGTCCGGGAGATCCTGGCCTCGCTGGGCTTCCGCTCGATCGAGGAGGCCGTCGGCCACGCCGAGCACATCGACGCCGAGGCCGCGGTCGACCACTGGAAGGCCGCCGGGCTCGACCTGGCCCCGCTGTTCCACGTGCCCGAGCTGCCCGAGGGCGCGGCCCTGCACCGCACCACCACGCAGGACCACGCGCTCGACAAGGCCCTGGACAACCAGCTGATCGACCTGGCCCAGGACGCCCTGGAGAACGGCGAGGCCGTCCGCATCCAGCTGCCGATCCGCAACGTCAACCGGACCGTGGGCACCATGCTCGGCCACCACGTGACCAAGCGGTACCGCGGCGAGGGCCTGCCGGAGGGGACCATCGACGTCACCTTCACCGGCTCGGCCGGCCAGTCCTTCGGCGCCTTCGTCCCGCGCGGCATCACGCTGCGCCTGGAGGGCGACGCCAACGACTACGTCGGCAAGGGCCTGTCCGGCGGCGTGATCGTGGTCCGCCCGGCCCGCGACGCGGCGGCGATCGGCAACGACGCGCAGAACCACGTCATCGCCGGCAACACCATCGGCTACGGCGCCACCGGCGGCCGGATCCACCTGCGCGGCAAGGCCGGCGAGCGGTTCGCCGTCCGCAACTCCGGGGCCACCCTGGTCGTCGAGGGCGTGGGCGACCACGGCCTGGAGTACATGACCGGCGGCCGGGTCGTCATCCTCGGCGAGACCGGGCGCAACCTGGCGGCCGGCATGTCCGGCGGCGTCGCCTACGTGCTGGACCTGCGCCCGGCAAACGTCAACAGCGGCATGGTGGGCATCGAGGCCCCGAGCGCCGCCGACCGCGACTGGCTGCGCGAGACCGTGCAGCAGCACTACGAGGAGACCGGCTCCACCGTCGCCGCCGAGCTCCTGGCGGACTGGGGCAGCGGGGTCTCCCGCTTCTCCACGATCATGCCGACCGACTACAAGGCAGTGCTCGCCGCCAAGGACGCCGCTGAGCGCGATGGCCTCTCCGAGGCCGAGACCACTCGCAAGATGATGGAGGCGGCACATGGCTGACCCCAAGGGCTTCCTGACCACGCCCAAGCAGCTGGCCGAGCGGCGTCCGGTGGACGTGCGACTGCGGGACTGGAACGAGGTCTACGTCGAGCGCAGCCTGCTGCCGATCATCACCAAGCAGGCCGGCCGCTGCATGGACTGCGGCATCCCGTTCTGCCACAACGGCTGCCCGCTCGGGAACCTCATCCCCGAGTGGAACGACCTCGCCTACCGGGACGACTGGAAGGGTGCGATCGAGCGGCTGCACGCGACCAACAACTTCCCGGAGTTCACCGGGCGGCTCTGCCCGGCGCCCTGCGAGTCGGCCTGCGTGCTCGGCATCAACCAGGACGCGGTGACCATCAAGAACGTCGAGGTCACCATCATCGACAAGGCCTGGGACCGGGGCGGGGTCACCCCGCAGGTGCCGGAGCGGCTGTCCGGCAAGACGGTCGCCGTGGTCGGCTCCGGGCCGGCCGGCCTGGCCGCCGCCCAGCAGCTCACCCGGGCCGGGCACACCGTGGTGGTGTACGAGCGGGCCGACCGGATCGGCGGCCTGCTGCGCTACGGCATCCCCGAGTTCAAGATGGAGAAGCGCCACATCAACCGCCGCATCGAGCAGATGCGCGCGGAGGGCACCCGGTTCCGCACCGGCGTGCACGTCGGTGAGGACATCACCGGGCAGCAGCTGCGCGAGCGCTTCGACGCGGTGGTCGTCGCGGCCGGCGCCACCACCGCCCGCGACCTGCCGGTGCCCGGACGCGAGCTCAAGGGCGTCCACCAGGCCATGGAGTACCTGCCGCTGGCCAACAAGGTGCAGGAGGGCGACTTCGTGGAGTCGCCGATCAGCGCCAAGGGCAAGCACGTCGTGGTCATCGGCGGCGGCGACACCGGCGCGGACTGCGTCGGCACCGCGCACCGGCAGGGGGCGGCCTCCGTCACCCAGCTGGAGATCATGCCGCGGCCCGGCGAGGACCGGCCGGCCAACCAGCCGTGGCCGACCATGCCGATGACCTACAAGGTCACCTCGGCGCACGAGGAGGGCGGCGAGCGGGTCTACTCCGTCTCCACCACCCACTTCAGCGGTGACGAGGAGGGCAACGTCCAGGAGCTGCACCTCGTCGAGGTGGCGTTCAAGGACGGCCGCTTCGAGCAGGTCCCGGGCACCGAGCGGGCCATCCCGGCCCAGCTGGTCACCCTGGCGATGGGCTTCACCGGGACGGACGTGCGCAACGGTCTGGTCGAGCAGCTGGGCGTGGACCTCGACGCACGCGGTAATGTGGCCCGGGACGGCCGCTTCGCCACCAATGTCGATGGCGTCTACGTCTGCGGTGACGCCGGACGGGGCCAGTCCCTGATCGTCTGGGCCATCGCGGAGGGCCGCTCGGCCGCCGCGGCGGTCGACACGTACCTGGGCGGCAAGACCCCGCTGCCCGCTCCGATCCGGCCGACGGACCGCCCCCTGGTGGTCTGATCCGGTCCAGGTAGCCCGGCGCCGCACTGCCGGGTCGTACCGAGCCGCACCCCGTCAGCGTCGCCGGGCCACCGCGGTCCATGGCGCCTGCCCACATCCCCGACCAGTTTGGGGGCAGGCGCCTTTCGCGTTTTCCGGGGGCGGGCGGGGAGGCCGGGGCGGGCCTGGCGGGCCGGGCGGGCCGGTCGCCGGCGCGAAGCGGACGGGACGGTCGGCCGCGTGCCCGGGTCGCGTCAACCGTTGTCGATTCCGGCCGAGTTGTGGCTTCCGGGGGGACATCGGGGGGCTGGGGATGTCCATGGCGACGGCGGGGGGCTAGAGTGCGTTCCGGGGAGCTACGAGTCGGCTACCGCGCGTATCCGGACGGTGGTCGTCCGGGAGGTCACGGCGGGGCCGGAGGCTCCGCCGAGGGCGTTCCGAGGACTGTTGTTTGTCGGTCCCTGATGGAAGACTGCGGCCGACGGCCGGGGGGCTGCGCGAGGTGCGGAGGGTTGAGGCGATGGGTGCGACTCAGGCGGGTGGTGGTGCCACCGTGCGGCGTCTGCTGCTGGGGTCGCAACTGCGAAGGCTCCGGGAGGCCCGGGGCGTCAGCCGCGAGGAGGCCGGGTACTCGATCCGGGCCTCCGAGTCGAAGATCAGCCGGATGGAGCTCGGCCGGGTCGGCTTCAAGGAGCGCGACGTCGCCGACCTGCTGACGCTGTACGGCGTCGACGCGGAGCCGGAGCGGGCCTCGGTGCTGGGGCTGGTGCGGGCCGCCAACGCGACGTCCTGGTGGCACGGCTACGGGGACGTCCTGCCCGGCTGGTTCCAGAACTACCTGGGCCTGGAGGAGGCCGCCACCGAGATCCGCAGCTACGAGGTGCAGTTCGTCCACGGGCTGCTGCAGACCGCCGACTACGCGCGGGCGGTGATCACCCACGGCGGGCACGTCACCGAGCAGGCCGAGATCGAGCGGCGGGTGCAGGTGCGGCTCAAGCGCCAGGAGGTGCTGACCGCCGAGCGGGCGCCGCGGCTGGTGGCGGTGCTGGACGAGGCCGTGCTGCGCCGCCCCTGGGGCGGGCCGGAGCTGATGCGGGCGCAGGTCGACCGGCTGCTGGAGCTGACCGAGCTGCCGAACGTCGAGTTGCAGGTGATGCCGCTGGGCTTCGGCGGACTGCGCGCGGAGGGCGGGGCGTTCTCGGTGCTGGCCTTCGACGAGCAGGAACTGCCGGACATCGTGTACCTGGAGCAGTTCACCACCGCCCTGTACCTGGACAAGCCGGCCGAGGTCGCCGAGTACGCGGGCGCG
The DNA here is from genome assembly GCF_042957205.1 of Kitasatospora sp. NPDC008115. Taxonomy (NCBI): domain Bacteria; kingdom Bacillati; phylum Actinomycetota; class Actinomycetes; order Kitasatosporales; family Streptomycetaceae; genus Kitasatospora; species Kitasatospora sp. NPDC008115. Next base: position 9,544 of record NZ_JBIBHU010000013.1, on the reverse strand, counting down.
ATGGACGGACTGGTGGCGGACAGCCTCTCCTCCGAGCGGACACGAGAACTTCTTCGCTCCGTACGCCAAGAACTCTGACGGATAAGTACGATGAGCCCCGATCAGATCTGATCGCGAACGACAGCGAACGATGTTCGTGCGTTCCCGGAGGCATGAGAGGGATCAGATGTCGTACCTTTCCGAGTTGGCGCTGCAGTACATCGACGGTGAGTGGCGCGAGGGCAGCGGCTCCTGGGACATCGTCGACGTCGACCCCTTCACCGGCGACAAGATCGCCGCGATCACCGTCGCCACCGTCGACGAGGTCGACCAGGCCTACCGGGCCGCGGCGCGGGCGCAGCAGGAATGGGCGGCCACCAACCCCTACACCCGCCGGCTGGTCTTCGAGCGCGCGCTGCGGATCCTGGAGGACCGCGAGGCGGAGATCACCCGGGACATCATGACCGAGCTCGGCGGCACCGCCGTCAAGGCCTGGTTCGAGCTGTCGCTCACCAAGGACATGCTGCGCGAGGCGATGCAGCTGTCGCTGCGCGCCGAGGGCCGGCTGCTGCCCTCCCCGGTGGACGGCAAGGAGAACCGGCTCTACCGGCTGCCGGTCGGCGTCGTCGGCGTGATCAGCCCGTTCAACTTCCCGCTGTTCCTGTCGATGAAGGCCGTCGCCCCGGCGCTGGCGCTCGGCAACGGCGTGGTGCTCAAGCCGCACCAGGAGACCCCGGTGGTCGGCGGCACCCTGATCGCCAAGATCTTCGAGGAGGCGGGCCTGCCGGCCGGCCTGCTGAACGTGGTGGTCACCGACATCGCCGAGATCGGCGACGCGTTCATCGAGCACCCGGTCCCCAAGGTGATCTCCTTCACCGGCTCCGACAAGGTCGGCCGGCACGTCGCCACCGTCGCCGCCTCGCACTTCAAGCGGACCGTCCTGGAGCTCGGCGGCAACAGCGCGTTGATCGTGCTGGACGACGCCGACGTCGACTACGCGGTGGACGCGGCCGTGTTCAGCCGCTTCGTGCACCAGGGGCAGGTCTGCATGGCCGCCAACCGGGTGCTGGTCGACCGCGCCGTGGCCGAGGAGTTCACCCGGAAGTTCGTCGCCAAGGTCGCCACCCTCAAGGTCGGCGACCCCCGGGACCCCGCCACCCACATCGGCCCGCTGATCAACCCGGTCCAGGCCGACGCCCTCACCGCGCAGGTCGACCAGGCGATCGCCGCCGGCGCCACCGCGCTGCTGCGCGGCACCACCACCGGCAGCCTGATGGCGCCCGTGGTGCTCGGCGACCTGCCGGCCGACGCGCCGATCCTGCGGCGCGAGCTGTTCGGGCCGGTCGTGCTGGTCGTGCCGTTCGACGGCGAGGACGAGGCGGTGCGGATCGCCAACGACACGCCGTTCGGGCTCAGCGGCGCCGTGCACACGGCCGACGTGGAGCGCGGCGTGCGGGTCGCGCAGCGGATCGAGACCGGCATGATCCACGTCAACGACGGGACCATCGCGGACGAGCCGGTGGTGCCCTTCGGCGGCGAGAAGAACTCGGGCGTGGGCCGGCTGAACGGCGAGTCCACGGTCGACGCGTTCACCACGGTGAAGTGGATCTCGATCCAGCACGGGCGCAGCCGCTTCCCGTTCTGACCGTTCCAGCCGTGCCGGCCGTCCCCTCCTGCCCCTTCCGGTGCCCGAGGGGACGGCCGGGTTCCACTTGCCGGCCGGGGCTGCCCTATGCTGCGCCTGTCGGACCACGGGGGGACTGTGTTCGACCGCGCGTGACCGGAATGGACCGAAGGGGTGGCAGGGGTGACCGGGTTTCAGGAGATCGGCCGGGAGTGGCTCGTGGGGGGCGAGGACAACGAGGCGCGGCCGCCCGCCGACCTGCGCCCCGAGATCCCGCACCCCGCCCGGATGTACGACTACTACATCGGCGGCAAGGACAACTTCCCGGCCGACCGCGAGGCCGCCGAGAAGGTGCTCGCCATCAGCCCGATGGTGCGGCTCAGCGCGTTGGCCAACCGGGCCTTCCTCGGCCGCGCGGTGCGCCACCTCGCCGAGGAGGGCATCCGGTGGTTCGTCGACATCGGCACCGGCATCCCCAGCGCCGGGAACACCCATGAGGTCGCCCAGCGGGTGCGGCCGGACGCCCGGGTGGTCTACCTCGACAACGACCCGATCGTGCTGGTGCACGGCCGCGCCCTGCTGAGCGGCACCACCCCGGAGAGCACCTCGGTGGTCCAGGCCGACCTGCGCGACCCGGCCGCGATCCTGGCCACCCCCGAGGTCCGGCGGGCGCTGGACTCCGGCGAGCCGGTGGCGCTGCTGCTCATCGCCGTCCTGCACTTCATCGACGAGCAGGACGACCCGTACGCCATCGTGCGCACCCTGGTGGACGCCCTGCCGCCCGGCAGCCGCCTCGTCCTGTCGCACGGCACCCTCGACTTCACCCCGACCGCCGACGCCGGCCGCGGCGCCGCCGTCTACCGCAGCGCCTCCGCCCAGCTGACCATGCGCAGCCGCGACCAGGTGCTGCGCTTCCTCGACGGCCTCACCCTCACCGCCCCCGGCCTGGTCACCGCCCCCCTCTGGCGCCCCGACACCCCCGAGCAGCCCACCGACTCCCAGATCGGCATCTGGGCCGCCGTCGCCGAGAAGCCCTAGGGCGTGTCTTGCGGATCTTTGCCGGGTCCGCGGCGCCGGGGCACGCACCTCGCCGCGTTGTCGTCGGTCGCCAATGCTCCGCAGTGGCTCCCTCCTCCGCCTTGCGATGCACGCACCCCAACGCCGCGGCCTGATCCGACAAGATCCACAAGACACGCCCTAGCCGGGGTAGCGGAGGAGTTCGGCGGTCGCGAGCTCGAAGGAGAACGGCGCCGGGATCGGCACGGCGTCGCCGAACTTCCCGGTCCAGTGCCGGCGGTAGGTGCCGCCGCCGGGCTCGGAGTGGAGGATGAGAGTGCCCTCGCGCGGGTCGATCACCAGGTAGAGCGGGATCGCCATCTGGGGGTAGTCGCGGACCTTGCCGACCAGGTCGTTCTCCGGATTGGAAGGGGAGACGATCTCGACCGCGATCACAGCGAGCTCGGCGGGCACCTGGTCTCCGCCGAGCTCGACGGTGTCGAGCGGGATGTAGGTGAGGTCGGGGTTGCGGAGCTTGCCGGTGTGGGGTGAGGCGAGGTCGGTGTTCTCACTGGGCATCAGCCCGTCGGGGCAGTTGGCGTCGAACTGGCGGCGGACGATCAGCAGGTTGCGTTGGTGGATCACCGAGGGGCCTGCCATCATGATGATCTCGTCACCGGAGACCTCGATCTTCCAGCCCGATGGCGGATTCAGGCTCTGCGCGTAGGCCAGTAGCTGCGCGTGTCGTTCGGGGGCCTGGAATCCAGTCATGCCACCATCGTCTCACCCGGAGCAGATGCCTGCGATAGTTCGTGGTGCGAATTGTCGCGGTAGGGTGGGTGGGTGGACAAGAGCGCGGGTGAGGGGATCGGGGTCGTGGGGGCGCTGGTGCGGGCGGCGTTCCTGGTGGACGCGGTGTACGCCGAGTCGGCGCGGGAGCACGGGCTGACGCCGCAGCAGGGGCAGTTGCTGTGCGTGCTGATGGGGCGGTCCTATGTGATGGGGGAGTTGGGCGGTCTGTTGCGGCTGGCCAAGTCGAGCCTGACCGGGCTGGTTGACCGGACCGAGCGCAACGGGCTGGTGCGGCGGGAGAGTTGTGAGGACGATGCGCGGGCGGTGCGGGTCGCGTTGACGCCGCAGGGGCGGGCGGTGGCGGGGCGGTTCCACGCGGAGACCTGCCGGCGGATCGACGGGCTGCCGGCCGGTCTGTCCGACGGGGAGCGGGAGGTGCTCGCCGGGCTGCTCGGGCGGGTCGTGCTGGACAACAAGGTGCCCCCGGTGTTCGGGGAGTAGCGGGCCGGAAGCCGGCGGTTCGAGGGTTGCAGTTCGTGGTGCGAACTAATATGTTCGTAGTGCGAACTGCAACTCTTTTCTGCTTTGGGGGCAAGGGAACATGAGTCGTACCGTCGTCTTCGGATTCGGCGCACCGGGGGACCTCGCCGACACCGGGCGGCTGCTGAGCGTCGTCCAGCAGGCCGACCGGGACGGCCTGGACCACTTCTCGCTGTCCGACCACCCCTACCTCGGCGGGCGGGTGGACGCCTACGCCGCGCTCGGGTTCCTGCTCGGGCGCACCGAGCGGATCAGCGGCTTCGCCAACGTCACCAACCTGCCGAGCAGGCCCGCGCCGCTGCTGGCCCGGGCGGTCACCTCGCTGTCCGCGCTCTCCGGCGGGCGGGTGGTGCTCGGCATGGGCGCCGGCGGGCTCTGGGACCGGATCGCCGACCTCGGTGTGGAGCGGCTCGGCCCCGGCGAGGCGGTGGAGGCCTTCGAGGAGGCGATCGTCCTGGTCAAGCGGCTGTCCGGCGGCGGCGAGCCGGTCACCCACGAGGGCCGGCACTACCGGGTGCGGGGGATCGAGCCCGCGCCGGTGGCCGCGCCGCCGGTGTGGACGGGCTCCAACGGCCGCAAGTCGCTGGCCGTCACCGGCCGGGTCGCCGACGGCTGGATCCCCGGCCACGCGGCGGACTGGCTCAGCGAGCGCTACCGCACCTCGCGGCCGGTGGTCGACGAGGCGGCCGCCGCCGTCGGGCGCGACCCGCGCGAGATCCGCACCGTCTACAACCTCCCGGGCCGGATCACCGACCGCCCGCTGACCGCGACCAGGGACGAGGAGAGGACCTGGCTCGGCGGCTCGGTGGACCAGTGGGTGGCGGAGCTGACCGGCGCGGTGCTGGAGCACGGCGCGTCCGGCTTCACCCTGTTCGCCGCTGACCACGGCTCCCCGGACCCGCTCACCCTCGGCCGCTGGGCCAACGAGATCGCCCCCGCGGTGCGCGAGGCGGTCGCCGAGGCGTAGCCCCGCGGGAGTGGGAGGCCCGGCCGGTCCGACTTCCCACTCCGGCCCGGATTCAGGCCGTCCGGGACTCGCGGCGGTAGCCGCCCGGGGCCAGGCCGAACTCGCGCTTGAACGCCTTCGCGAACGCGTACTCCGAGCCGTAGCCGGTCCTCGCGGCGACGGTGGTCAGCGGCGCCTCCGACTCGCGCAGCAGCCGGGCCGCCGTGGTCATCCGCCAGCGGGTCAGATAGGCCATCGGCGGCTCGCCGATCAGCGAGGTGAAGCGGCGGGCGAACGCCGCCCGGGACAGGCCGGCCCGGGCGGCGAGCGACTCCACCGTCCACGCCGTCGACGGCGCCTCGTGGATCGCGGTGAGCGCCGGGGCCACCGCCGAGTCGCCGAGCGCCGCCGCCCAGCCGGCCGCGGCGCCGGGCGGCTGTTCCTCGAACCAGGCCCGCAGGATGTACAGCAGCAGCGAGTCGATCAGCGCCGGGACTATGCCGGTCGAACCGATCCTGGGGTTCTCCAGCTCGGCGCCGAGCAGCTGGACCGCCGCGCTCAGCTCCGGGTGCCGCCCGTGCCGGGTCTGCAGGTGGATGATCGCCGGCAGTTGCCGCACCAGCGGGTGCGGGCGGGACTGGTCGAGGTGGTAGTTGCCGCACAGCAGGCTGGTGCGCGGACCGTCCCCGCCGATGCTGAGGGTGCCGATCGGCAGGGACGGCCGGAACTGCGAGGGCTGCTCGGGGACGGCCGGGGTGCCCGGCCGGTCGGCGAGGACGTGGCCGCGGCCGTCGCGCAGGAACACCACGTCCCCCGGGCTGAGCGCGATCGGCGCGGCCCCGTCCTCCAGCGGCACCAGCCAGCACGTCCCGTACAGCACCACGTGGAAGCCGGCGCCGGCGACCGGGGGCAGCCGCAGCCCCCACGGGGCCCGTCCCTCGGTGCGGACGGAGGCGGGCTGCCCCGTGCGCATCGAGCCCAGTGCCTCGGTCAGGATGTCCATGCGCCCTCCTCGCTCGCCGGTCTCCGCCGTCCCCGTGAAGCCTACGGAACTCAGCCGACGGTCAGGACGATCTTGCCCTGGGTGCGGCCGGTGGCGATCAGCTCGTGCGCCTTGGCGGCCTCCTCCAGCGGGAAGGTTTCGGCGACGTGCGGACGGAGCAGGCCCTCGTCGACCAGCCGGGCGATCGCCTCCAGCGAGGCGTAGTCCGGCTCCACCATGACGCCCGCGAACCGCCGCCCGGCGGCCTCGACCTCGGCGGCCAGTTCGGTGTTCCAGTGCTCCATGATCGAGACCAGCACGCCGCCCGCCGGCAGCACCTCCAGGGAGGCGGTGCCCTGCGAGGACGAGTCGAACACCACGTCCACCTCGCCGACCCGCCCGAGGAAGCCCTCCTCGCGGTAGTCGAGCACCTCGTCGGCGCCCAGCGAACGCACGAAGTCGTGCTTCGGCGCGCTCGCCAGGCCGATCACGTGCGCGCCGCGGGCCTTGGCGATCTGCACGGCGAGGTGGCCGACGCCGCCCGCCGCCCGGTGGATCAGCACCCGCTGCCCCTCGGACAGCCGCGCCGCGTCCACCAGGCCCTGCCAGGCGGTCAGCGCGGCCAGCGGCAGCGCGGCGGCCCGCACGTGGTCCAGCGAGGCGGGCTTGCGGGCCACCTGGCGGGAGGGCACCGCCACGTACTCGGCGTAGCCGGTGGCGGCGCGCGGGAAGAACGGCATCCCGAACACCTCGTCGCCGACCTTGAACCGGGCGCCCGGGCCGACCTCCTCGACCACGCCGGAGATGTCCCAGCCGACCCCGAACGGCGGCTCGCCGAGCAGCGGGTAGGCACCGGAGCGCACCGCCGCGTCCACCGGGTTGACGCCGCTGGCGTGGACCCGGACGAGGACCTCGGCGCCGAGCGGGACGGGCCGCTCGGCCTCGACGACCTCCAGGACCTCCGGGCCGCCGAAGGACTTCTGGGTGACTGCGCGCATGGGACTGCTCCTTCTCGGGAAGACCGTGCTCTTCGTGACGTGATCAACGGTAGGAGCGGCCCGCGCGCGGCTGAATATCCCGCTGTCTCGGGAAGATGTCCCAGCGTCTCGCCGGCCGGCCGCCTCGGCCGCGAAGCCGGGCGCGGTGGACCCTCCCACGGCGGGAGGGTCCACGATGGGGCCGTGCGAGACCCAGACGACGTCCTGCGGGACGACCTCCTCACCATCGGGCGCTTCGCCCGCCTCTGCCGGCTGAGCGTCAAACAGCTCCGCCACTACGACGACACCGGCCTGCTCACCCCGGCCCGGGTCGACCCCGCCACCGGGTACCGCTACTACGCCCCGGACCAGGCCCGCGACGCGCTCACCGTCGCCCTGCTGCGCGAACTCGACGTGCCGCTGGCGGTGATCGGCGCGACCCTGGCGGCCACCGAGGCGGAGCGGGCCCGCCTGCTGCGCGCCGAACGCGACCGGGTCGCCGAGCGGATCACCCGCGACCGGGCCCGCCTGGAGCTGCTGGAGCGCCTCGCGGACGGCGGCGGGCTGCCCGGGTACGAGATCACCACCGGCCGGGAGCCGGGGCGCCGGCTCGCCGTGGTGCGGGCGGTGGCCGGGCCGGGCGAACTGGCGCAGCGGATCGGCGGGTGCGTCGGCCGGCTGCTGGCGGGACTGGACGGCACGCCGTGGCGGCCCCCGCTGTGGGGGCTGTTCCCGCTGGACCTCGCGGAGGGCATGCGGATCGCGGTCGGCGCCGAGACGGCGCAGCCGGACGGCGCAGCGGGTGCGGCGGACGGGGCGGGCGTGCTGCCGGCCGGCCTGGAGCGCGAAGTGCTGCCCGGCGGGCCGGTGGTGGCCACGGTGCACCACGGCCCGTACGTCCAACTGCCGCTCGCCTACCACGCGTTGCTGGCCGCCGTGCACGAGCGCGGACTGCGGCCGGTGGCGCCGGTGCGGGAGGCGTACCTGGTCGGACCGGGGGAGGCCCCGGCGGAGGAGTGGACGACCCGGCTGGTGGTCCGGGTCGAGGAGCGGACGGAGGAGGCGGCATGACGGAGCCGCGCGGCGGGAAGCACTGCGAGACGACGGCGCTGGGCGTGCTGCTGCGCCACGAGGGCGTCGAGCTGTCCGAGCCGATGCTGTTCGGGCTCGGGGCCGGGCTGTCGTTCGTCTACTGGGACGGCAAGGGCATGGACTTCCCGTTCCTCGGCGGCCGGGTCAAGCCGTTCGGGCTGACCCGCTCGCTGGCCGCCCGGCTCGGCCTGGAGCTGGACGTCCGGGAGACCGCCTCCGCCCGGCGGGCCTGGCGGAACGTGGCCGACGAACTGGACGCCGGGCGCCCGGTCGGGCTCCAGCTCGACAGCTACCACCTGGAGTACTTCACCTCCAAGGTGCACTTCGGCGGGCACGTGGTCGCGATGGAGGGCTACGACGGCGGGACCGCCCGCCTGGTGGACACCGGGCAGCAGGGCGGCGCGGTCACCACCAGCCTGGCCTCGCTCGCGGCGGCGCGCGCCGAGCGCGGCCCGATGACCGCCCGCAACCGCTCCTTCACCCTCGCCCTGCGCGGCGAACTCCCGGACCCGCGCGCCCTGGTGGCCCCGGCGATGGCCGAGTGCGCGGCGGCGTTCCTGCACCCGCCGATCGCCAACCTCGGCCACCGGGGGATCACCAAGGCGGCCGGCCTGGTGCCCGGCTGGCTGGCCCGCGCCGAGCGGCCGGAGCGCCAACTGCCGCAGGCCGCCCGGCTGATGGAGCTGGCCGGGACCGGCGGCGCGCTGTTCCGCAACCTCTACCGGGACTTCCTCGGCGAGTGCGCCGAACTGCTCGACGACCCCCGGGTCCGCGCCGCCCGCGACCGCTACGCCGAGGCGGCGGCGGGCTGGACCGAGGTGGCCGAACTGGTCGGCGCGGCGGGGGAGTCCGGGGACGCCGCGCCGCTGGAGCGGGCCGGCCGCCTGCTGGACGGGCTGGCCCGGATCGAGCGCGAGGCGATGGGGGAGCTGGTCCGGCTGGGGTGACCGGGGTCAGCCGGCGGCCAGGGAACCGATGAGGCCCTGCCCGTGTCCGCCGGCCGGGCAGCACCAGCGGGCCTCGCCGGCCGTGAGGACGGGCTTCAGGAGGTGCGGGTGCCCCGGGCAGGCCGGCCACTGGAAGAACTCGTAGCCGGCCAGGTGGTCCTGGACGATCTCGGCCACCCAGGAGGTGAGCCGCCCGGACGGCAGTGCGGGGTCGGCGGGGAGGGCGAACCGGAGGGTGTCCGTGGCCAGTCCGAGCATGAACCCGGACGGGGTGTCCACCGAGAGGTCCCAGCGCAGGCCCGCCGACGGCACGCCGGTTCCGGGCGCCCGCAGCAGGTCCCGCCCGACCCGGGCGCACGGTTCGCCGAACGCGCCCGGCACCCCGCGCGGCGGGCGGCCGTCCAGTGCCCAGGCCGCGACCGGGCGCAGCCGGCCGTGGCGGGTGGGGTCGGGGTCCGGGGGGTGCGCCGCCATGCCGGGCACGCTACCGGGGCAGGGCGGCAGCGAACAGCCCCAGGGCGCGGGCCCCGGGGCCGTTCTCGGCGGTGCCGCGGCGGGCGCCGCAGGCGGACCGGCGACCTAGGGCGTGTCTTGCGGATCTTTGCCGGGTCCGCGGCGCCGGGGCACGCACCTCGCCGCGTTGTCGTCGGTCGCCAATGCTCCGCAGTG